>JAEULW010000162.1 GCA_016793505.1 Methylobacteriaceae bacterium | reverse complement strand
CGAAGCGAAGGTGATCAACTGGGGTGCGGCGCTGCGCGATCTGCGCGTGCCGCACGAGGGCGGCCTGCAACGCGTCGTGCTCGGCCTGACCCGCATCGAGGACTACGTCGCCCACTCCCCGCATATGGGCGCGATCGCTGGGCGCTTCGCCAATCGCATCCGCAACGGCCGCTTCTCGATCGACGGGGCGGACCATGCGCTGTCGCTCAATCAGGAGGGCCGCCACAGCCTGCATGGCGGCGTCAGCGGCTTCGGCAAGCGGCCCTGGAAGATCGGCGCGCACGAGCCAGGCCGCATCCAGCTCACCCTGCATTCGGCCGATGGCGACAATGGCTATCCCGGCGCGCTCGACGTGTCCTGCGTCTACACGCTGGTCGGCGCGGCGACGCTGCGCGTCGAGTTGACCGCGACGACCGATGCGCCGACGATCGTCAACCTGGCGACGCATTCCTATTTCAATCTCGACGGCTCGCCCGACGTGCGCGATCACGAATTGCAGATCGCCGCCGGCTTTATGACGCCGGTCGATTCGGATCTGATTCCCACCGGCGAGATCGTCTCCGTCGCCGGCACGCCGTTCGATTTCCGCGCCCCGCGGCTCGTCCGCCACGGCTCGGGCCAGCGCTACGACCACAACTTCGCCATCGCGCGCCGGCCCGATCCGGCGACGCGGCTCGCGCATCTGGCGACGCTGCGCTCGCGCTTCAATGGCCTGGGGATGGAACTGCATTCGACCGAGCCGGGTCTGCAGTTCTATGACGGCGCCAAGCTCGCCGTGCCCGTCGCCGGACATGACGGGGCGACCTACCGCGCCCATGCCGGCCTGTGTCTCGAACCGCAGGTGTTTCCCGATTCGCCGAACTACCGGCATTTCCCGGATGCGACGCTCAGGCCGGGACAGACCTATTCGCAGATCACCGAATACCGCTTCGGCTGAACAGGCGCCGCGAATCGAAGCGCCTCGCCCCCTTTCGGGAGCGAGGCGCGACGGACGCAGCCCGGGTCCGCTTCAGGCCGCGCGACGTTGACCGGCGGCGCCGCGCGCCATGCGGCGGCGCAGCGACGACCACAATTTACGAATCTCCTGCGCCGCCGTGCCGGTCGGCGCGAATTCGGTGACGCCGAGGCCGAGCCGCGTCGCCTCCTGATAGTCGACGCGCGCCGACACCGGCGGCGACAACAGCCCGCCCATCGCCTCGAGCGCGGTGACGCCCTCGTCGATGCGCGCGCTCTGCTGGGCCGGCGGGCACTGGTTGAGCAGGAAGGCGTAGTCGCGCCTGAGGCTGCGGATGAGGCGCCGCGTCGCCTCGCTCGACCACAGATCGAAAGCGTTCGGCCGCGCCGGAATGATCGTCAGATCGGCGAGCCGCACCGCCGCCTCGCCGGCCGGCGTCTCGCCGGCGGGCGTGTCGATCACCGCCACCGTGACGCCCTTCTTTTCGAGCGCGGCGAGAACCGCTTTCAGCTTGCCGGGCGACACCGTCTCCACCGCAACGTCAGTCTTGCCCCGCTCCTTCGCCCATTTGACGAGCGACTGCTGCGGGTCCATGTCGATGATGAAGACGCGCTCGCCCGCCTCGGCCGCCGCCACCGCGATCGACGAGGCGAGAGTGCTCTTTCCCGACCCGCCCTTCTGGGTGACGAATGCAATGGTCCGCATGAGCGCCTCACTTTTCTTGACGTGTCGCGAAACATCGCGACCCGGCGCGCCGCGCGCCGTGGCGGCGCATGATGGCGAAGAAACGCTGATTCGTAATGTTTTTATTGCTGAACGCGTCGCCGACTCGCGTTCTGTTGCACGAATGCGACGCTTTTCGCCGGGCGCGCGATTTGTGAACGCGGTTTACGCATGAGCGACGATCTCTTCGCCGCCCCTGCGCCGCCGCGCCCGCTCGCCGATCGTCTGCGGCCGCGGCGATTGGCCGATGTCGTCGGCCAGGATCATCTCATCGGCCCCGACGGCGCGCTGACGCGGCTGTTGCGCGCGCGATCGACCGGCAGCCTGATCTTCTGGGGCCCGCCCGGCACCGGCAAGACCACCGTCGCGCGGCTGCTGTCGAACGAGATCGATCTGCATTTCGAGCAGATCTCGGCGATCTTCTCGGGCGTCGCCGATCTGAAGAAGACCTTCGAGCAGGCGCGCGCGCGGCGCGCCGGCGGCCGCGGCACGCTGCTCTTCGTCGACGAGATTCATCGCTTCAATCGCGCCCAGCAGGATTCGTTCCTGCCGGTGATGGAGGAGGGGCTCGTCACGCTGATCGGCGCGACGACCGAAAATCCTTCGTTCGAACTCAACGCGGCGCTGCTCTCCCGCGCCCGCGTGCTCACCTTCCGCGCGCTCGACGAGAGCGCGATCCTCGCGCTGCTCGCCCGCGCCGAGACGATCGAGGGCAGGGCGCTGCCGCTCGACGAGGAGGCGCGCGCGCTGCTGGCGCGCATGGCGGATGGCGACGGTCGCGCCGCGCTGACCCTCGCCGAGGAAATCTGGCGCGCCGCCGCGCCCGACGAACTCTTCGATCAGGCCGGGCTCTTGGCGATCGCCCAGCGCCGCGCGCCGATCTACGACAAGGCGCAGGAGGGCCACTACAACCTCATCAGCGCGCTGCACAAGACCGTGCGCGGCTCCGATCCCGACGCCGCGCTCTATTATCTCGCGCGCATGTTCGACGCCGGCGAGGACCCGCTGTTCATCGCCCGTCGAGTCGTGCGCATGGCGGTCGAGGACATCGGCCTCGCCGATCCGCAGGCGCTCATGATCGCCAGTGCGGCCAAGGACGCCTACGACTTCCTCGGCACGCCCGAGGGCGAACTCGCCATCGCGCAGGCCGTCGTCTATTGCGCCACGGCGCCGAAATCGAACGCGGTCTATACGGCCTGGAAGGAGGCGATGCGGCTCGCCAAGGAGCATGGCTCGCTGACGCCGCCGAAGACCATTCTGAACGCGCCGACGAAGCTGATGAAGAGCGAGGGCTACGGCGCCGGCTATCGCTACGATCACGACGAGCCCGACGCCTTTTCCGGCCAGGACTACTGGCCCGAACAGCTCGGGCGCCGCCGTATCTACCATCCCGTCGAGCGCGGCTTCGAACGCGAGATCGCCAAACGCCTCGACTGGTGGGAGAGGCTGCGCAAGGAGCGCCGGCGCGAGTAGATCGCGCGCTCATCGCGCGTTCAGCTTGCCGCGCACATTCTTCTCGTGTGGCGCGGCGCGTGGGGTCGGCGCGGGCGCTCGACGAGGAGAGAAGATGCGCGTTCCGTTCATCGCTGCGACTCTGCTGGCGCTCGGCGTCAGCGCGGCGTCGGCCCAGTGGGGCCCGCCGCCGCACCCCGGCTGGGGCCCGCCGCCCCATCATCGTTATCGGCCCCCGCCGCCCCCGCCGCCGGGCTGGGGCCCGCCGCCGCGCCGCGCCTATGGCCCGCCGGTGCGCTGCTGGTGGCGCGAAACCCCTTGGGGCCCGCGCCAGGTCTGCCGCCGCGCCTGGTGATGGCGTTTGCGCCGGCCGCCGCGCGCGGCCGGCGCGTCCGCCCGGATGACGCTGGCCGCCGGCCGCGCTATACGCGCGGCATGAAAGCGACGCTCCTCGTCTTCCTCGGCGCCGGCCTCGGCGGGGCGCTGCGCCATCTCGTCAATGGCGTCGTCGGCCGTCTCGTCGACAGCCCGTTTCCCTGGGGCATCCTGACGATCAACGTCGCCGGTTCGCTGGCCATGGGGCTGCTCGTCGGCTGGCTGGCTTTTGTCGGCGAAGGGATTTCGCAGGCCGCGCGCCTCTTCCTCGCCACCGGCGTGCTCGGCGGCTTCACCACCTTCTCCGCCTTTTCGCTCGACGCCGTGCTGCTGATGGAGCGCCACGACTGGACGGGTTTCGCGCTTTACGTGGCGGGCTCGGTCGCGCTGTCGATCGGCGCCTGTCTCGCCGGCCTCTGGCTGATGCGGGCCGCGACATGAAGCGCGCCAGGCCTGAATCGTCGACGCAGGAGTCGCCGCCCGCGCCGCCGCAAGCCACGACGCCCGTCGAGACGCGCATCGTCGGCGAGGACGAGGACGGCCTGCGACTCGACCGCTGGTTCAAGCGTCACTATCCGGCGCTGGCGCTGTCGCATCTGTCGAAGCTGTTGCGCAAGGGCGAGATCCGGCTCGACGGCAAGCGCTGCGAGGGCGGCGCGCGGCTGTCGCCCGGCATGAAGGTGCGCGTGCCGCCGCTGCGCGCCGACGTCGCCGCGCCTGCGGTGAAGACGGCGACGGCTACGCCGGCCGATGCGCGCGCTCTCGCGCAGATGACGTTGTTCGAGGATCGCGACGTCATCGTCCTGAACAAGCCCTGGGGCCTCGCGGTGCAGGGCGGGTCGGGCACGACGCGCCATGTCGACGGCATGCTCGCCGCGCTGGAAAACCGCAAGGGCGAGCGGCCGCTGCTCGTGCATCGGCTCGACCGCGACACCTCCGGCGTCCTGCTCGTGGCGCGCAGCCGCAAGATCGCCGCCGATCTCGGCGCGCTGTTCCGCTCGCGCCGCACGACGAAAATCTATTGGGCGCTGGTTCTCGGCGTCCCGAAACCGGCGCAGGGGCGCATCTCGCTGTTTCTCGCCAAGGGCGCCCGCATGGGCGACGATCGCGGCGCGGCGCAGTCGCGCGCGGCGCGCGACGACGCGCAGGCCGATCAGGAGCGCATGCGCATCGCCCGTCACGGCGAGCCCGACGCGCAGCATTCGCTGACCTATTACGCGACCGTCGACAAATCGCCGCCTCGCCTCGCCTGGCTGTCGATGAAGCCGATCACCGGCCGCACCCACCAGCTGCGCGCCCATGCCGAGGCGATCGGCCATCCGATCGTCGGCGATCCCAAATATGGCCGCCTCGCCGACAATGACCCGCGCCTGACCGATCCGCTGCGCGCCATTCCCGCCGGGATCGAGCGCAAGCTGCATCTCCTCGCCCGCCGCCTCGTGCTGCCGCATCCGCGCGGGCAGGGCGTCATCGACGTCGTCGCGCCGCTGCCCCCGCACATGCAGCGAAGCTGGGACATGCTCGGCTTCGACGCCGCGAGCTACGATCCGATCGCCGAGGCGCCGGACGAGTGATCGGCCTCGTCCTCGCGCCGCTGCGGGAAGGCCCAGCACAGGCCGGCCAGCGCCAGCAGCAGGATCGACAACAGATACGGGCCGAAAAAGCCCAGCACGATCACGGCGGCGATGAACAGGATCATGGCGATGTGCCGAAAACGGCGCGTCATGATGCAACGTCTCCGTAACTTCAATGAACGCAGCGTAACCGGCGAAGTTTGAATGAGACCCGAATAAACAGGGTTAACGCGTCGCCGCCTGGCGCGTCGGCGCCGGCGCGGTCTCGGCGACGAGGCGCGCCAGCGCGCCGCGCGCCTGTTCGACGGCGTCGGCGGCGTCGCGCGCCAGTTCGCGCGTCTGTCCGGCCTGCGCGCCGCCCGCCAGCTGCTCGATATCCGAGCAGATCTGTGCGACGCGTCGCGCCCCGACATTGCCGCTCATCGATTTCAGCGCATGCGCGGCCCGCGCGGCGTCCGCGAAACGGCCTTCGCGCGTCGCCGCGACCATTTCGGCCGCCGCCTTCGGCGCGTGTTCGTCATAGAGTCCGACGACGCGCTGCAGGAAATCCTCGCGGCCGCGCGCGGCGATGTCGCGCAGCTGCGCGATCGTCGCCGGATCGAGCGCGCCGGCGGATGTGTCGGGCGCCTGCGCCGGCGCGGCCGCCGCGTCCTCGCCCGCGCCCAGCCATGCCGCCAGACAATCGCCGAGCGCGCGCATCGTGAACGGCTTGGCGAGCAGACCGTTCATGCCGGCGTTGCGCCAGGCGTTGGGGTCGGCGCCGACCACCTGCGCCGTCAGCGCCACGATCGGCGCCGGCGTGCGCCCGTCCGCAGCTTCGGCGGCGCGGATGCGACGGGTCGCCTCGTAGCCGTCGAGGTCCGGCATGCTGGCGTCCATCAGGATGAGATCGTAGGCCTGCGCCGCGGCCATGGCGATCGCCTGAGCGCCGTCCTCGGCGAGATCGACCGTCACGCCGAAGCGCGCCAGCGCCTCGGCGGCGACGTCGCGATTGACGGCGTTGTCGTCCACGACGAGCACGCGCCGGCCGCGATGGCTGCGCGTCGCGGCGACGACGCCGGCGCGCGCCCGCGCCAGCCGCAGCGGCCCGCCTTCGGCCAGGCTGACGATCACCGACTCGACGTCGGCCCGCGACAGCGGCCGCTGGATCGACAGGTCGGCGCGCCCGTCGGCGACGAGCGCCTCCTCGTCCGCCCCTTCGAGCGGATCGGCGAGCGCGACGACGTGGCGGGCCTCGAGCCGCGGCATGCTTTGCAGCGTCGCTGCGTCGGCGATGACGAGGCTCGCGCCCCGCGCGGCTTCGGCGAGGTCCTCCGGGCTCGCCGCCTCGACGGCGACGCCGCCATGCCGCAGATAATAGCCGAGCGCATCCGACGTCGCGGCGCCGGCGACCGAGATCGCCGCGCGCGCCCCCCGCGGCGCCATCGGCAGCGGATGCGGCTGCGCCTTGGCCGGAATGACGATCGTGAAAGTCGAGCCGTGGCCGGCCGCGCTGTCGACGCTGATCGTCCCGCCCATCGCCGTGACGATGCGCTTGCTGATGGCGAGGCCGAGGCCGGTGCCGCCGAAGCGCCGCGCCACCGACTGGTCGGCCTGCGAAAACGCCTCGAAGATGTGGGCGAGCTTGTCGCGCGCGATGCCGACGCCGGTGTCGGCGACCTCGATGCGCAACATGTCCGGTCTGTCGCGGTCCATGCGCATGGTGACGAGGATGCGCCCGGCCTGCGTGAACTTCACGGCGTTGCCGACGAGATTGGTCAGCACCTGCGTCAGGCGCGCCGGATCGACGGTGATGACGCGCGGCGCGTCCATCTCGATGCGCGCCGCGAGATCGACGCCCGCCGCCCGCGCCCGCTCGTGGAACAGCGCAAGCGCCTGCTCGACGAGCTCGCCCGGATCGACGCTCGACAGGTCGAAATCCAGCCGCCCCGCCTCGATCTTCGAGAAATCGAGAATGTCGTTGATGATGGCGAGCAGGTTCTGCCCGGAGCGGGCGATCACTTCGGCGTGGCGGCGCAGACGCGGCGGCGCCGCGCCCGAGGCCATCAGCTCGGCGGTCACCAGAATGCCGTTCATCGGCGTGCGGATTTCGTGGCTCATCGTCGCCAGGAAGTCCGATTTCGAGCGGCTCGCCGCCTCGGCCGCGTCGCGCGCCGCCACATATTCGCGCGTGCGCTCGGCGACTGTCGCCTCGAGCTGCTCGCGATGCAGTTTCAGCCGCTGGTCGCGTTGGCGGATTTCGTCGATCATGGTGTTGAAGCTGGCGACGAGGCTGCCGACCTCGTCGCGCCGCCCCGGATCGAGCGAGACGGCGTAGTCGTGCCGCCGGCTGATCCGCGTCATCGCCGCGCCCAGCGCCAGCAGCGGGCCGAGGATGCGCCCGAGCAAGGGCGCGGCGAGCGCGAAGGCGATGGCCATGACCGCCGCGGCGACGAAGATCGCCCCGCCGATGCGCTCGACGAGGCTGTCCATGAAATCGTCGCCCGCCGCCACCAGGCGCAGCCGACCGACCTCGACGCCGCCATGCACGATCGGCGTCGCCATCTCGACGGTGCGGCTGCGCGCCAGCGTCAGCGCCGGGATGATGCCCGAATCGGCCTCGAGCCGGGCGTCGCTGGACAGCTGCTCCGCCGCGCCGAGATCGGCGAGCGCGCGGCCGTCGCGATCGACGACGCCGACATAGAGCAGGCCGGGAATGCGGCCGATCGAGCGCATCGCGGCGTAGACGCGGTTGGCGTCGCGCTCGGCGACGGCGGCGGCGACGCTGGTGGCCAGCACCTGCGAGGTCGCCAGCAGCACGTCCCGGCGCGTCTCGGCCGAGCGCGTCAGCTCCTGCCAGGCGGCGACGCCGAGCGTCGCGATCTGGGTGAGCGCCACCGTGCCGGCGAGCAGAGCGAGCAGTTTCTTGCGGATCGACCAGGCGGCGAGCGACATGTCCGGGGCGGCCAGAGCGAAGGGAAGAGTAAACAAGCCGCAAAAAAATGAGCGCCCGATTAAGGCGGGACTTGCATCAAGGCTTTAACGGGCGATCGCGTAAATTGCCGCCGGTCAGGGATCCGCCATGTCCGGTTTCGAAGAAGGGCATCACCGCTTTGTCGCCGCGCCGGTCGCGGAGGCGCCGCCGCGCCCCGAGCTGCGCGATGGGCGCTTCAGCTTCGTCATGGACGAGCCGGCGCGCCTGCTGGTGATCGACGACGATCCGATCATCTGCGAGTTCGCCTCGGTCTACCTGTCGACGCCGGTCGTCTCGGTCGAGATCGCCGGCGACGGAGCGGAAGGTCTGGAGCGGCTGGCGGCCGAGCGCTTCGACCTGTGCATGGTCGATCTCGACATGCCGCGACTTGACGGCTTCGAATTCATCCGCCGGGTGCGGGCCGAGCCGGCCTATGCCCGCCTGCCGCTGGTGGTCGTCACCGGCCGCGAGGACGTCGAGTCGATCGACGCCGCCTATCGCGCCGGCGCCACCTCCTTCCTCACCAAGCCGATCAACTGGCGGCTGCTGAGCTATCAGCTGCGCTACGTGCTGCGCGCCCAGCGCGCGCTCGCCGCGTGACGACGGCGATCAACCGGCTGCGCGCGGCCGCGGCGCGCCTTGCGGCGCTGCGACGCTGCCGCCGCGGCGGCGTCGCGCTGAATTTCGCGCTGGTCGCGCCGGCGCTGCTCATCGCCGCCGGCATGGCCGTCGACTACGCCCAGATGACCGATCTGCGCCGCAAGATGCAGGAGGCGGCCGACGCCGCCGCGCTCGCGGCGGCGCGCGAATTGCGGCTCGCCAACACCGATCCGCAGCGCGCCAGGGAGCTTGCGCAGAAATATGTCGACGCCCATCTCGCCGCCCGCGGGCTGACCGGCTACACGGTGAACGCCTCGGTCGTCGCCTCCGCGCCGTCGACGCAACCGCCGGCCGGCGGCGGCGGCGCAGGCGGCGGCGGCGGCGGGGGCGGCGGAACCGGCGGCGGCGGCTACGTCGACATGTCGATGAAGACCTCTTCGACGGAAAGCGCCCTCTCGACGCCCGGCGTCGCCGCACCAGCGCCGGCGCCGGCTCCGGCGCCGGTCGCGGGCGGAACCTACAATGGCGTCGCGGTGCATGTGGCCTTCCCGGTGCAGGGGGCTTTCTCGCAGCTGCTCAATCGCGGCCAGACCACGCTCAACGCCCGCGCCGAGGCGCGCCTGACCGGCGGCATGCCGCTGTGCATGATCGGCCTCGACGGGACCAACAAGGCGGTCAGTCTCGACAAGACCTCGCGGCTCGAGGCGCCCGGCTGCTCGATCTATTCGGACTCGACCGATCCCGCCGGCCTGTCGGTCGTCGACTCGGCGTCGCTGCGCTCGGGCTTCACCTGCTCGGCGGGCGGCATGGGCGGCGGCGCGGCGAATTACTCGCCACTGCCCCAGCTCGATTGCCCGCCGATGCCCGATCCGCTCGCCGCCCGGCCGCCGCCGTCCTATTCGGCCTGCGACTATCAGAACCTGACCATCACCGGCCTCGGCTTCCGCACGCTTCTGCCCGGCGTCTACTGCGGCGGGCTGAAGATCAGCGGCGGCCAGTACATCCAGTTCGCGCCGGGCGAATACGTGATCAAGGACGGTCCGCTCGACGTTTCCGGCGTGACGATCCTGCGCGGGACGAATATCGGTTTCTATCTCGTCGGCGAGGCCTCGGTGATCAAGTTCACGGACGCGGCGACGATCGAGTTCACGGCGCCCAAGACCGGCCCGATGGCTGGCATTCTCTTTTTCGAGGATCGCGCCGCTTCGATCGGACGCAAGCATGAAGTGGCGAGCGACTTCGTGCGCGTGCTGCTCGGCACGCTCTATTTTCCGCGCGGCCATCTGCGGATCACGTCGAGGTACAAGGTCGGCGACATGTCGGCCTACACTATCATCGTCGCCCGCCGCCTCGAACTGTCGGGCGCGCCGGCGCTCTATCTGAACGCCGCGTACAGTTCGACCGACGTGCCGGTGCCCGCCGGCCTTGGCCCCAATGGCGGTTCGACCCGGCTGACGCGCTGAGGCGGCCGATCGGGAGTCGTTGCGGAAGAGCGGAAGGCGCGCGTCAGGCGCGGGCCCGCGCCGGCGCCTCTGCGGCCAGCATCGCGTCGATCGTCTCGGCTGCGACCGGCCGCGAGAACAGGAAGCCCTGCAGAAAGTGGCAGCCCGCCGCCTTCAGGAAAATCTGCTGGTCGCGCGTCTCGACGCCCTCGGCGGTGATCTTCAGGCCGAGCGCCCGCCCGAGCGCGACGATGGCGTGGACGATCGCCGCGCCCTGCGCCAGATGCGTCTCGCGCACGAAGGAGCGGTCGATCTTCAGCTTGTCGATGGTCAGATCGCGCAGATAGGCGAGACTCGAAAAGCCCGTGCCGAAATCGTCCAGCGCGATCCGGAAGCCGCGCGCCCGCGCCCGGGCGACAATGTCGCGGCCGCGATCGAGGTCGCTCATCAGCGCGTTCTCGGTGATCTCGAGCTCGATGCGGCGGGGATCGCCGCCGGCCCGGCGGATGATCTCGAAAGCCTCGTCGGCGAAGCCGGCGTGCAGCTGCGACGGCGAAACATTGACGCTGACCGTGAGCCCCGGCCAGCGCAGACTGTCGCGGGCCGCCTGCGTCAGGGCGTAGGCGCCGAGTTGGATGATCAGCCCGCAGCGCTCGGCCATGCCGATGAAGGCGTGCGGCATCAACAGGCCGAGTTGCGGATGCATCCAGCGCATCAGCGCCTCGACGCTCGCCACGCGCGCGCCGTCGGCCGTCATCTGCGGCTGATAGTGGAGGAACAACTGTCCCCCCTCGATCGCCGCGCGCAAATCCGTTTCGAGCATCGCACCACCCGCTTGCGTCCCACCTTACGGCGGCGCCCGTTAAGAAAAACTGGGAAAGTGCGGGCCAATCGGTATTTTTCCGGTCGGCCGGCCGGAGGGTTAGCGCCGCCTTGCGTCGTTCCTCTCGTCAGCGCCGCCGGGCTGCGCTAATCCGGAGGGAAGGGAAGGGGGAAACCTATGGCCGCAGGGCGACTTGACCTGATCGCGATCGGACGATCGTCGGTCGATCTCTATGGCCAGCAGGTCGGCGGCCGGCTGGAGGACATGGCCTCCTTCTCCAAGGCGGTCGGCGGCAGCCCGACCAACACCGCCATCGGCGCCGCCCGGCTCGGCCTGAAGGCGGGGGTGATCACCCGCGTCGGCGACGAGCATTTCGGCCGCTTCATCCGCGAACAGCTCGAACGCGAGGGCGTCGACGTCGAGGCCGTGCGCACCGACCCGAAGCGCCTGACCGCGCTCGCCATTCTCGGGATCAGGGACGACCGCTCCTTCCCGCTGGTCTTCTACCGGACGGATTGCGCCGACGCCGCCCTCGACGAGAGCGACATCGACGAGCGCCACATCGCCCGGGCCGGCTGCGTCGTCCTCTCCGGAACGCATTTCGCGCGCGAAAATTCCGCCGCCGCGCAATTCAAGGCGATGGCGCTGATGCAGCGTCAGGGCGGCCGCGTCGCCTTCGACGTCGACTATCGCCCGAACCTCTGGGGCCTCGCCGGCCACGGCGCCGGGGAGCAGCGCTACATCTCCTCGGCGACCGTCACCGCCCATCTCAGGCCGGTGCTCGCCGGTTGCGATCTCATCGTCGGCACCGAGGAGGAGCTGATGATCGCCGCCGGCGTCGAGGAGCCGCTCGAAGCCTGCCGCGTCGTCCGCTCGGTCAGCGCCGCGACCATCGTCATGAAGCGCGGCCCGATGGGCTGCGTCGTCTTCGACGGGCCGATCCCGGACGACGTCGAGCAGGGGATCAAGGGGCCAGGCTTCCCGGTCGAGGTCTACAACGTGCTCGGCGCCGGCGACGCCTTCATGGGCGGTTTCCTGCGCGGCTGGCTGCGCGACGAGCCGATCGAGACCTGCTGCGCCTGGGCCAACGCCTGCGGCGCCTTCGCCGTGTCGCGGCTGCTCTGCTCGGTCGAATACCCGACCTTCGCCGAGCTGCAGCATTTCCTGAAACACGGCTCGCCGCAGCGCGCCCTGCGCCGCGACGGCGAGCTCAATCACATTCACTGGGCGACGACGCGCGACCGCCTGCGCTCGATCGCGCCGGCCCCGCATCTCTACGCGTTCGCCATCGACCATCGCGCCCCGCTCGAAAAGATGGCGGACGAGGCGGGCGCCTCCCGCGACAGACTGTCGCAGCTCAAGTCCCTCGCCGTCGACGCCGCGGCGCGCGTCGCGCAGGGGCGGCCGGGCTTCGGCATGCTGCTCGACTCCGGCTGGGGCCGCGAGGCGCTGTTCAAGGCGGAAGCGGCGGGCCTGTGGCTGGCGCGGCCGGTCGAGCAGCCGGGCGCGCGCCCCTTCGACGTCGAGGGCGGCGGCTCGCTCGCCGCCCGCCTCGTCGAATGGCCGCGCAACCATGTCGTGAAAGCCCTGTTCTTCGCCCGGCCCGACGATCCGCCCGACCTCGCCGCGCGGCAGGATCGCGAGTTGACGCGCCTGTTCGACGCCTGCCGCAGCGTCGGCCGCGAACTGCTCGTCGAGATCGTCGCCGGCAAGCATGGGCCGCTGACCGAGACGACGACCGCCGACATGCTCGCCCGCGTCTACGATCTCGGCGTCCGGCCGGACTGGTGGAAGCTCGAGGCGCAGCCCTCGGCGGCGGCCTGGGCGCGGATCGACGCGGTGATCGCCGCGCGCGACCCGCACTGCCGCGGCGTCGTCATGCTCGGCCTCGACGCGCCGGAGGACGATCTGGTCGCGTCCTTCGCATTGACGCGAAACGCCGCCAGCCTGCGCGGCTTCGCCGTCGGCCGCACGATCTTTTCAGGCCCGGCGCGCGACTGGCTCGCCGGCCGCATCGACGACGGGCAGGCGACCGCCCGCATGGCGGACGCCTTCGCGCGGCTCGTCGCGGCGTGGGAACGGCGATGA
>JAEULW010000115.1 GCA_016793505.1 Methylobacteriaceae bacterium | reverse complement strand
CCGTCATGCAGCGCCTCGCTCATCGCGCAGGCAGTATGCCTACAATTTAGGCGCCGCGGGCGTCCCGACGGCGCCTTATCGCCGCCCATTCGGGCGCATGGCCCTTTGGCCCGCTTGATGCTAGACCGCCAGCCGAGCGCCGGCCGGGCGGGACGCCCGACAGCCTGCGGGGAGCGACGTCGCCAGATGAAGAAGATCGAGGCCATCATCAAGCCGTTCAAGCTCGACGAGGTGAAGGAGGCCCTGCAGGAAGCCGGATTGCAGGGCATCACCGTCACCGAGGCCAAGGGTTTTGGCCGCCAGAAGGGCCATACCGAGCTCTATCGCGGCGCCGAATATGTGGTCGACTTCCTGCCCAAGGTGAAGATCGAGCTGGTGCTGGCCGACGAGGCCGTCGAGCGCGCCGTCGAGGCCATCCGCAAGGCCGCCCAGACCGGCCGCATCGGCGATGGCAAGATTTTTGTATCGAACATCGAGGGGGCGATCCGCATCCGCACCGGCGAGACCGGCACGGACGCGATCTGATTTCCAGCCCGTCGTCTGAAGACCAATTCGGCAGGCCGTCGCCGGTCCGACGCCCTGCGCCGCAACGACAGACCGAGAGAGGCACGACGCTTATGAAGACCGCCAAGGACGTCCTGAAGGCGATCAAGGACAACGACGTCAAGTATGTGGACCTGCGCTTCACCGACCCGCGCGGCAAGTGGCAGCACGTCACCTTCGACGTTTCGCTGGTCGACGAGGAGATGTTCGCCGAAGGCACGATGTTCGACGGTTCGTCGATCTCGGGCTGGAAAGCGATCAACGAGTCCGACATGACGCTGATGCCCGACCCGGCCAGCGCCTGCATGGATCCCTTCTTCGCCGCGCCGACCATGTCGATCGTCTGCGACGTGCTGGAGCCGACCACCGGCGAGCCCTACGGCCGCGATCCGCGCGGCATCGCCAAGAAGGCCGAGGCCTATGTGAAGTCGCTCGCGGTCGGCGACACGGTCTATTTCGGCCCCGAGGCCGAATTCTTCGTGTTCGACGACGTCAAGTTCTCGGCGACGCCCTACAAGACCGGCTTCGAACTCGACTCGGTCGAGCTGCCGAGCAACGGCGACACCGATTATGAGGGCGGCAATCTCGGCCACCGCGTGCGCACCAAGGGCGGCTACTTCCCCGTGCCGCCGGTCGACTCGGCGCAGGACATGCGCGGCGAGATGCTCGCCGCCATGGCCTCGATGGGCGCCGTCGTCGAGAAGCACCACCACGAGGTGGCTTCCGCCCAGCATGAGCTCGGCCTGAAGTTCGGCACGCTGACGACGATGGCCGACCACATGCAGATCTACAAATACTGCATCCACCAGGTCGCCCAGAGCTACGGCAAGACGGCGACCTTCATGCCCAAGCCGATCTATGGCGACAACGGCTCGGGCATGCATGTCCACCAGTCGATCTGGAAGGGCGGCAAGCCGCTCTTCGCCGGCAACAAATACGCCGACCTCAGCCAGGAATGCCTGTGGTACATCGGCGGCGTCATCAAGCACGCCAAGGCGCTGAACGCCTTCACCAACCCCTCGACCAACTCCTACAAGCGTCTGGTCCCGGGCTACGAGGCGCCGGTGCTGCTCGCCTATTCGGCGCGCAACCGTTCGGCGTCCTGCCGCATCCCCTACACCTCCAATCCGAAGGCCAAGCGCGTCGAGGTCCGCTTCCCCGATCCGGTGGCGAACCCCTATCTCTGCTTCGCCGCGCTGCTGATGGCCGGCCTCGACGGCATCCAGAACAAGATCGATCCGGGTCCGGCGATGGACAAGGACCTCTACGACCTGCCGCCGAAGGAGCTGAAGAAGATCCCGACGGTGTGCGGTTCGCTGCGCGAGGCGCTGCAGAACCTCGACAAGGACCGCGCCTTCCTCAAGGCCGGCGGCGTCTTCAACGACGACTTCATCGACAGCTTCATCGAGCTGAAGATGACCGAGGTGATGCGCTTCGAAATGACGCCGCATCCGGTCGAGTTCGACATGTACTACAGCTGCTGAGCCGGCGACGGTTCGGACGCGAGACGGGGCGGCCCTGGGGCCGCCCCTTTGCGTTGGCGCGCGCTGTGCGCAACGGCACCGCGCGGCGCCCCGGCGTCGCCATGGTCGTCGGCGCGGCGTCGCCGCCGCAGGCCAGGATCGATCCATGCCCGCCCTCGTTTCCTTCTATCTGTCGATCTGGAGCCCGCTCGCCCTCGCGCTGTTCGTGGCGGCCGTCGCCCTGTCCTACCGGATCGAGAAGCGCTCGACCGATCTCGTCAACCGCACCGGCGTTCCGCGCTCTGCGATGCTGTTCCACACCATCTTCAACCGGAACGTCGCGCGCGATCCTGAGACGCAGCGGCTGCGCAGGATCATGCTGGCGCTGCTGCTTGGCGTCGCCCTGCTCTTCGTCCTCGTCGCCCTCGCGATCGGCGTGATCGACCGGCGGGGCTGAGGCGGCGACGCGCGAGCCGGCGGGACGCGACGTGGCGCCGTTCCGATTTCGACGGCCGCTGGCTTCCGCCGCGGCTTCTTGCATGGCCTAATGGCCGCCGGCTGTCGCGACGCCGTCATCTGGCGGAGCCAGAACGACAGCGACCCGCGGAGGCCGCCTTGACCGATCATCTCGCCAACACGCGTTCGCGCTCGGCCGAACTCGCCGACGACATCGGCGCCAATGACAGCGCCAATACGACCATCGGCGACGTCATCGCCGCCCGCCTCGCTCGCCGCGATTTCCTGCGCGGATCTCTGGCGGCGACGGTCATCGGCTCGGCCGTGTCGCCGCTCGCCATGAGCGCGGCTCGGGCGCAGGGAACGGCGCCCCAGTCGCGCTTCGCCTTCAAGGAGCTCGCCGCCGGCGCCGACGAACAGATGCACGTCGCCGAGGGCTATGACGCGCAGGTGCTGATCCGCTGGGGCGACAAGGTGACGGCCGACGCGCCGCCCTTCGATCCGCGCGCCCAGACCGGCGCCGCGCAGGACAAGCAGTTCGGCTACAACAACGACTTCCTCGGCTATTTCCCGATCGACGGCGGGCGCCGCGGCCTGCTCTGCGTCAATCACGAATATACCAACGAGGAGCTGATGTTCCCGGCGATCGGCCGGCAGGACGTCAAGGACGTGCGCTTCAAGGGCATGACGGCCGAAATGATCGCCGTCGAGATGGCGGCGCATGCCGGCTCGGTGATCGAGGTGGCGCGCGGCGCCGACGGCAAATGGACGGTCGTCGAGGGCTCGAAATACGCCCGCCGCATCACGGCGAACACGGCGATGGAGATCACCGGCCCCGCCGCCGGCGACGCGCGCATGAAGACCTCGGCCGATCCGGACGGCAAACGCGTGCTCGGCATGCTCAACAATTGCGCCGGCGGCGTCACGCCCTGGGGGACGTGGCTGAACTGCGAGGAGAATTTCAACGGTTACTTCTCCGGCGCCTTTCCGGCGGACTCGGCCGAGGGCAAGTCCAACAAGCGCTACAATCTGCCGAGCCACGGCTACGACTGGGGCAGGCATCACGCCCGCTTCGACGTGACGAAGGAGCCGAACGAGCCCAACCGCTTCGGCTGGGTGGTCGAGATCGATCCCTTCGACCCCGCCTCGACGCCGAAGAAGCGCACCGCGCTCGGCCGCTTCAAGCACGAGGGCGCTGCGGGAATCGTCAACAAGGACGGGCGCTACGCGATCTATCAGGGCGATGACGAGCGCTTCGACTATGTCTATCGCTTCGTCACCGAAGCGAAGGTCGATACGACGGGCCGCGAGGGCAATCGCGACATTCTCGACAGGGGCGTGCTGTCGGTCGCCCGCTTCGATGCGGACGGTTCCGGCGTGTGGATGCCGCTCGTCCACGGCCAGGGCAAGCTGACGGCGGAAAACGGCTTCCGCAGCCAGGCCGACGTGGTGATCGAGGCGCGCCGCGCCGCCGATCTGCTCGGCGCCACGAAGATGGACCGGCCCGAGGACGTCGAGGCCAATCCGAAGACCAACAAGGTCTATGTGATGCTGACCAACAACGTCCGCCGCAAGGCCGATCAGATCGACGCCGCCAATCCGCGCGCCGAGAACCGCTTCGGCCACATCCTCGAGATCACCCCGCCCGACGGCGATCACGCCGCCGCGAATTTCAGATGGGAAATCCTGGTGCGCTGCGGCGACCCCTCGATCGCCGCGGTCGGCGCCACCTTCAATCCGGCGACGACGAAGGACGGCTGGTTCGGCATGCCCGACAATTGCGCCATCGACGCCGACGGGCGGCTGTGGATCGCCACCGACGGCAATTCGCGCAGCAAGACCGGTCGCAATGACGGGCTCTGGGCGCTCGAGACCGAAGGCCCCCTGCGCGGCGCCTCGAAACTGTTCTTCACCGTGCCGAACGGCGCCGAGATGTGCGGCCCCTGCCCGACGCCGGACGGCGAGACCTTCTTCGTCGCCGTGCAGCATCCCGGCGAGGCCGACGAGGACGATCCGAAGGCCGAGCCCGCGACCTTCGAAAAACCCTCGACGCGCTGGCCCGATTTCAGGCCCGACATGCCGCCGCGCCCCTCGGTCGTCGCCATCACCCGCAAGGGCGGCGGCAAGATCGCCTGACGGCGCGGCTCAGGACGCCGCGTCGGCCTGCGTCGGCGCGGCCTCCGGCTCGGGCGGATAGAGCGCCGTGAGGCGGTCGGCCGCCAGGCCCTTCACCAGTTCGATGGCGTGGTCATGCGCGGCGCGGAAATCGGCGGGATCGTTCGTCCATTCCACCTGCTCGTGGCCCTCGTGATAGAGGCGCTTGATCTCGCCGAGCCGCGCATTGACCGCGACGATGGCCTCATGCGTCGGCTCGCCGGGATGCAATGGCGCCTCGATCAATGACGCGTCGGCGGGATGGGTCGGCAGCGTGGCGACGTTCCAGGGATCGTAGGGGCTGAGCTCCAGCGCCTGCAGCAGGAACTTGCCGTAGCGCCCCCGCCAGCACGGTTCCGGGATCAGCATCGCCGGCGCCAGCCGGATCGGCCGGCCCGCCTTGTCGCTCGCCTGCCGGGTCAGCCTTTCGAGCCGCCGCTCCAGCGCCGCCCGGCTCGCCTCGAGACGGACCGCCAGCAGATGGGCGGCGTCGGGCGCGATCTGCTCGGCGACGCTGTGATGGTTGGTGTCGGCCGCCGCCGCGCCCTGCGCGAAGGCGGCTTCGGCCCGGCGGCCGAAAACGGCCATGGCGACGACTCCATGCTGAAATCACGTCGATTACCGCGCGAATTCGTGAGCGAAACGTTAAGAATGTCGCCTTGCCGTGGCGTCAGGCGGCGCGAGCCGGCCGTATGGTTTCCAGCAGCGGCGGGATTTCGGTCTTCGGCCGCGCCTTGGAGAACAGCCAGCCCTGCACGTCGGTGCAGCCCTCGGCGCGCAACAGCGCCAGCTGCTCTTCGGTCTCGACGCCCTCGGCGGTGACGTCCATGCGCAGACTGCGGCCGAGCCCGATGATCGCCCGGACGATCGCCGCCGACTCCTCGTGCGAGACGAGATCGCGGACGAAATACTGGTCGATCTTGATCCGGTCGAAGGGGAACCGCCGGAGATAGCTCAGCGACGAATAGCCGGTGCCGAAATCGTCCATCGCCACATGCACGCCGAGACTGCGCAGCCGCTGCAGCTTCTCGAGCGTCGCCGCCGTGTCGACGAGCAGCACGCTCTCGGTGATCTCGATCTCGAGACGCCGCGCCGGCAGGCCGGACTGGGCCAGCGCCGCCACCACGTCGACGAGCAGCGTGTCGGCGCGCAGTTGCGCCGCCGAGACATTGACAGCGACGCGCACATGGTCGGGCCAGGACGCAGCGTCCGCGCAGGCCTGTCGCAGCGCCCAGGCGCCGAGCTGGCCGATCAGGCCGATCTGCTCGGCAAGCGGAATGAACTCGCCGGGCGAAACCGGCCCGCGGGTCGGATGCGTCCAGCGCATCAGCGCCTCGACCGCCGTGACGCGGTTGGAGGCGAGGCTGATCAGCGGCTGGTAGTGCATTTCGAGTTCGCCATTGACGAGCGCCAGGCGCAAGTCGGCCTCGAGCTGCCGGCGCTCGCGCATGCGCGCGTCCATGCCGGGCTCGAAGAAGCGGCAGCCCGCGCGCCCCTCCGACTTGGCGCGATAGAGCGCGATGTCCGACGCCTTCAGCAACTCGTCCGGATCGCGCCCGTCGGCCGGGCCGACCGCGACGCCGACGCTGGCGCCGATCACCAGATGATGGCCATCGATGTCGAATGGCTCGGCGAGCGTCGCGATGATCTCGGCCGCAAGCCCCTCGGCGCGCTGCGCCGCCTGCGGCCCCCGCGTAATCACCGCGAATTCGTCGCCGCCGAGACGGGCGACGAACTCGCCCGGCTGCAGACAGGCCGACAGACGGTCGGCCGTCCTGATCAGGAGCTGGTCGCCGACCGGATGGCCGCAACTGTCGTTGACCTCCTTGAAATGGTCGAGATCGAGCGTCAGCACCGCCACGCAGGCGTCGGGTTCGGCCAGCGCCTGCTCCGCCTCGTGCCGGAACAGGGCGCGATTGGGCAGATTGGTGAGCGCGTCGTGATGCGCCATGTGGGCGATGCGGGCGCGCGCCTCGTTGATCGCGGTGACGTCCTCGTGCATGGCGATCATGCCGCTCTCGGCCACCGGCGCGACGCCGAGCCGGATGATGCGGCCGTCGTCGAGCTTCCATTCGCCGGTCGCCGGCTCGCGCCGGCGCAGGAGGTCGGCGATCCACGCCTCGTAGCCGGCGCGATCGGCCGGGGCATTGCCCGCCGCGGCGCGGAATTTCATCATCTCGCTGCGCAGCACGCCCGGCTGCGCGACCTCGGCCGGCAGGTCGTACATGGCGACATAGCGGTCGTTGCACAGCGCCAGGCGATGGTCGGGCCCGAACATCGACAGGCCGACCGGCATGCTGGCGAGCGCCGCCCCGAAGCGCCCGTTCGCCAGTTGCAGCTCGCGCTCGCGCTGCTCCAGTTCGCTGACCGCCTGATCGAGCGCGCGCAGCGGCAGCCGGCGGAAACTGACATAGACGGCGCCGGCGAGCAGCGCGGCGAACAGGGCGGCAAGTCCGGTGCGCGCCAGCAAGGGCCTCAGGCTGGCCTCGACCTCGAGCCGGCCGACCGTCTCGTCGCGCGAGTGCAGCGCTTTGGTGGTCACGGAGGTCGGCCAGGCCGGGCCGTCGCCGACCTCGGCGACCAGACGTCCGCGCGCGTCATAGAGGCGCTGGCGCACTTTGCTCTGGATTTCCGGGGGCAGCGCGATGGTCTCGACGAGGCGCAGCCTGTGAAACGTCCACATGGCGCCGTGCTGGTAGATGTAGCGCGCGGCGCGCGTCGCGCTGAGCTCGGCCACATGCGCCATCGCGCCGGCCTCGGCGATATGCGCGACGACCGCGTAGCCGATCGGGATGACCGCCGCGATCGACAGCGAGGCGGCCAGTCCCATCGAACCGACGATCACACGCAGAGAGCGGATACGCATCGACGCCCCGACCCGTGGAACTCGGGCGCAGACTGCGCCGGAAACTCCGAAGGATTCGTAAATTTCGTTTTGTAACAATGCATTACGAAAGGTCATGCGTGACGATTTGTTGTCCGTCGCGCGCAAATGGCGTCGGTCTCGCAACCGCTCCTTTACGGGGCGGCGGACAGGCTCCCGGCTCGGATAGGGAGCACAGTCATGTTGATGCGGGCGCTCATCATCGCGGTCGGCGTCTTCGCGGCGTCGGGCGCCGCGGCCGGGAAGGTCACCATCGGCGGCACGGGCGCGGCGGCGGCGATGTTCGAAACCCTCGCCGCGCGCTACGCCGCGGCCGCGCCCGACGATGGGGTGGAGGTTGTCCGCGGTCTCGGAAGCGGCGGCGGGATCGCCGCGGCGGCGGAGGGCGCGCTCCAGATCGCCCTGTCGAGCCGGCCGCTGAAGCCCGACGAGCGGGCGCGCGGAGTCGTCGACGCGCCATTCCTCGACACGCCCTTCGTCTTCGTCACCTCGCATCCGAAGGCGCAATCGCTCGCCCGCGCCGACATCGCCGCGATCTACGAGGGTCGCAAGCGGACCTGGGCCGACGGCGCCGAGATCAAACCCATCCTGCGCCCCCGCTCGGATTCGATGACGCCGTGGATGGCGCAGAACCTGCCGGGCGTCGGCCCGGCCATGGAGAAGCTGCGCGCGCGCCCCGAAGTGCCGGTCGCCGCCACCGATCACGACAACATCCAGATGGCCGAAGCGGTGCCGAATTCGCTCGCGCCGGCGACGCTGATGCAGATCCTCGCCGAACGTCCGCGACTCAGGCTGGTCGCCATCGACGGCGTCGAGCCCTCGCTGGCGGCGATGCAGGGCGGCGCCTGGCGCGACGCATTCCGCGTCTGGATCGTCACGGCGCAGGCGCCGGACGCAGCGACGCGCCGCTTTCTCGACTGGCTGCGCACGCCCGAGGCCGTGGAGATCCTGCGCGAGAACGGCGCGGCGCCGGTCGAGCCGGCCGGACCCCTCGCCCACGTCAACTGACCCCGCGACGGCCGGGGACGACGTTTCCGGTCCGTTCGCGCCCGCCCGCGGTTTCGTGGCATAAGGAGGCGAGGCTCGCGAATCGGCCTCGTTTCTCCGCGCGTCACGGGACTTCATGGCTTCCAACGGTGATCTTTTCGGCGGCTCGGCCGCGCGTAAGCCTTCCGCCGCCGCGCCCGCCAGGGCGGCCGAGCGCAAGCCGGCCCGCGCCGGAACGCCTGGCGAGGCCGACTACACCGCCGCCTCGATCGAGGTGCTGGAGGGGCTCGAGCCCGTCCGCCGGCGCCCCGGCATGTATATCGGCGGCACCGACGAGACCGCCCTGCACCACCTCTTCGCCGAGGTGATCGACAACGCCATGGACGAGGCGGTGGCCCGCCACGCCACCTTCATCGAAGTCGAGATGCAGGCCGGAGGCTGGTGCGCGGTCACCGACAACGGCCGCGGCATTCCGGTCGATCCGCACCCCAAGTTCCCGAAGAAGTCGGCGCTCGAAGTCATCATGACGACGCTGCACGCCGGCGGAAAATTCGACTCCGGCGCCTACCAGACCTCCGGCGGCCTGCATGGCGTCGGCGTCTCGGTCGTCAATGCGCTGTCCGAGCGCCTCGAGGTCGAGGTCTGGCGCAACCGCACGCAATATCGCCAGGCCTTCGAGCGCGGCCATGCCGTGACGAAGCTGGAGACGGTCGGCCCCGCCCCCAACAAGCGCGGCACGCGCGTGCGCTTCCGCCCCGACGAGCAGATTTTCGGCAAGGGCGCCGCGCTGAAGCCGGCCCGCGTCTTCCGCATGGCGCGCTCCAAGGCCTATCTCTTCGGCGGCGTCGAAATCCGCTGGAAATGCGATCCCGCCCTGCTCGAGCCCGGCGCCTCCGTGCCGGCCGAGGCGGTGTTCCATTTCCCCGGCGGGTTGAAGGACTATCTGGATCAGGACATCGGCGGCAAGGAGCTGGTGGCCGAGCCGATGTTCGTCGGCAAGGTCGAGAAGCCGGGCGGCCACGGCTCGCTCGAATGGGCGGTCGCCTGGCTGGCTGAGGACGACGGTTTCGTCCATTCCTACTGCAACACCATCCCGACGCCGGACGGCGGCACGCATGAATCCGGCCTGCGCGTCGCCCTGCTGCGCGGCCTGAAGGACCATGCCGAGCGCGTCGGCCAGACCAGGCGCGCCGCCCAGATCACCACCGACGACGTCATGGCGAGCTGCGCCGCGCTCATCTCGGTGTTCTTCCGCGAGCCGGAGTTCCAGGGCCAGAACAAGAGCCGCCTGATGTCGACCGAGGCCTCGCGCCTCGTCGAGAACGCGGTGCGCGACAGTTTTGACCACTGGCTCGCCGAGCGCCCCTCGCAGGCCAACCGGCTGCTCGACTGGTCGGTCGAGCGCGCCGAGGAGCGTCTGCGCCGCCGCGCCGAGAAGGACGTCGCCCGCAAGACCGCGGTGCGCAAGCTACGCCTGCCCGGCAAGCTCGCAGATTGCTCGAACAACGCCGCGCAAGGCTCTGAATTGTTTATCGTCGAAGGCGATTCCGCGGGCGGCTCCGCCAAGCAGGCGCGGGATCGCCAGACACAGGCTGTGCTGCCGCTGCGTGGCAAGATCCTCAACGTCGCCAACGCCGGCCGCGACAAGCTCGCCGCCAACCAGACCATCGCCGACCTGACCCAGGCGCTCGGCTGCGGAACCGGCTCGCACTACAAGGAAGACGATCTGCGCTACGAGCGCGTGATCATCATGACCGACGCCGACGTCGACGGCGCCCACATCGCCTCGCTGCTGATCACCTTCTTCTGGCGCCAGATGCCGAAGCTGATTGACAACGGCCATCTCTTCCTCGCCGTGCCCCCGCTCTACCGGCTGACCCAGGGCGCGAAGTCGGTCTATGCCCGCGACGACGCCGACAAGGAGCGGCTGCTGGCCTCCGCCTTCTCCGGGCGCGGCAAGGTCGAGATCAGTCGTTTCAAAGGCTTGGGCGAAATGCCGATGAAAGACCTGAAAGAAACGACGATGGACCCGAAGCGCCGCGCCCTGCTGCGCGTCGCCGTCCTGCCCGAGGATCGCGAGACTACCGCCGACGCCGTCGAGCGGCTGATGGGATCGAAGCCCGAGGCGCGCTTCCAGTTCATCCAGGAGCGCGCCGCCCTCGCCGGCGATCTGCTCGACGTCTGAAGCCGCGGCAAGACGCCGTTAACCTTAACCGCCCATCCTGTCCGCCGACCCTGCAACCAAGGACGGCGACCGATGGCCGATGTCACTTCCCCCGCCTCGCTCTCGACGCTGCGCAATGTCGCGACGACGGTCGCCATCATCGGCGCCGTCGCCATCGGCCTGTCGATCACGCTCGATCAGTCGCTGCGCGGCGGCCTGCCCCGCATCGCTTTGGTCAAGGCGGACGGCACGATGACGCTGCTCGGCGGCGCGTCCGTCCCCGCCCCGCGCGGCGTCGACCTGAGCCCGGTCGGCTCGATCGACCGGATCAAGGTCGATCCCTGCACCGGCCAGCCGAAGAAGTGAACCGTCAGGCCGCGGCGGTCAGCCATTGCCGCAGCGCGGCGGTGACCGCCTCCGGCCGCTCCATCGTCGACAGATGGCCGCAGGCGGCGATGGTCGTTAGCCGCGAGAAGGCGATCCCGTCGGCGATGACCTGCGCCTCGGCCGGCGGCGTCACGCGATCGGCGTCGCCGACCAGCACCAGCGTCTGTTGGGCGATTTCCCCGAGGCCGGGACGGGAATCGGGCCGCGACATGATGGCGCGCATCTGCCGCACGAACCGCGCCGCCCCTGTCTCGGCCACCATTGCATCGTAGCGCGCCCGCAGCGCGGCGTCGCCGACGCGCGAGGCATGCACGAAATTCGGCCACAACGCCGCGGCGACCTCCGCCAGCCGCCCCGCTTCGGCCAGCGCGATCCGCTCATGCCGCGCCGCGGTCTGCGGCGGCGTATCCGCGGCTGCGGACGTGTCGAGCAGGGCGAGACGCTCGATGCGCTCCGGCGCCTGCCGCAGCATCTCGAAGGCGACATAGCCGCCCATCGACAGGCCGCACAACGCAAAGCGCGCCGGCGCGGCCGCCAGCACGGACGCCGCCACGGCGCCGATCGTCTCCGCCCCGCCATGATCGGCGACCGTGATCCGGGCGAGGTCGGCGAGGCCGGCGATCTGGTCGCGATACAGCTCGGCCGTGCACAACAGCCCCGGAACGAACACGAGATCGGTCTGCGGCACATCGGCCTCCTCTGTCCGTCGATCGGCCCGGCGCCGTCCGGAAACATTTACCGGGCGGCCGGATTTCCCGGCAATCGCGCCGCATCCGCATTGACTGGCGCGAAAAAAAGCCTATGTCTCCGCTCGGCGCCGGGGGACGGGCGACCGACGTTGCATTGGCCTTCCGGGCCGATCGGGCGGCGCGCCGACGACGATCGACGCGGCGTTGCGCCGAACAACCCCCCGACTGCGCGCCGCGTTCCACGCCTTTGACCGCGACCGACCGAAAGGTCGCTCCAGAACGGATGTCCATGAAATTTTCCGAACTCGGCCTGAGCGAAAAAGTCCAGCAGGCGGTGGCCGCCGCGGGCTACGACACGCCGACTCCCATCCAGGCCCAGGCCATTCCCGTCGCGCTCGAGGGGCGCGACGTTCTCGGCATCGCCCAGACCGGCACCGGCAAGACCGCCGCTTTCACCCTGCCGATGCTGTCGCGCCTCGAGAGCGGCCGCGCCCGCGCCCGCATGCCGCGCACCCTGATCCTCGAGCCGACGCGCGAACTCGCCGCGCAGGTCGAGGAAGCCTTCATCAAATACGGCGTCAACCACAGGCTGAACGTCGCCCTGCTGATCGGCGGCGTCTCGTTCGGCGATCAGGAGACGAAGATCCAGCGCGGCGCCGACGTGCTGATCGCCACGCCCGGCCGCCTGCTCGACTTCTTCGAGCGCGGCAAGCTCTTGCTCAACGGCATCGAGATCCTCGTCATCGACGAGGCCGACCGCATGCTCGACATGGGCTTCATCCCGGACATCGAGCGCATCTGCAAGATGGTGCCGGCGCAGCGCCAGACGCTGTTCTTCTCGGCCACCATGCCGCCCGAGATCACCCGGCTGACCGAACAGTTCCTGCGCGAGCCCGCCCGCATCGAGGTGGCCCGCGCCGCCACCACGGCGGCGACCATCCGTCAGGCGGTGGTGCCCTCGCCCTCGGGTCCGATGAAGCGCGAGACTCTGCGCCGCGTCATCCGCAGCGAGCCGGCGCTGAAGAACGCCATCATCTTCTGCAACCGCAAGCGCGACGTCGCGGTGCTGCACCGCTCGCTGGTCAAGCACGGCTTCTCGGCCGGGGCGCTGCATGGCGACATGGACCAGATGGCCCGCATCGCCTCGCTCGACGCCTTCAAGCAGGGCGACGTGCAGCTGCTCGTCTGCTCCGACGTCGCCGCCCGCGGCCTCGACATTCCCGACGTCAGCCACGTCTTCAATTTCGACGTGCCGGTCCATGCTGACGACTACGTCCACCGCATCGGCCGCACCGGCCGCGCCGGCAAGAGCGGCACCGCCTACACGATCGCCACCGAGGACGACGCCCGTCACCTCTCCGACATCGAGAAGCTGACGCGCCAGACGATCGAGCGGCTGGACCCGCCCGTCTCGGACGAGGAGGCAGCCAACGCCCCGCGTTACGAGCGCCGCGAACGCTCCGGCCGTCCGACACGCGGCGGCCGCGATCGAGATCGCAGCCGCGAGGGCCGTCGCGAGCGCGCCCCGCGCCCCGAGGGCGAACGCGCCGCCCGGCCCGAACGCAGCGAACGCAGCGACCGGCCCGAACGCGCCGAGCGCCCGGAACGCGGCCCCCGGCCGGAGCGGGCTGAACGCGCCGAGCGCCCGCCGCGCGAGGAGCGCGCCGCCCGCGAAAGTCCGCCCCCGTCCGCCCCGCGACCGCCGCGCGAGACCGAGCCGCGTCGCGAGCGCGGCGAACGCGGCGACCGCCGCCCCCGTCGCGACCGCGAGGACGACGCGCCGGTGATCGGCTTCGGCGATCACATGCCCGGCTTCCTGATGCGGCCGGTGAAGACGAACTGAAAGAGCCGCATCGGGCTTCCCGTCCAGCGCCGATGCGCTAGGCTCGGCCCGGCAGCCGCGTCGCGGCCGCCGGGAGGTCAGCCCATGAAATCCACTTGTCTCGCGCTCGCTGCGATGGCCGCGCTCGCCGCGCCGGCCCTCGCGCAGCAACCCGCCGCGCCCGCGCCGCAGACCGCGCTGCAGCGCATCGAGCTCGCCAAACAGATGTTCCCGCCGGACAAGTACGCCACCTTCATCTACATGGTGGTGGTCGCGCCCGGCGGCGTCGTCGGCCGCCACACCCCTCCCGGCATCGAGATGGGCTACATGATCGCGGGCGAGGCGACCT
>JAEULW010000110.1 GCA_016793505.1 Methylobacteriaceae bacterium | reverse complement strand
GCTGCGGGCGGAGAAGGCGGCGTGAAATTCGAGTCGCTGGCGCCGCGCGCGGCCGTCGGGGCGATCGTTGCGCACACCGCGCGGATCGGCGGCGTGTCGCTGAAGAAGGGCGCGCTGGTGACGCCCGAGGCGGCAGAGGCGCTGGCCGCGGCCGGGCTCGAGAGTCTCGTGGTCGCGCGGCTCGAGGCGGACGACGTCGGCGAGGACGAGGCCGCCGCCGCGCTCGCCGCGGCGGTCGCCGGCGAGGGAATCCGGATCGAGCGGGCCTTCACCGGCCGGGCCAATCTGTTCGCGGCGCGGGCCGGCGTGCTGCGCGCCGATGTCGCCAGGGTCGACGCGCTCAACGCCGTCGACGAGGCGATCACGCTGGCGACGCTGCCGGCGATGAAGCCGGTGGTCGAGGGTGAGATGATCGCCACCGTGAAGATCATCCCCTTCGCGGCGCCGCGCGCGCTCGTCGAGCGCGCCATCGCGGCAGGCGCGGGGGCGTTGGCGGTGGCCGGCTACCGGCCGATGCGCGTCATCGCCATCTCGACGCTGGCGCCGGGGCTGAAACCGTCGGTGATCGACAAGACGATGCGCGTGCTCGTCGAGCGCCTCGCGCCGACCGGCGCGAAGCTCGTCGGAGAGCGGCGCGTCGCGCACGCCCCGCAGGCGCTGGCTCAGGCGATCGCGGCGGCGCGCGAAGAGGCGGACCTCATCATCGTCTTCGGCGCCTCGGCGATCACCGACCGGCGCGACGTGATCCCCGCCGCGCTCGAGGCGGCGGGCGGCGAGGTGGCGCATTTCGGCATGCCGGTCGATCCGGGCAATCTCCTGATGATCGGCGCGATCGGCGGCAAGCCGGTGATCGGCGCGCCGGGCTGCGCGCGCAGCCCGCGCGAGAACGGCTTCGACTGGGTGCTGCACCGGCTGATCGCCGGCGTGCCGGTCGGCGCCGCCGACATCCGCGGCATGGGCGTCGGCGGTCTGTTGATGGAGATCGTCTCGCGGCCGCAGCCGCGCGAGGGCGGCGACTCGCACGAGGACGATGATGACCGCGCGCCCTGAGGTGGCGGCGATCGTGCTGGCGGCGGGGCAGGCGTCGCGCTGGCGGGACTCGGGCGGCGATTCCACAAAACTCGTCGCCGACTGGAAGGGCGAGCCGATGGTGCGGCGCGCGGCGCGGGCGGCGCTGGCCTCGCGCGCCCGTCCGGCGATCGTCGTCACCGGCGCCGACAGCGCGGCGGTGCGCGCGGCGCTGGCGGGGCTCGACCTCGTCCTCGTCGACAATCCGCGTTTCGCCGAGGGCATCGCCACCTCGCTCGCCGCGGGCCTGGCGGCGGTTCCGCACAGCGCTGACGGCGCTGTGGTGCTGCTCGGCGACATGCCGGAGGTCGGCGCCGCGCTGATCGACAATCTGATCGCGGCCTTCGCCGCGGCGCCACAGGCGAAGGCGGTGGTTCCGGTCGTCGCCGGCGAGCGGGGCAATCCGGCGCTGCTGGCGCGGGCGCTGTTCGATCCGGCCCGCGCCTTGCAGGGCGACGCCGGCGCCCGTCGCCTGATCGCCGCGGCCGGCGACGATGTCGTCGAACTGTGCGTCAACGAACATGGCGCGCGCCTCGACATCGATACGGTCGAAGCGTTGCGGAACGCCGGCCGCGAAGGGGAAGTTTAATCTTTCACGGGCGCAATAGAGGAAAGGCGAGGAGGACGGCGTCAGGCGCAAGCGAAACCACGAGGCTCCGCCATGGCTGCACAACGTGTCGTCGACGAAGCGTTCCGGTTGCAACTGAAGGGCTACGGCCTGACCACGGCCGAAATCCTCTATCGCATGCCCGACCATCCCTCGCTGCTGCAGAGCTATCTCTGGCAGGATTACGACGTCGCGCCGGCCTTTCCGGTGCTGCGCAAATTCCTCGATTTCTGGCAGCGCTCGCTCGACGGCCCGCTGTTCGAGGTGCGCGTCAGCCATGGCCGGTTGATCAGGCCGGCGGAGCTGGCGCTGGTCGACGCCGAATACCGGCTGCACTGACGACGCGGTCCGTCAGAAGTCGAAGCGCAGCACGGCGCGGGGCGCGAAGGTCGCCGCCAGATAGCCCTGGCCCGGGCGATTGGAGACGGTGCGCTCCATGTCGACGCCGAGGCCGATGTCGGCGTTGGGCGCCAGCGCCAGCGTCGCGCCGAGGCCCGCCGTCACTTCCACGTCGCGCCGGCAGACCGCGCGGCAGCCAAACACGTCATAGGCCGCGCCGACGCGGGCGATGACCGACACGATCCCGAACTTGCGCTGCGCGACGAGCGAGGCGGACAGGCGCGTCTTGTCCCCGTCCGCCGCGTCGGCGCGGCGATGCGACAGGGTCAGCGTCGGCGTGACTTGCGCGCCGAACAGCGGCGTTTCGATCGTGCGCGAGACGAAGATCGCCGCGTCGGCGCGCAGCTCCTTGCGTTCGGAAAATCCCGGATCGTAGCTGCCGAAGGCGCCGAGGCGCGCGCCATAGGAGAAGCCGGCCGATCGCAGCGTCAGCGCGACGCTGCCGGAGGCGTCGTTGCTGTGCCAGCGCGTGCGCGTCGGATAGCGCCAGAAGCGGTTCTGGGCCGAAGCCGACAGGGTCGCATATGGCGTCAGAGGCGCAGTGACGTCGAGACCGACGACCGTCGAGGAGGACCAGAAGCCGCGCGCGCCATAGGGCAGGGAGGCCGGGTTGGTCTCGTAGAGCATGGCTTGAGAGACGCGCGGGGTGATCTTGAAGCGCGTCTCGACAGGCGGCGTCTGGGCGAGCGCAGGCGCGGCGGCGAGCGCGGCGGCGAGCGCGAGCGGGGGACGTCGCAACGGCATGCGCGCAAGGGACAGGGCGGCGCGGGCGCTGTCAATCGCGCGCCGCGCGGGCGTCAGCCGGCGGCGGCGATCGGCGGGGCGGCGGCGGCGACGAGGGCGACGAGCTCGTCGAGCGAGCCGGGGCGGGCAAACACGAAGCCCTGCATCTCGTGGCAGCCGAGCGCCTGCAGGAAGCGATGCTGCTCCTGCGTCTCGACGCCCTCGGCGGTCACCGTGAGGCCGAGCGAGCGGCCGAGATGGACGATCGACTGGACGATGATGGCGCTCTCGCCGGTCGTCTCCATCGCCTCGAGGAAGGATCGGTCGATCTTGATCTTGTCGAAGGCGAAACGGCGCAGATAGATCAGGCTCGAATAGCCGGTGCCGAAATCGTCGAGCGCCATGCGCACGCCGCGGGCGCGCAGCTCGATGATCGTCTCCTCGGCGTTGCCCTCGTCGGCGACGACGGCGCTCTCGGTCAGCTCCAGCACGAGGCGGGCGGGATCGAAGCCGGTCTCGGCCAGCACGCGGTCGACGCGCTGCAGGAAGTCGGCCTGACGAAACTGCACGGCCGAGACGTTGACCGAAACGTAGAGCACGGACGGCCAGTCGCGCGCGTCGAGGCAGGCGCGGCGCAGCACCCAGTCGCCGAGCGCGTCGATCATGCCGCGCTCCTCGGCGAGCGCGACGAATTCGGTCGGGCCGATGAAGCCCATCACCGGGTGGCGCCAGCGCGCCAGAGCCTCGGCGCCGACGACCGTGCGTCCGTCCGCCGCCATGATCGGTTGATAGTCGACATAGAGCCCGCCGTCGGCGAGCGCCTGGCGCAGATCGAGTTCGAGGCGCTTGCGGGCCCGCAACTCGTCGATCATCCGCGACTCGAAGACCCGGTGCGGCGCGCCCTTCGCCTTGGCCTCGAAAAGAGCGATGTCGGCGCAGCGCAGGAGTTCGGGCGGGGCGACGCCGGCGCCGGCGATGGCGATGCCGATCGTGGCGGTCGGGGTGATGCGAGTCGCGTCGATGTCGAGGGGGGCGCGCAGGGCCGCTGCGGCGGCGGCGGCGAAGGCCTCGGCCTGCTTGCGGTCGACGTCGATCTTCAGAATCGCGAATTCATCGCCGCCGACGCGGGCGAGCACGTCGTCGCCCTTGAGCAGCGTCGACAGCCGGTCGCGCGTGGCGGCGAGCAGCGCGTCGCCGGCGGCGTGGCCGAAATTGTCGTTGATCTCCTTGAACCGCCTGAGATCGACGCAGAGCACTGCGGCCCCGAGACCGGCGGCCTTCGCTCGCGCGACATTCTCCTCGACGAGATCGCCGAAAAGCGACCGGTTGGGCAGGTCGGTCAGGCGGTCGTGGCCGGCCAGATGCATGGCGCGGCGCGCATTGGCGACGGTGTCGGCGTTGACGCGGCGCAGATGCAGCGCCACCCAGGCGCCGAACAGAGCCGTCAGCGCCATGAACAGCGGCAGCGTCTCGAAGATCGTGTTGTCGCCCGGGCGGGACGGCTCCCACACCAGCCAGGCGCCGCCGCCGCGCGCCGGGTCGGGCGCGGCGACCTCGAGACTGGCGAGCAGGCCCTCGACCGGGGGACGGGCGGCGATGCGCAGCCGCTGGGCGCCGGATTTCCAGGCGAGCAGGGCCAGTTCGTCCTGGCCGAATTCGGTGAGCGCAACGAGCCGGCGGCCGCCCGCCAGGGGTTCGGAGGCCGCCGCGATCAGGCGCTCGCCGTCGACGTAGAGGCGGGTCGGGGAATTTTTTGGCAGGGCGGTGAGATCGAAGCCGGCCGGAATGTTCGCCGCGCCAGCTTCGCTGGTCATGTCGAGAGCGACGATGACGCGCCCGCCCTCGACCAGCAGCAGGTCGTGCGGCTGCTCCAGCGGATTGTGCAGCCGCGGATGGGCGCCGACGGCAGCGCGCAACGCCTCGGCCTCGGCCCGCACGACGCCGGCGCGTTGCGCCAGCGCGCGAAGTTTCTCCTCGTGGGCGGCGAACAGACCGCGCACGGCGCTCTCGAGAGCCGCCGACTGCTCGCGCCGGGCGATGTCGTTGGCGCGGCTCGCGGTCCAGGTCACCGCGGCGGCGACGCTGGCGAAGCCGAGAATGGCGGCGACCGCCATCGACACGAACGCCGATGTGCGGCCGTCCTCGTCCGGATTTCGTGTTTGCGCGCGGAACATCGATGGCCTTGCGGCGGTCATTCGAAAAAGTCTCGCAATCCCTGCTTAATATCCGGTTGCCGCTCTGTGAAAGGCGGACACAGATTGCTTCACATCAGCGCCATGCCGCGCAGGCTGGCGTGGCCGTTGCGGCCGACGATGATGTGGTCGTGGACCTCGACGCCCATGCCCTTGGCGAGGGCGACGATGTCGCGGGTCATCTTGACGTCAGCCTGGGAGGGGCTCGGATCGCCGGAGGGGTGGTTGTGGACCAGCACGATCGCCGTCGCCCCGAGTTCGAGCGCCCGGCGCAGCACCTCGCGCGGGTAGACCGGCGTGTGGTCGACGGTGCCGCGGCCCAGCACCTCGTCGCCGATCAGGCCGTTGCGCTTGTCGAGATAGAGCACCCGGAACTCCTCGCGCTCGGCGAAGGCCATGGCGGTGCGGCAATAGTCGATCACCGCGGCCCAGGAGCCGAGGGTGCGCCGCTGCGCCACCGCGCCTTTCGCCATCCGCCGCGCGCCGGCCGCGACGAGTTGCAGATCGGTCGCCACCTGTTCGCCGACGCCCTTGACTTCGAGTAGACGTTCCCTTGAAGCGCCAAGTACTTCGGCGAAAGAGCCGAAGCGTTTTATGAGGTCTTTGGCGATCGGCTTGACGTCGCGGCGCGGCACCGAGCGGAACAGCAGCAGTTCGAGCAGCTCGTAGTCGGGCAGGGCGTCGCCGCCCTGCTCGCGGAAGCGCTGCTTGAGGCGGTCGCGATGGCCGAGCCAGTGCGGCGGGTCGGCCGCTTCGCCGGGGTCTGGCCCGCTCATCTCGCGTAGGGCGGCTGGTGCAGGCCGGCCGGCGACAGGGTGAAGATTTCGCACCCCGTCTCGGTGACGCCCACCGTGTGCTCGAATTGCGCCGAAAGCGAGCGGTCGCGCGTCACCGCCGTCCAGCCGTCGGACAGGATCTTCACCTGCGGGCGGCCGAGATTGATCATCGGCTCGATGGTGAAAAACATCCCCGGGCGCAGCGGCGCGCCCTGACCGGCGACGCCGTAATGCAGGATGTTGGGCTCGTCATGGAACAGCCGGCCGAGCCCGTGGCCGCAGAAATCGCGCACCACCGAGCAGCGCTCGGCCTCGGCATGGGCCTGGATCGCCGCGCCGATGTCGCCCGTCGTCGCCCCCGGCCGCACCGCCGCGACGCCGCGCATCAGGCATTCATAGGTGACCTCGACGAGCCGCTGGGCGCGGCGCGGCGTCTCGCCGACCAGATACATGCGGCTCGAATCGCCATGCCAGCCGTCGACGACGAGGGTGACGTCGACATTGACGATGTCGCCCTCGCGCAGCGGCTTGTCGTCGGGGATGCCATGGCAGACGACGTGGTTGATCGAGGTGCAGATCGCCTTCGGATAGCCGCGGTAGAACAGCGGGGCGGGACAGGCGCCATGGTCGCGGGCGAAAGTCGAGACGAGATCGTCGAGGGCCTGCGTCGTCACGCCGGGCCGGACCGCGTCGACCAGCAGGTCGAGCGCAGCCGCCGTCAGCGCGCCGGCCTTGCGCATGCCCGCGAAGGCCTCCGGCCCGTAGAGCTTGATCTGGCCGGGGCGGCGGCCCGCGGCCTTGTCGGCCTCGACAAAGGTCATCGACGTCTTTCGCTGCGGAATCGCCGCCAATCTAGGGCTTTGCGGCCTGTGCGCAAGCGCGGCGGACGCGCCCTTCGGCGACTCGCCCCGCGCCTCGACACACTCGCCACCGGCGGTTCGGCC
>JAEULW010000100.1 GCA_016793505.1 Methylobacteriaceae bacterium | reverse complement strand
CCGAGGGCGCGGGACGGCCGGGCGAGACGCTCGAGGAGGGGGTCGTGGCCTGCGGCGAAGGCGCGCTGCGGCTCGTCGCGGTGCAGCGGGCCGGGCGGGGCGTCGCGACGGGCGCGGAATTCTGGCGCGGCGCGCGGCTGTCGCGCGGTATGATGCTGACATGAGTCGCGCCCCCGATTTCGCTGAAATCCGCCGCGAGCGCCCCGCCGACGCGGACGCGATCCGCGCCCTGCTGCTCGCCGCCTTTCCGACGCCGGCGGAGGCCGACCTCGTCGCGGCGCTGCGCGCCGACGGCGACCTCGTCCTCGGGCTGGTCGCCGAGGGCGGGGACGGGCTCGCCGGCTATGTCGGCTTTTCGCGGGCGAGCGTCGCGGGGCGGCCGGCGCTGGCGCTGGCGCCGCTGGCGGTGGCGGACGGAAGGCGCATCGAGGGCGTCGGCTCGCGGCTGGTGCGCGCCGGCATCCGCGAGCTCGAAACGGGCTTTTCCGGACCGCTGGTCGTGCTCGGCGATCCGATCTGGTACGGGCGGTTCGGCTTCGCGCCGGCGGCGGGACTGGTGTGCCGCTGGTCGTCGCCGCATCTGCTCGCGATGACGATCGGCGCGCCAGCGGCGGCGGCGGCGGGCGATCTCGTCTACGCCCGCGCCTTCGACGCGCTGTGAATGCCGCGCTTCAAACTGACGATCGAATATGACGGGCGGCCCTTCGTCGGCTGGCAGCGGCAGGCGAACGGCCTGTCGGTGCAGCAGGCGCTGGAGACCGCCGTCGCCGCCATTCAGCCCGCGCGCGCGACGATCCACGGCGCGGGCCGCACCGACGCCGGCGTGCACGCCACGGCGCAGGTCGCGCATGTCGACCTGATCCGCGACTGGCGCGGCGACCGGCTGCGCGACGCGCTCAACGCGCATCTGCGCCCGCATCCGGTGAGCGTCGTCGAGGCGGCCGCCGCGGCGGCGGATTTCGAGGCGCGCTTCGACGCGGTGAAGCGCCACTATGTCTATCGCCTGCTCAACCGGCGCGCGCCGCCGACGCTGGCGCGCGGCCTCGTCTGGCACGTGGCGCGGGCGCTCGACGCGGCGGCGATGCAGGCGGCGGCGCAAAGGCTTCTGGGCCGTCACGATTTCTCGACCTTCCGCGCCGCCGAGTGCCAGGCCAATTCGCCGGTGCGCACGCTCGACCGTCTCGACGTGACGCGGGCCGGCGACATGATCGAGGTTCACGCCTCGGCGCGCAGCTTTCTGCACCATCAGGTGCGCTCGATGGTCGGCTCGCTCGAGCATGTCGGCTCGGGCAAGTGGACGGCCGATGATCTCGAAGACGCGCTGCACGCGCGGGAACGCGCCCGCTGCGGCCAGGTGGCGCCGCCGGACGGGCTCTACCTGATCGGCGTCGACTACCCCTGAGGCGACGGCGCGCCGCGGCGATCGGCCGCGCTTGATCGAAGACAAGGCGCTGCGGCTGATCCTATGCTTCTTGGCGGCCAATCGAGAAGCCGGTCGGGAGGAGCCATGTTCGAGGTGCGCATTCATGGTCGCGGCGGACAGGGCGTCGTGACCGGGGCCGAAATGTTGTCGGTCGCCGCTTTTCTCGAGGGACGCCACGCGCAGGCCTTTCCGAGCTTCGGCTCGGAGCGCACCGGCGCGCCGGTGGTCGCCTTCTGCCGCATGGCCGAGAAGGAAATCCGGCTGCGCGAGCCGATCGCCGAGCCGGATTGCCTGATCGTGCAGGACCCGACGCTGTTCAAGGTGGTCGACGTCTTCGCCGGCCTCAAGCCGACGGGCTATCTGATCGTCAACACCAACAAGAGCTTCGCCGATCTGCATATCGATGGGATCGCGGCGAAGCTGCCGAAGGGCCATGCGGTGATCGTGCCGGCGACCGAAATCGCCCAGCGCCGCGTCGGCCGGCCCGTGCCCAACGCGGCGCTGCTCGGCGCCTTCGCGGCGCTGACCGAACTCGTGCATCTCGACAGCGTCAAGAAGGCGATCGAGGAGGCGTTTCCCGGCAAGGTCGGGCAGGCCAACATCGCCGCCGCGATCGAGGCGCACGCCGTCGTGACGCGGCAGGAAATCGAGGCCGGCGTCGAACATTCCCACGCCGCGACGCTCTGAAGGAGTCCCCCGCGATGCTCAAACAGATCGAAGGCTCGCGCGCGATGGCGGAGGCGATCGCGCTGTGCCGGCCGGAAGTCATCTGCGCCTATCCGATCACGCCGCAGACCCACATCGTCGAAGGCCTTGGCGAACTCGTCAAGGAAGGCGCGCTGACGGGCTGCGAATACATCAATGTCGAGAGCGAGTTTGCGGCGCTCTCCGTCGCCATCGGCGCTTCGGCGGCGGGCGCGCGCTCCTATACGGCGACGGCCTCGCAGGGGCTGCTGTTCATGGCGGAAGCCGTCTACAACGCTTCCGGGCTCGGGCTGCCGATCGTGATGACCCTCGGCAACCGGGCGATCGGCGCGCCGATCAACATCTGGAACGACCATTCCGACGCGATGTCGATGCGCGATTCAGGCTGGCTGCAACTCTTTGCCGAGACCAACCAGGAGGCGGTG
>JAEULW010000083.1 GCA_016793505.1 Methylobacteriaceae bacterium | reverse complement strand
CGCTCTGCCCCGGCTCGACGGGCGAGACGGGCGCGGGCGGCCGGCGCGCCGGCGTCCGGCAGGCAGACGCCGCGCAGCCCGTCCGGCCCCCAGGCGATCCCGCAACGCCCGAGCGCCGTGTCGAACAGCGCAAATCCGTTCGCTTGCGCCGCCGCGCTCACGCCGGCGCCGCGATCGGCGCGCCGGTCGCCGCCTGCAGGTCGGCGAGGCTCAGCCCCTCGCACAATTCGCGCGCCCGAAAACCCTGCGGCGTGACGTCGATCACCGCCAGATCGGTGTAGACGCGCGAAACGCAGCGCGGCGCGGTCAGCGGATACGCGCAGGACGCGACGAGCTTCGGCCGGCCGTCGCGCGTCACGTGATCCATCATCACGAAGATGCGCTTGGCGCCGATGGCGAGATCCATCGCCCCGCCGACGCCGGGAATGGCGCCCGGCTCGCCGGTGAACCAGTTGGCGAGATCGCCGTGCTCGGACACCTGGAAGGCGCCGAGCACGCACACGTCGAGATGGCCGCCGCGCATCATCGCGAAGGAGTCGGCGCTGTGGAAGAAGCTCGCGCCCGTCACCTGCGTCACCGGAAACTTGCCGGCGTTGATCAGGTCGCGATCCTCCTCGCCCTTCGGCGGCGCCGGGCCCATGCCGAGAAGTCCGTTCTCCGAATGCAGGATGACGTCGCAATCCGTCGGCAGATGATTGGCGACGCGCGTCGGCTGGCCGATGCCGAGATTGACGGTCGATCCCGCCGGGATGTCGCGCGCGATGCGCGCGGCGATGTCGTCGGACGAAAACTTGCGCATCGCTCACCCCGTCTCGACGACGCGTTGCACGAACACGCCGGGCGTGATGATCGCCTCCGGATCGAGCGCGCCGAGCGCAACGATCTCGCGCACCTCGACGATCGTCGTCTTCGCCGCGCTCGCCATCACCGGCCCGAAATTGCGCGCCGTCTTGCGATAGACGAGATTGCCCCAGCGGTCGGCGCGGTCGGCGCGGATCAGCGCGACATCGGCATGGATCGGATATTCGAGCACCTGTTCGCGCCCCTCCAGCATGCGCGTCTCCTTGCCTGCTGCGAGCAGCGTGCCGGCGCCGGTCGGCGTGAAGAAGGCGCCGATGCCCGCCCCCGCCGCGCGCATCCGCTCGGCGAGCGTGCCCTGCGGCGTCAGTTCGAGCTCGATGCGCCCGGCCCGGTAGAGCTCCTCGAACACGGTCGAGCCGGCGGTCTTGGGAAACGAGCAGATGATCTTGCGCACCCGCTCGCGCTTGAGAAGCTTGGCGACGCCGGTGTCTCCCGAGCCGGCGTTGTTGGAGACGATCGTCAGATCGCGCGCGCCCTGCGCCAGCAGCGCGTCGATCAGCGCGAAGGGCACGCCGACGTCGCCGAAGCCGCCGACCATGATCGTCGCCCCGTCCTTCACGTCGGCGACGGCGTCCTCGACGTTCGCCACGATCTTGTCGAGCCGTCCGTCGGCCCGCGCTGCGCTCATGCGCCCCTCCCGAAACGTCGCGGCAGATTAGTCGAGCGCCGCCAATTCGTGCAATGTCCGGCCGCGCGCCGCGCCGCTCCACGCCGTCATTGCGAGCGCAGCGAAGCAATCCACGCCGGGGACGCCCGGCGCGCCCGTGGATTGCGTCGTCGCTGCGCTCCTCGCAATGACGGGCCGACGCGCGGCGGCTTGGCCTTCACCCGATCGGCTCGCTGACGACGATCGGATCGAGCGTCGGCGAGGGCTTGATCTCGCCGATCCTGCGGAAGGCGAGGCCCGTGCAGGCCGCCACCGCGCCCGGGCCGACGGCGATCGCCGATCCGAACAGCTTGTTCGAGCCCTCGAGCTTCTTGGCCGTGTTGATCGGCTGGCCATAGGCCGTGTAGTCGAGCTTGCGCGCCCCGCCGACGTCGCCGACCACGGCGCGGCCGGTTTCGATGCCGATGCGCGTGCGCCCGAGGCCGATGCGGGTCGGCAGCGCCTCGGCGCGCATCGCCTCGGTCGCGTCGCGGATCGCCAGCGCCGCGCGCACCGCGCGGCCGGCGTGATCATCGAGATCGAGCGGCGCGTTGAAGAAGGCCAGCACCGCGTCGCCGACGATCTTGTCGACCGTGCCGCCATGCGCGACGACAATGCGCGTCACGCGGTCGAGATAGTCGTCGAGCAGCGCGATCAGTTCGGCCGGCGTGACGCGCTCGGTCAGCGCCGTGAATCCCTCGATGTCGGTGGTCAGCGCGGTCAGCACGCGCTCCTCGCCGCTGAGGCGCAGCGTGTCGGGATCGGCGGCGATGCGCCGCACCACTTCCGGCGAAAGATGCTGCGCGAAGCGCGCCTCGACGGCGCGCCGGTCGCGCCGCTGCGCCGCCGCCGCCGCCAGCGCCGTGGCGAGAAAGGCGGCGATCGCGGCCAGCGCCGGGCTCGCCCCGTCGATCAGCAGGCCGCGCGTCGCCAGCAGCCACAGCGTCGCCGCCGCCCAGGCGCCGGCCAGCGCCAGGCTCGCCCCGGCGGCGAGGCCCGGCGACAGCGTCAGCGCCGCGGCGATCGCGCCGGCGCCGAGGAGCGCGACGGCCGCCGCCTCGATCCAGCGCGCCCGCTCCGGCCGGATCGCATGCACGCCGTCGATGAGTTGCTCGACGGCGTCGGCGTGGATCTGCACCGACGGCATGAACGGCTCGACCGGCGTCGCGCGCAGCCCGCCCGCCTCGGGCGCCGAGGCGCCGATCAGCGCGATCTTGCCGGCCAGGTCGATCGCCTCGCCGTCGAGCAGCCGCGCCGCCGCGATGGTCCGCCGCGCCCGCCGCTCGGCGCTGGAAAAGCGCAGCCGGATCAGCGCCGTCGCGTCGAGCGGGGCGACCACCTCGCCGAGCCGGAGCTGCTGGCGCCGCGTCTCGGTGCGCGCCTCGATCAGCGGCGTCGGCTCGCCCTGGGCGACGCGCGCCGCCTCGCTGGCGAGGCCGCCGATCAGCGCGCCGCCGCCGCCGGCCAGCAGCGGCGCGGCGCGCACCACGCCGTCGGGGGCGGGCAGGGACAGCGCGGCGACCGAGCGCGCCGCCTCCGACAGCGCCCGCGCCGGCGGCGACAGGCCGGCGGCGACCATCATGCCGTCGAGATCGGCCGAGCCGGTGGCGACGATCGACAGCCCGTCGATCTCGGCCCGCGCCCCGTCCGGATCGAGCACCGCGCCGACGACGCTCGGCGTCGCCGCCAGCGCCGCGGCGAGGGCGGCGTCCGCGCCGGCGCCGGCGCTCTCGCCGAGCAGCGCGTCGATCGCCACCACCGCGGCGCCACGCGTCCCGGCGGCGCGCACCAGCTGCGCGAGCCGGTCGCGCGGCCATGGCCAGGGGCCGTAGCGGTCGAGCGCGGCGCGATCGATGTCGATGACGACGACGCGATCGCTCAGCGCCTCGCGCGGCCGGACCGACAGCGCCACGTCGAAGGCCTGCTCGCGCAGCTGGCGGGGCAGGCCGCTGTCGCCGAGCGCCATCGCCAGGCCGAAGCCGACGACGATGACGCCGAAGCCGGCCGGCGCGAGCCGCCGCCGCCACGATCGCCAGGATGCCGCGCGGCCCTTCATCTGGTCACGATGTCACATCCGGAAATCTTCGCCGAGATAGAAACGGCGCACGTCCGGATTGGCGATGATGTCCTGCGGCCCGCCCTCGGTGAGCACATGGCCGGAATGGATGATGTAGGCGCGGTCGATGAGGCCGAGCGTCTCGCGCACATTGTGGTCGGTGATCAGCACGCCGATGCCGCGTCGCGTCAGATGCCGGACCAGCGCCTGGATGTCGCCGACGGCGATCGGGTCGATGCCGGCGAAGGGCTCGTCGAGCAGCATGAAGGAGGGACGTCCCGCCAGCGCCCGCGCGATCTCGCAACGCCGCCGCTCGCCGCCCGACAGCGCGATCGACGGCGCCTTGCGCAGTCGTTTGATGTCGAACTCCTCGAGCAGCTGCTCGAGCTGCGTCTCGCGCGCCTCGCGGTCGCGCTCGGTCGCCTCCAGCACGGCGCGGATATTGTCCTCGACATTGAGGCCGCGGAAGATCGAGGCCTCCTGCGGCAGATAGCCGATTCCGAGCCGCGCCCGGCGATACATCGGCAGCGAGGTGACGTCGTAGCCGTCGAGTTCGATCGTTCCCTTGTCCGGCCGCACGAGCCCCGTGATCATGTAGAAGACGGTGGTCTTGCCGGCGCCGTTCGGCCCGAGCAGGCCGACCGACTCGCCCCGCCCGACATTCAGGCTGACGTCTTGCACCACGGCGCGCGCCCCGTAGCTCTTGCCGAGATGGTGCACGGCGAGGCGGCTGTCGACGGCGGCGGGGCTGGCGGACAGGCGTTGCTGCGGAAGCTTGACGGCCAAGGCGGGACTTTCGGGCGGCGGGTGCGGCGTCTGGCTAGACGCAAAGCGCCGGTGGCGCAACGGCGCGGTCAGGGCGTGCGTTTGGGCGCGAGCTCGGTCGGCTTGCCCGGCGCGGCCGTTTTCGGGCTGTTCTTGCCGGTCTCGGCCGCTTTCGGGCTGCTCTTGCCGGGTTCGGCGTCCTTGCCGCCCGAGCCCGGCACGAAGATGCCCTGCACCCGCTTCTTGCCGCCGCCGCCGGATTCGACCACCGCCTGCTTGGTGTCGAGATCATAGACCAGCCGCTCGCCGGTGGTGATGTTCGGCCCCTGGCTCAGGGTGACGTTGCCGATCAGATAGACCTTGTTGGCGGCCTTGTCGTATTCGCCGCGATCGCCGGTGCCGATCTGGTCCTTCTGGATGACGGTGACCGGGCCGGTCGCCTCCATGCGGCGGATCTGGCTGTTGCCCGACGGCGCGCCGCCGGCGTCGGCGGTCGGCGCGCGTTCGTCGCGGGCGAGGAAGATCGTCAGCACGGCGGCGCGCAGCGACGTCTCGCCCTGCACCACGACGACGTCGCCGGTGTAGACGGCCTTCTGGTCCTTGTCGAACCATTCGAGCTTGTTGGCCTCGATGTTGACCGGCTCCTTCGAATTGCCGCCGGGCAGGATGGCGACGCCGCCCTTGGCCGCGCCGGGCTTGGCGGCCGCGGCGGCCGGCTTGGCCGCGGGCGCGGCGGGCTTGGCCGCCTGCGCCAGCGCCGCCGGCGCGCCGAGCGCGAGCGCGGCGAGCGCGGCGATGACGAGACGCGGCGTCATGGCGTCGTTCCTTTCAACTGCGCGGCGGCGGCGTCCTGCTCGTCCTCCGGCAGAATCTGCGTGCGCACGCGACCCTCGAAGACGAGCAGCTTGCCGCCCTCGGCGACGCGCATGCCGTCGGCCTTCACCGTGCTCGCCCGCACCACCGCGGTGACCGGTTCGGCCGAGACCAGCGTTCCGGCCTTGAAGTCGATCAGCGCGGAGGACAGCTGCACCTCGTAGCCCGATTCGGTCTTCATCCGCACCTCGTTGCGCAGCTCCATGGTTTCTTTGGCGCTGTCGTAGAAGCCGGTGCGCGCGGTGACATGCGCGACGCCGTGATCGGCCATGGCGATGCGGGCGTCGAGTTCGACCAGTTCGATCACGTTCGGTTTTTTCAGGTCCTGCACCGCCGAGCGGGCGGTGACGTCGTAGGGTTTGGAGTCGCGCCGGAAGCCGCTCAGCTTCGGCAGGTCCATGGTGACGCGCGAGCCGCTGACGCCGATCGAGCCGAGCGACACCTGCTCGGGCAGCCGCCGGAACGGATCGAGCCAGGCGACGACGCCGAGCGCGACGACGCCGAGACCGGCCGCCGCGACGATCGCCCGGCGCAGCAAGCGCACCCGCGCGCTGTGGCGCCCCGCCGCCGCGAAGGCCAGCGCGCGACGCGCTTCGGCGCGGTCGTCGAAACCGCTCGCCGCCTGCGTCATGCCTCGCGCTCCGCGCCCACGCCGGCTCCTTTCGCCCGCCTCTCGCCCGCCGCTGATGCCGGTCCGGCATGGCGAAGTTGAGGCGTCGGCCGCTCAGTCGTCCGCCGGCCGGTCGCGATGGGAAAAGATGTCGCTTTGCGCCCAGCCCATCAAGTCGAGCCGCGCCCGCGTCGGCAGGAAGCCGAAACAGGCCGCCGCCAGCTCGCTGCGGCCCTCGCGGGCGAGCAGCGCGTCGAGCCGCGCCTTGAGTTCGTGCAGGAACAGCACGTCCGAGGCGGCGTAGGCGAGTTGCGCCTCGGTCAGATGCGCCGCGCCCCAGTCCGAGGATTGCTGCTGCTTGGAGATTTCCGCCCCCGTCAGCTCGCGCACCAGATCCTTCAGCCCGTGCTTGTCGGTATAGGTGCGCGTCAGCTTCGAGGCGATCTTGGTGCAGTAGACCGGCCCCGGCATGACGCCGAAGGTCTTGGCCAGGATCGCCATGTCGAAGCGGGCGAAATGCATCAGCTTCAGGCAGGCCGGGTCGGCGAGCAGCCGCTCGAGCCGCGGCGCCCGCGTCTGGCCGGGGGCGATCTGCACCAGATCGGCCGTGCCGTCGCCGCGCGACAGCTGCACCAGGCAGAGCCGGTCGCGGTGGTGATTGAGGCCGAGAGTCTCGGTGTCGATCGCTGCCGACGCGCCGAAATCGGCGTCGGCGGGCAGATCGCCCTTGTGCAGTCGGATCGTCATGTGGGAAAGCCTCCCGGTCTGGCCGGCCGCCTAGCACCCGTCGCCGGTCCCGGCAAGGCGCGCCGCGCGGCGTGGCCCGGTTCCCTGATTCGTCACACCTGATTATTCGAGGATTGATTGATGAAATATGTGGTCGGCGTCGACGCCCAGTTCGTCCGCTACGCGCTGCGCAACGCCAACTGGGACTCGCATGTCCCGTATCGCGAGCTGGTCAACTTCCTCGAGGAGAACGGCGACGAGGTGCTCGACATCTTCGCCCCCGCCATCCGCATGCCGCCGACCGGCGCGACGGCGGAGGATATCGCGCGCTCCTATGAGGGCTTCATCCGCTATTCCGAGGCGCTGCGCCAGCAGGGCGTCCACGTCATCGAGGCGCCCGCCAAGCGCAACGCCGAGGGCGGCGTCAAGCATTCCGACGACAACCGCCTGATGATCCGCCTCGCCCTTGCCTGCATGCGGCTCAGGCCGGATTTCCTCGTCCTCATCGCCGCCGACGGCGATTACGCGCCGCTGGTCTGGGGCCTGCGCGAGGAGGGCATCCGCACCAAGCTGATCACCGATCCGGCGGCGCTCGCCTCCGATCTGCGCGCCGCGGTCTATTCGATCTCCAACATCTTCAACGTGCTCGGCACGCTCGGCGGCGGGCCGGTCGAGGCGCCGGCCGAAACCTCGGTCTGAGAGCGGCGCGCTCACGTCCCGCGCGGCTTGGCCCGCGTCGTCGGCGCGGCGGCGGCCGGATCGTCCGGCCAGAGGTGGCGCGGGTAGCGGCCCTTCATCTCGGTCTTCACCGCCGCCCATGAGCCCGTCCAGAAGCCCGGCAGGTCGCGGGTGATCTGGATCGGCCGGTGCGCCGGCGACAAGAGATTGAGCGTCAGCGGAATTTTGCCGCGCGCCAGCGCGGGATGGGCGGCGAGGCCGTAGAGCTCCTGCACGCGGATGGCGATGGCGGGCCCGCCCTCGGCCTCGTAGTCGACGGCGACGCGCGAGCCGGTCGGCGCCTCGAAATGCGTCGGCGCCTCGATCTCCAGCCGGAGCTGCAGGTCCCACGGCAGCAGCGCCTTCAGCGCCGCCTCGAGATCGTCGGCGCCGATGTCGGCGAGACCGCCCTTGCCGGCAAGATGCGGGGCGAGCCAGTCCGTCGCGCCCGCCGCCAGCGCCGCGTCGGAGAGATCGGGCCACTCCGCGCCCTCCGCCCGGCGCAGGAAAGCTACGCGGTCGCGCCATTGCGTCAGCGCCTTCGTCCAGGGCAGCCGGCCGATTCCCAGCGCCGCGAGCCCTTCGGCGAGGATGCGCGGGGCCTCGTCGGAGGCGGCGGCGGGCAGCGTCTGTTCGGCGAGGACGATCGCCCCGAGCCGCGTCACGCGCCGGGCGCGCAGCGCCGCGGCGCGCGGATCGAAGACCAGTTCGTCGCGCCGGACGATGCGTTCGCCGGCGATCGCCTCGACCTCGGCCGCGGTCAGCGCCGCGGCGGCGAGAATGCGCGCCGCCCCGGCCCGGCCCGCGATTTCGGCGATGGCGAGGAACGGCGCCGCGGCGAGGCCGTCATGCGGCTCCAGCGCCGCCGCGCGGCCGTTCGCCATCAGGAATTCGCCCGGCCTGCCGCGCGCTCTGGCGATGCGGTCGGGATAGGCCGCGGCGAGCCAGCGCCCGGCCGCGCCCGGATCGCCCGGCCCGTCCCGCCCGCCGCCCGCCTGCCGCGCCCAGCCCGCGGCGAGGCGGCGCGCCTCGGCGGCGCGCGGCGCGCGGTCGCGGCGCAGCCGCTC
>JAEULW010000082.1 GCA_016793505.1 Methylobacteriaceae bacterium | reverse complement strand
CGGTCGCGCCGACGACGGCGATGCGCCGGCCGTCGGCGAGGCGAAAGGCGGCGACGTCGAGCGCCAGGCCCTGGCCGTGCGCGCTGATCTTCGCGACGGCGACGCGGTTGCGCGGCCGGCATTCGTAGCCGCCGCCCGCCTCGACTGCGGCGAGCGCGGCCCCTGCCCCGCCCGCCGCCAGCGGCGCGGCGATCTCGCGCAGATAGGCGCCGAAGCGCGCGGCGAAGGCGCAGGCGACGAGCGGCTCGCCGGCGATCCGGACCGTCCCCTGCGCCGTCGACGCGGCGCGCAGGCGCACCGGCTCGACGATCGCGCAGGCGGCGATCGCCGCCGGCGGCGGATCGGCGGAGACGGCCTCGACGCCGGCGCGGGCGAGTTCGTCGCGACAGGTCGCGGCGTCCGGGCCGGGCGGCGCATCCGCCTTCGCCGGCGCCAGCGGGTCCTGCGGCCAGCGGCGCGGCTCGACGCCGACCCAGCCGTCGAATCGGGCGGGCGGCGCGATCGTCTTGCTCGCGCCGCGCGGCGCCGCCTCGCCGGCGACGGACGCGAGGCAGAGCGCGGCGGCGAGCCAGCGCGACCGCGTCACAGATCGAGCCGCATCAGCGGCCGGCGCGGCGCGCGGCGCGCGACCTCGCGCCAGCCGAGCGCGCGAAACACCGAGGCGATGCCGACGAAGCCGTCGCCCCAGGTCAGCGGCCGGTCGGCCTCGATGGCGCAGACCTCGAGGCTGGTCGCGCCCTGTTGTTTCGCGAAGCCGGCGGCGGCCTGCGCCATGACGCGCGTCAGCCCCTGCCTGCGCGCATCGTTGCGGACGTAGAAGCAGGTCAAGGCGAAGGCGCGGTCGCGGTCGGCGTCCGCGGCGACCGGCGCCGAAGTCTTCATCGCATCGAAGCGCGGCACGCTCAGCCGCGGGCCGACGGCGACCCAGGCGACGGCGACGCCGTCGCGAAAGGCGAGCAAGCCCGGGGGCGGGCCCGTGTTCACGATGGCGTGGAAGGCGTCGCGCCGGCCGTCGCGACCGAGCGCCGTCCAGTCGGCGCGCTTCAGGCGCGGCCACATGCACCAGCAGCCGGCGCAGGCGCCGCGCTCCGGGCCGAACAGGTCGACGAGATCGGCCCAGCGGTCAGGGGTGAGCGGCGCGACGGCCAGCGTCCCGGTCACGACCTTCATCCGCCTCTTCGCCTCCACGCTGCGGCGATCGCCGCACGGCCCCGCCGTCATCGCGCGCGAAGCGAAGCGATCCACGGGCGGCGGGCCCGGGCGTGGATTGCTTCGTCGGCTCCGCCTCCTCGCAATGACGGCGCGGCGGCCCTCACTTCGACTTGGCGAACAGCTCCCGGCCGATCAGCATGCGGCGGATTTCGCTGGTGCCGGCGCCGATCTCGTAGAGCTTGGCGTCGCGCAGCAGGCGGCCGGTCGGATAGTCGTTGATGTAGCCGTTGCCGCCGAGCAGCTGGATGGCGTCGAGGGCGACCTGCGTCGCCTTCTCGGCGGCGATGAGGATCGCGCCGGCGGCGTCCTCGCGCGTCGTCTCGCCGCGGTCGCAGGCCTTGGCCACGGCATAGACGTAGGCGCGGCAGGAATTCATCGTCACATACATGTCGGCGATCTTGCCCTGCACCAGCTGGAACTCGCCGATCGCCTGTCCGAACTGCTTGCGCTCGTGGACATAGGGCATGACCACGTCCATCGCCGCCTGCATGATGCCGATCGGCCCGGCCGCCAGCACGGCGCGCTCGTAGTCGAGGCCGCTCATCAGCACGTTGACGCCGCGGCCGACCTGACCGAGCACATTTTCTTCCGGCACCTCGCAATCCTGAAAAACGAGTTCGCCGGTGTCGGAGCCGCGCATGCCGAGCTTGTCGAGCTTCTGGGCGGTGGAGAAGCCCTTGAAGCCTTTTTCGACGATGAAGGCGGTGATGCCGCGCGGACCGGCCTCCGGATCGGTCTTGGCGTAGATGATCAACGTCTCGGCGATGGGGCCGTTGGTGATCCACATCTTCGAGCCGTTGAGGATCCAGCGGTCGCCTTTCTTCTCGGCGCGCGTCTTCATCGACACGACGTCGGAGCCTGCGCCGGGTTCGGACATCGCCAGCGCGCCGACATGCTCGCCCGAAATCAGCTTCGGCAGGTAGCGGCGCTTCTGCGCCTCGCCGCCGTTGCGGCGCAGCTGGTTGACGCAGAGGTTGGAATGCGCGCCGTAGGACAGGCCGACCGAACCCGAGGCGCGGCTCACCTCCTCCATGGCGATGACGTGCTCGAGATAGCCGAGGCCGGTTCCGCCGTAGGACTCCTCGACGGTGATCCCGTGCAGCCCGAGCGCCCCCATCTTCGGCCACAGGTCGCGCGGGAACTGATTTGTCCGGTCGATCTCGGCGGCGCGCGGGGCGATTTCGGCCTGCGAGAAATCGCGCGCCGTCTCGCGGATCATGTCGGCGGTCTCGCCGAGATCGAAATTGAAGACGGGCGCAGCGTTGGGAATCATGATCGCGGACATCCTTCGGGTCGCATCGGGCGGACTTCCATGATAACCGATCGGCCCCGGCGGCAAAGGCCGGCAGGGAGCCGCAGGACCGCCGCCGTGACGACCGCCGACGACAATCGACGCCACGTGCGCGCGGAGATGGCGGCGACGCTCCGGCTCGCCGGGCCGCTGGTCGCCACCAATCTCGCCCAGACCGGCATGACCGCGACCGACGTGATGTTCATGGGCTGGCTCGGGCCGGAGCAGCTCGCCGCCGGCGCGCTCGGCACGAATGTCTATTTTCCCTTCGTCATCCTCGGCATCGGCTTCATGAGCGCGATCGCGCCGATGATCGCCGCCGAACTCGGGGCCCGGGCCCATTCGGTGCGCGAGGTGCGCCGCACCGCCCGTCAGGGTTTCTGGGCGGCGCTGATCATCGCCGCGCCGGCGATGGCGATCCTGTGGAACGCCGAAGCGATCCTGCTCGCCTTCGGACAGGCCCCGAATCTGGCGGCGCAGGCCGCGAGCTATGTGCGCACGCTGATGTGGTCGCTGCCTTTCTTCCTGCTGTTCGTCGCGCTGCGCGCCTTCGTGAGCGCGCTGCAGCGGCCGGGCGTGGCGCTGACGGCGGTGCTGGTCGCCTTCCTCGTCAACGCGCTCGCCAACTGGGCGCTGATCTTCGGCCGGCTCGGCGCGCCGGCCCTCGGCCTGCCGGGGTCGGGTCTCGCCACGACGATCGCCTGCGTCTGCATGTTCGCCGTCATCGCCATCTTCGCGACAGCCGATCGGCGGATGCGGCGCTACCACGTCTTCGGACGCGTCTGGCGGCCGGACTGGCCGCGGCTGCGCGAGCTGACCCGGCTCGGCCTGCCGCTGGGCCTGACGCTCGTGTTCGAGGTTTCGGTGTTCAACGCCGCGGTGTTCCTGATGGGGATCATCGGCGCCGACTCGCTGGCGGCCCACGCCATCGCCATCCAGATCGCCTCGCTGACCTTCATGGCGCCTCTCGGCATTGCGCATGCGGCGAGCGTGCGCGTCGGCCTCGCCTATGGCGCCCGCGACATGGCGGCCGTGCGGCGGGCGGGCTGGATCGCCTTCTGGCTCGGGACGGGGGCCATGGCGCTTACGGCGGTGGCGATGATCGGCGCGCCGCGGCTGCTGATTTCGCCCTTTCTCGACGTCGCGGCGCCGGCCAATGCGCGGGTGGTCGAACTGGCGACCCAGTTCCTCGCCATCGCCGCGCTGTTCCAGCTCGCCGACGGCGCGCAGGCGACCGGCAGCGGCATGCTGCGCGGCCTGCACGACACGCGCGTGCCGATGATCTATGCGCTGATCGGCTATTGGGGCATCGGCGTGCCGGCCGGCGTGCTTCTCGCCTTCCCGCTCGGCTGGGCGGGCCATGGCGTGTGGACCGGTCTGGCGCTGGCGCTGACGGCAGTGGCGGCGCTGATGCTGCGGCGCTGGTCGCGGCTGACCGCGCGCGACGATCCCTGGCCGAGGTCCCGGTAATGGTCCGCCGCGCGGGTGCTTACGCGGCGGACCATCGCTCAGATCAGGCGAGCGTCACTCGATGATCTGGACGATCTTGCGGGTCTTCGGATCGACCAGCACGGTCCGGTCGTTGACGACGGTGTAGCGATACTCCGTCTTGCCGAACTTCTCCGGCACCGCGTAGTAGGTGACGCCGTTCGGCGGCAGAGTCTCGCCGATCACGACCTTGCCGTCCCAGCGATAGGCGGGATGGCGCTGCTCGACGACATAGGTGCGGAATTCGGGCTGCATGCCGCCCGCGACGCCGCCGACGATCGCGCCGCCCACCGCGCCGACCGCCGCGCCCACCGGCCCGCCGACGATCGCGCCGCCGACGGCGCCCGCCGCCGCGCCCGCCGCGGCGCCGGCCGGGGCCTGCGCGCCCTGCTGCTGGGTCGTGACGGTGGTCTGCGCGAACGCCGCCGCCGGCAGCGCGGCGAGGCCTGCGGCGAGGATGAGAGCCTTGAACATGACGTCCTCCTGGACTGTTTCGATGGCGTCAAAACCCGCGAAAGCACTGCAGGTTCCGCGCCCATCAGTCTGAAACATTGCCCAAAATCGCTCTGGCATTGGGGATCTGGCGGGGCCGCCGCTTGCCGCTCGCGGCGCGGCGCCCGATAAGTCCGGCATGCCGTCCGCGCCCGAATCCGTCGCGCCGATCGCGCGCCTCGACGGCGCGCAGGCGACGCTCACGATCGACCTCGCCGCTCTCGCCGACAACTGGCGCCTCATGGCTGCGCGCGCGGCGCCGGCGGCCTGCGGCGCGGCGGTGAAGGCCGACGCCTACGGGATCGGCGTCGAGGCCGCCGTTCCGGCGCTGGCGGCGGCGGGCTGCGGCGTCTTCTTCGTCGCGCATCTAAGCGAAGCCCTGCGGGCGCGGCGCGCGGCGCCGGATGCGGAAATCTATCTGCTGCACGGCCCGCCGGAGAGTGGGCTCGACGCGCTGCGCGCGGCGCGGGTCAAGCCGGTGATCGGCTCGGCCGCGCAGTTCTCGGCATGGCGCGCGCTCGGCGGCGGCCCGTCGGCGCTGCAGATCGACACCGGCATGAACCGTCTCGGCCTCGCGCCGGGCGAGGCGGCGCAACTCGCGGCGGACGATCTCGCCGGCCTCGGCGTCGATCTCGCGCTCAGCCATTTCGTCGCTTCGGAGGAGCGCGACAATCCGCTCAACGACCGGCAGATCGCCGATTTCATGGCGCTTCGCGCCCGCTTCCCGGGGCTGCGGGCGAGTCTGGCCAATTCCTCCGGCCTGTTCCTGCCGCGCCTGCCGGCGCTCGACCTGGCGCGGCCGGGCTATGCGCTTTACGGCGGCAATCCGACGCCGGGCGACGCCAATCCGATGCGCGCCGTCGTGACGCTCGAGGCGCCGATCCTGCAGCTGCGCTGGATCGCGGCGAGCGAGAGCGTCGGCTACAATGCGCAATGGACGGCGAAGCGGCGCTCGCGCATCGCCACGATCGGCGTCGGCTACGCCGACGGCTTTCCGCGCAGCGCCTCGGCGCGCGACGCGCGGCCCGGGGCCGAGGCGATCGTCGCCGGCCGCCGTCTGCCGCTCGCCGGGCGCGTGTCGATGGACCT
>JAEULW010000064.1 GCA_016793505.1 Methylobacteriaceae bacterium | reverse complement strand
AGCAGATGGGCGATGGCTTTGCGGTCTTCGCCATAGACGGCGTTGACGACGGCGATCGCGGCGCCGTCGGCGCGGACGATCTCGCCCCTGTCGCCCGGCTGGCCGCCGCCCTGGGCGTAGAAGACGGTGCGGTCGAGAATGACGCCGCCGCGCTCGTCGATCGCCAGCACGGTTGCAGCCGTCTCGCGCAGATAGGCGTCGTCGCGGAACAGCGGCTCGGTCATTGGCGCACCCCCTCGGGCAGTTCGGCGCGACGCTCGAGCCAGCCGGGGACCGGCAGGTTCTTCGCGCGCAGGAAGTCTGGATTGTAGAGTTTCGAGGCGTAGCGCTGGCCGCCGTCGCAGAGGATCGTGACGATGGTGCGGCCGGGCCCCAGCGCCTGCGCCAGCCGGATCGCGCCGGCGACGTTGACGGCGGACGAGCCGCCGAGCAGCAGGCCTTCATGTTCGGCGAGGTCGAACAGCACCGGCAGCGCCTCCTCGTCGGCGATCTGGAAGGACATGTCGACCGGCGCGCCCTCGAGATTGCGGGTGATGCGCCCCTGGCCGATGCCTTCGGTGATCGAACCGCCGGAACTCTTCAGTTCGCCGGTCGTGTACCAGGCGTGCAGCGCCGCGCCCATCGGGTCGGCGAGGGCGATCGTCACCTTCGGATCGCGCGCCTTCAGCGCCATGCCGACGCCGGCGAGCGTGCCGCCGGTGCCGACGGCGCAGACGAAACCGTCGATGCGCCCGCCGGTCTGCTCCCAGATTTCGGGGCCGGTCGTCGCGACATGCGCCTGCCGGTTGGCGACATTGTCGAACTGGTTGGCCCAATAGCCGCCGAGCTTTTCGGCGAGGCGGCCGGAGAGCTTCACGTAATTGTTCGGATTGGCGTAAGGGACGGCGGGCGTCTCGATGAGTTCGGCGCCGGCGAGGCGCAGCGCGTCCTTCTTCTCCTGCGACTGCGTCTCGGGAATGACGATGACGCAGCGCAGTCCGAGCGCGGCCGACACGAGCGCGAGGCCGATCCCGGTGTTGCCGGCGGTGCCCTCGACGATGGTCCCTCCGGGCGCCAGCGCGCCGCGCGCCATGGCGTCGCGGATGATGGCGAGGGCGGCGCGGTCCTTCACCGAGCCGCCTGGATTCATGAACTCGGCCTTGCCCCAGATGTCGCAGCCGGTCAACGCCGAGGCGCGGGCGAGGCGGATCAGCGGCGTGCGGCCGATGGCCTCGAGCACGGAGGCGGCGCGGGTTTCAGGCATCGGCTTCCTCCCCGGCGGACGGGCGACGCAGGGCGATGTCGTAGAGAGCTTCCCCCTGCAGGGCGAGGAAGGCGACCGGCCAGCGCGCCGCGACGATGAATTCGGTCACTGCCTGATGCACGCCGAAGACGCCGAGGCCGGGCCGCAGCATGCGGGCGTAGTCGTTGAAGACGAGAAAGCCGCCGGGCCTCACCTTGGGCGCCGCGGCGGCGATGTCCGCCTTCACCGCCTCGTAACCGTGATCGGCGTCGACATAGATCCAGTCGAAATGCGCATCGGGGAATCGCGGCAGCCAGTCCGTCGTCATCGCCTGCTCAGCCTCGACGGCCGGATGATCGAGCACGTCGCGCCGGCAGTTCGACAGATGGATGTCGACGATGTGCAGCCTGTCGGGGGCGCAGATCGTCAGGATGTGGTGGGCGAAGTCGCCATAGAGCGTGCCAAGTTCGGCGACGCGCCCGCCGCGCGGCAGGCGGCGCAGCATCTCGATCCGGTTGGTCACCAGTTGCGCGCCGTCGAGCAGCGCCTGCGGCACTTCGGGGGCGGCGGGCGGGGCGGGCTGCGTCAGCAGCCGGGCGGCGCGCAGCCAGACCTTGGCGCCCTCGGGCAGGGCGCGCCTGAGCGCCAGCTCCAGTCGATAGCTCGATCGCATCCGCTCTCCGCACAGGACAGCCGGCGCGGGGCCGGCCGCCGCTTCTAGCGGCTCGGGGCGCGGGTTTGAAGCGCTTCGCCGCGCATGGCCCGCGGCGCGCCGATCTGCGGCATGACGCCCCGGCGCATGACAGCGCGGCGCAGCGGGCCGATGGCGGCGAGCGCCGACAGGCCCGCGCCGCGCAGGAAGTCCATCGGCGCGCCGTCGATCAGCAGCGAGCGGTTGAGCAGATCGACGCCTGCCGTGCGCGTGGCGACGTCGGCTCGGCGCAGGCTCTCGTAGCGCGCCATCGCCTCAGGGCCGCCGATGTCGAGCCTGCGGTCGCGCGCCTCGGTCACCGCCTCGACGAGATGGGCGACGTCGCGGACCCCGAGATTGAGGCCCTGCGCGCCGATCGGCGGGAAGACGTGGCCGGCCTCGCCGACGAGCGCGATGCGCGTCCCGGCGAGGCGCCGCGCGCTCATCGAGGCCATCGGGAAGCGGCCGCGCCGGCCCTCGATGCGCATCGCGCCGAGCAGGGAATGGGCGCGGCGCTCGATCAGCCGGGCGAGGGCGGCGTCGTCCATGGCGAAGCGCTCGTCCGCCTCCGCGTCGCGCATCAGCCAGACGAGGCCGCTGCGCGGGCGCCCGTCCGCGCCCGGCGTCATCGGCACCAGCGTGAACGGCCCGCCGCGGGTGTGGAATTCGGTCGAGGCGTCGCAATGCGGCGCGGCGTGCGACAGGACGACGGTCATCGCGGTTTGGCCGTAGGGGGTCGTCGACACCTCGATCCCCGCGGCGCGGCGGGCGGGCGAGGCGCGCCCGTCGGCGGCGACGAGCAGCGGCGCGGCGATGCGGGGGCCGCCGACGCGCCGGGCCGAGGCCGCCTCCGCGCCGAAGCGGAAATCCTCGAGCAGGTCGGGGACGAGACGCAAATTCGGCTGGCGGGCGGCGAGGGCCTGCAACCGGGCGACCAGAACATGCGTCTCGACGTTGAAGCCGAACTGCTCGAGGCCGATCTCGGCGGCGCGGAACTCGACCGGCGGGGTGCGGAACAAGGACTCCGTGTCGTCGACGAGGCGCATCACGGCGAGCGGCGCCGCGTCGGGCGCGATCGCCTCCCAGGCCCCGAGCGACTGCAGGAAGCGCACCGACCCGTCGAACAGGGCGACGGTGCGTCCCGGCGCGACCGGCGGGGTGGGACCGGCGAGAACGACATCGAGCCCGGCCTGCGCCAGGGCGAGCGCGGCCAGCAGGCCAGAGGCGCCGGCGCCGCAGACCAGCGCGTCGGCGGCAAGGTCGTCCTTCGGATCGGTCATTGAGGCCTCGCCATTTCGGGACACAAGTCTATGAACGGGCGCGGCGCGGCGGAAGGGCGACCGGCCGTCGCGGGGCCGGCGGCGGCGGCGCATTTGCGGCGGCGGCGCGGGCGTGCTTGTTTGCCGGGCATGGGGTCGATCGGCCGGGCATGAATTTCCGACACGAAAAGGTGGCGCCGCACGCAAGGCGCGCGGCCGGCTATTCGGTGCATCTGTTCACCGCCTCGGGCGGGGCGGTGGCGGTGCTGGCGCTCTATGCCGCGATCGAACGCGAGTTCGCCATGATGTTCGCTTGGCTCGGCCTCGCGCTGTTCATCGACGGCGTCGACGGCACGCTGGCGCGCGCGGCGAAGGTGAAGGAGACGGCCGCCGCCATCGACGGGGCGACGCTCGATTTCGTCGTCGACTTCCTCACCTATGTGCTGGTGCCGGTGGTGGCGCTGTGGCGCTCCGACCTGATGCCGGAGCGCTGGTCGTTCTGGCTGGGGCTCGTCGTCACCATGGCCTCGGCGCTGTATTTCGCCGACTCGCGGATGAAGACGGCCGACAACTGGTTCCGGGGCTTCCCGGCGATCTGGAACGTTTTCGTCCTTTACCTGTTCATCTTCCGGCCGCCGGCGCTGGCGACGGCGGTCGCGCTGCTCATCGCCACGGCGGCGATGTTCGCGCCGATCGTCTTCGTCCATCCGATGCGGGTGGCGAAGCTGAGAGCGCTGACCCTGACGGTGACGGCGCTGTGGTTCATATGCGCGAGCTATGCGGTCTGGGACGGGTTCGACGGCGGCGTCCTGGCCCGCGCTGGTCTGGCGCTGTCGGCGCTCTATGTGCTGGCGCTGCCGTTCCTGCGTCACTCTCCCTTCGCGGAGGACAACGGAACGGGGGGATAGACGGGGGAGCGAATGATCGCGAGCTGGCTGGCCTGGACTGCCGATCCCAACGCCTGGGCGGCGCTGGTGACGCTGACGGCGATGGAGATCGTGCTCGGCATCGACAATGTCGTATTCATCTCGGTGCTGGTGGCGCGCCTGCCGGCGGAGCAGGCGCGGCTCGCCCGCATCACCGGACTGACGCTCGCCTTCGTGTTCCGCATCGCGCTGCTGTTCATGCTGTCGTGGATCATCGGGCTGAAGGAGCCGGTGATCACGCTGCTCGGCAAGGCCTTCTCGTGGCGCGACATCATCCTGATGGTCGGCGGACTGTTCCTGCTCTACAAGGCGACCGTCGAGCTGCATCATGAAGCCGAGCACGACGACGAGGGGCCGACGGCCAAAGTGATCAACGGTCTTGGCGTCGCCATCGCGCAGATCGCGGTGATCGACCTCGTCTTCTCGATCGACTCGATCATCACCGCCATCGGCATGGCGCAGCAGATCGAGATCATGGTGCTCGCCGTCATCCTGTCGATGCTGGTGATGTTCGCCGCCTCGGGCGGGGTGTCGGAGTTCATCGCCCGTCACCCGACCACCAAGGTGCTGGCGCTGTCCTTCCTCGTGCTGATCGGCACGTCGCTGTTCGCCGAGGGCTGGGGCTTCCACCTGCCGCGCGGCTACATCTATTCGGCGATGGCCTTCTCGGCGCTGGTCGAGATGCTCAACATCCGCATCAAGACCAAGCGCCGGCGGCTGCGCGAGGCGCAGCGCGCGGCCGCGCCGCCGGCCTGAGGCTCAGTCCGCGGGACCGGCCTCGCCGGAGAGGGCGCGACGGCGGGCGCTGTCGACATCGGCGGCGTAGCCGACCAGCTTTCGCGTCAGGCCGTGCGTGAGCAGGGAGCGGCGCACCGGCGCCGAGGCGCCGGCGACCCAGACGCGCACGCCCGACCGGGCGAGGCCGTGGGCGAGCGACTCGATCTCGCGCGCCGCCGTCGCGTCGACCAGCGGCACGGCGGCGAAATCGAGCACGAAAGCCTTCGGCGAGCGGCCGATGCGCTGCAGCGTCTGCGCCACGGAGGAGGCCGCGCCGAAGAAGAACGGCCCGGAAATACGATAGACGACGACCTCGTTGGCCGCCCCTTCGTAGGGACGGCGCGCGGCGCCGACGTCGTCCGGCATATCCTCCGGCACGAGATCGGAATGGTCGGTGACCTGCACCGCCTCGGCCATGCGATGCATGAAGACGATGGCGCCGAGCGTCACGCCGGCGGCGATGCCTTCGGTCAGATCGCGGAACACTGTGAGCAGGAAGGTGACGAGCAGCACCGCCGCCTCGCCGCGGTCCTGGCGCAGCAGGCGGGCGAATTCGGCCTTCTCGGCCATGTTCCAGGAGACGATGGCGAGCACCGCCGCCAGCGTCGCCAGCGGGATGTAGCTGGCGAGCGGTGCGGCGAGCAGCATGAAGGCGAGCAGGAAGACCGCGTGCAGCATGCCCGAGACCGGGCCGAAGGCGTTGGCGCGGACATTCGTCGCGGTGCGGGCGATGGTGCCGGTGGCGCACAGGCCGCCGAACAGGGCCGAGGCGATGTTGGCGTAGCCCTGCGCCACGAGTTCGCAATTGGAGCGGTGGCGGCGCCCGGTCATGCCGTCGGCGACGACGGCCGAGAGCAGCGACTCGACGCCGCCGAGCAGCGCGATGGCGGCGGCGGCGGGCAGCACTTCGAAGAACATGGAGGCCGGAACGGCGGGCCAGGCCGGCGCCGGCAGGCTGCCCGGCACGCCGCCGAAGCGCGTGCCGATCGTCTCGACCCTCAGATCGAGCGCATAGACGGCGAGCGCGCCGAGCGCCACGGCCAGCAGCAGGCCGGGCCAGCGCGGCCGCCAGGCGCGCAGGCCGAGGATGAGCGCGAGCGAACAGGCCGCCACCGCCACCGCAACCGGATTGACTGTCCCCGCCGCCGCCCACAGCGCGGCGAGCTTCGGCAACAGCGCGGCAGGCTCGGCCGTCATCGTCAGGCCGAACAGTTCGCGCAGCTGGCTGGCGAAGATGATCACCGCGATTCCGGCCGTGAAGCCGACAGTGACGGGATGCGGGATGTATTTGATGTAGGCGCCGAGCCGGAGATAGCCGATCGCCAGCAGCATGACGCCGGCCATGATCGTGGCGAGCAGGAAGCCCTGATAGCCGTGCTTCTCGATGGTGGCGGCGACGAGCACGATGAAGGCGCCGGCCGGCCCGCCGATCTGGAAGCGGCTGCCGCCGAGCGCGGAAATGATGAAGCCGCCGACGATCGCCGTGTAGAGACCGGTCTCGGGCTTGGCGCCGGAGGCGATGGCGATCGCCATCGACAAGGGCAGGGCGACGATCGCCACAGTCAGTCCGGCGATCGCGTCCTGCGCGAACTGCCTGCCGCCGTAGCCCTCGCGCAGCACGGTGATCAGCTTGGGCGTGAACAGCTCGGCGAAGCTCGGCGAGGGACGCGCGCTCATCTTATTACAAGTGCCTTATGTAGAATTGTGGCGCGCGATTCGCCGGGATCGGGGGCATCCTAAAACCTGCGGCCTTGCTGTGAGAAGTGGTTGCAGGCGCTTCGCCAGCATCCCTACTATGCGCGTCAAGGCGCGGGGCGCCGGGAGGACTCGATGACGAAAGCGATCGTGGTGAAGGCGCCGGGCGGACCGGAAGCGATGTCCTACGAGGATGTCGAGGTCGGCAAGCCGGGCAAGGGCCAGGTCCTGCTCAGGCACAAGGCGATCGGCGTCAACTTCATCGACGTCTACCACCGCTCCGGCCTCTACCCCCTGCCGACGCCGTTCACGCCGGGCAGCGAGGGGGCGGGCGACGTCGTCGCCGTCGGCGAGGGCGTGACCAATGTCGCGGTCGGCGACCGCGTCGCCTATGGCACGTCGCGCGGCTCGTATTGCGCCGAGCGGCTGATCGAGGCCGCCCAGCTCGTCAAGCTGCCGCCGTCGATCAGCTACGAAACCGGCGCCGCGATGATGCTGAAGGGCCTCACCGCCCAGTATCTGTTGCGCCAGACGTTTCCGGTGAAGGCGGGCGACACGATCCTCGTGCACGCCGCAGCGGGCGGCGTCGGGCTGATCCTCTGCCAGTGGGCCAGGGCGCTCGGCTGCACGGTGATCGGCACGGTCGGCTCAAACGACAAGGCGAAGCTGGCGAGCGAGGCCGGCGCGCATCACGTGATCCTCTATCGCGAGGAGAATTTTGCCGCGCGCGTCAAGGAGATCACCGGCGGCAAGCTGTGCGACGTCGTCTATGACGGGGTCGGCAAGGACACCTTCCCGGCCTCGCTCGACTGCATCCGCCCGCTCGGCATGTTCGTCAGCTTCGGCAATGCGTCGGGGCCGGTCGAGGCGTTCAATCTCGGCCTCCTGTCGCAAAAAGGCTCGCTGTTCGCGACGCGGCCGACGCTGTTCACCTACGCCTCGACGCCGGAGCGGCTGCGCGCCATGGCCGACGATCTGATGCAGGCGATCGCCTCGGGCGCGGTGAAGATCGACGTGCATGCGCGCTACAAGCTCGCCGATGTCGCGCAATGCCATCGCGATCTCGAGTCGAGGAAGACGACAGGCGCGAGCGTGCTCGTTCCATGAGCCGACCGCGCCGGACCCTGCCGGCATGAGCGGCGCGCCGACTGCGGACGCGCCGCTCGTCGCGCTCAGCGGCATCGTCAAGCGTTTTGGCGACTTCACCGCCGTCGATCGCGTCGATCTCGAGGTGCGGCGCGGCGAGACGCAGGCGCTGCTCGGCGAGAACGGCGCCGGCAAGTCGACGCTCGTGAAGATGCTCTACGGCCTGCTCGAGCCGACCGCTGGCGAAATGCGCTGGGAGGGACGGCCGACGCGCCTCGCCAATCCCGATCATGCGCGGGCGCTCGGCGTCGGCATGGTGTTCCAGCATTTCTCGCTGTTCGACAATCTCACCGTCGCCGAGAACATCGAGCTGGCGCTGCCGAAGACGACGGCGCGCGGCGAGGTGGCGGCGCGCATCGCCAGCGTTTCGGAGCGTTACGGCATGGCGCTCGATCCGACGCGGCCGGTGTGGTCGCTGTCGGCCGGCGAGCGGCAGCGCATCGAGATCTGTCGCTGCCTGTTGCAGGATCCCAAGCTGATCATTCTCGACGAGCCGACCTCGGTGCTGACGCCGCAGGAGGCCGAAAAGCTGTTCGAGACGCTCGACAGTCTGAAGGCCGAGGGGCGGGCGCTGCTCTACATCTCGCATCGCCTCGAGGAGGTGAAGCGCCTGTGCGACCGCGCCACCATCCTGCGGCGCGGCAAGGTGGTCGGCGCCTGCGATCCGCGGCGCGAAAGCGCCCGCTCGCTGGCCGCGCTGATGGTCGGACAGGACGTCGCCGAGGCGCGGCCGGCCGGGGCGCATCAGCCGGGCGAGCCGCGGCTCGTGACGCAACACCTGTCGCTCGCCTCGCGCGAGATGCATGGCGTGGCGCTGCGCAACGTCAATCTGTCGGTGCGCGGCGGCGAGGTGCTGGGCGTCGCCGGCGTCGCCGGCAATGGCCAGAGCGAGTTGTTCGCGGCGCTGTCGGGCGAGACGCGGGCCGATGTCGACGAGGCGATCTGGATCGACGGGAAGCCCTGCGGCCTGTCGGGCGTGACGGCGCGGCGGCTGCTGCAGGCCTCCTTCGTGCCGGAGGAACGCAACGGCCACGCCGCGGCGCCCGACTTCTCGCTGTCCGACAATGTCGTGCTGTCGCGGCATGCGACCGGCGGGCTCGCCAAGGGCGGCTTCGTCGCCGCCGGCGCGGCGCGGGCGGCGGCGATGCGGATCATCGAGACCTTCGACGTGCGCAAGTCAGGCGACGATCCGCCGGCGCGCACGCTGTCGGGCGGCAATCTGCAGAAATTCGTGGTGGGGCGCGAAATCCTGCGCGAGCCGGGCGTGCTCGTCGTCAATCAGCCGACCTGGGGCGTCGACGCGGCGGCGGCGGCGGCGATCCGCCAGGCGATCCTCGATCTCGTGGCGCGCGGCGCGGCGGCGCTGATCATCAGCCAGGACCTCGACGAGCTGTTCGAGATTTCCGACCGCATCGCGGTCATCCATGACGGCGCCCTGTCGGCGCCGCTCGAGGCGCGCAGCGCCAGCCGCGAGGAGATCGGCCTGCTGATGGGCGGCGCGCATCCGACGGTGCATCATGCCGATTGAGCGCATGAGCCCGGCCGCCGCTCGTTCCGAGTGTGTCGTAGGACGCGACCGTTCGCCGCCGCGCACCCGCCGCGCGGCGCGCTTCGACTTCGCTCGGCGTGCGGGGCCCGGTTGTCTGCGCGGCCGCCGCCATCTTCGTCCTGAGGCTGTCGAAGGACGCGTAAGCCGGACTCGCATGGCGCCTCGCGCCTCGCGCTTCGCGTCGCTTCCTGCGGAGGCGCGTCGCCATGCGTATTGATCTGGAGCCGCGCTCCGAGCGTTCGCGCCTGCTCGAATGGGCGGCGCCGGCGCTGGCTTTCGTGGTGGCGATCCTGATCGGCGGGCTTGTCGTCGCCGCCCTCGGCAAGTCGCCGACGCGCGCCTTCGTCGTCTATTTCATCGAGCCGCTGACGCAGGGCTGGTCGCTGCAGGAGATCGCGGTCAAGGCTGCGCCGCTGGCGCTGATCGCCGTCGGGCTGTCGTTCTGTTTCCGCGCCAATGTCTGGAACATCGGCGCGGAGGGGCAATTCGTCGTCGGCGGGGCGATCGGCGGCTGGCTCGGCGTCCTGACGCATGACGGGGCCGGGCAGGGGCTGATCGGCGGCTGGTGGATCCTGCCGGCGATGCTGATCATCGGCGCGGCGGCCGGCGCGGCCTATGCGATGGTTCCGGCGCTGCTCAGGGTGCGGCTCGGCGTCTCGGAAATCCTCACCAGCCTGATGCTCGTCTATGTCGCCGAGTTGTGGCTCGACTACATGGTGCGCGGGCCCTGGCGCGATCCGAAGGGCTTCAACTTTCCCGTCACCGT
>JAEULW010000063.1 GCA_016793505.1 Methylobacteriaceae bacterium | reverse complement strand
CCTCGCCGAGCATCCAGCGCATGCCGATGCGCACGTCGTGCGAATCGATCGAGCCGGTCGAGATCTTGATCGAGCAGGGGGCGAAGCCGCCGCCGGCGCCGGTGCCGTTGAAGCAGCGCGAGGCGCCCGACGTCATCTTGCCGAGGTTCATGTAGCGGTAGCCGAGTTCGAGCTTGAGATTGCTCGACACGGAGTAGCCGAGGCCGGCCATCAGCGCCCAGGCGAAGTTGGTCTTGTGGCCGTCGGTCCAGAAGCCGCCGGTCGGCGAGCCGACGCCGTTCAGCGAGTTGTAGCTGAAGCCCTGATCGGTCAAACCGGAGATGGTGTTGCGGGCGAGGCCGACGCCGACGCCGACGTAAGGGGTGACGCCGTGCCATGTGCCGAGATCGACATAGCCGTTGATCATGGCGACGATCGAGGAAACGCTGCCGCGATAGAAGTTGCGCAGCGGCCGGCTGTAGGCGGCGGGGCCGAAGCCGATCGTGCCGTCGGCGTTGACGAAGGTGTAGGTGCCGGTCTCGAGCAACTGGTCGACGGCCTGCAGATGCGCGCCGCCGCGGAATTCCAGCGTCGCATCGGCGCGCAGCCAGTGGTTGAGCTGATAGCCGACGCCGAGGCCGACGAAGGTCGAGCGCGAGATGTTGGGGTTGAGGAAGTTGTAGGCGCCGTAAGTGGCGCCGGTGTAGCAGTTGCCGGTGCCGCCCGCGCCGTCGCAGCCGTTGAAGGCGCCGGTCGCCAGGGGATCAGGCGTCGTGCGCAGCGCCGGACGGCCGACATGCATGCCGATGCCGACGTCGCCGCGCAGATACCAGCCGCCGAAATCGGCGGCGACGATCGGCGCCGGCTCGGGCGGGGGAGGGGGCGGCAGGTCGGCGGCTCGCGCAACCGTCGACGCCGCCAATGCGACGCCGCCCGCCAAGGTGAGCGCTTTGAGGCTGCCCATGACAATTTTCCTTACGTTCGTGCGGGCGCGTTCCGGCCCACGCTGACCAACGTCGGGAAAATCGCAGAAAGGGGTTAAGGCAGGCTTAACCCTAAAAATTAGGCTTAACCCGCTGTACGGCCGGGCCGCGTGCGCCTGCCGGCGCCGCCTCAGGCCGCCGCCGCGCTCGCCCGCAGCGCCGCGCAGACCGAATCGACGGCCCGCTCGACGGTCGCGTGATCGTCGCCCTCGCCCATGACGCGGATCACCGGTTCGGTGCCTGAGGGGCGGATGACGAGACGGCCGGATTCGCCGAGGCGGCGGCGCGCCTCCTCGATGACGCCGGCGACGCGCGCCTCGGTCAGCGGGTTGGCGGCGTCGTAGCGGACGTTCTTGAGGATCTGGGGCAGCGGGTCGAAGCGCCGGCAGACCTCGCTCACCGGCTTCTGCTGCTCGCGCACCACGCTGAGCAGCTGCAGGGCGGCGACGAGGCCGTCGCCGGTGGTCGAATAGTCGGACATGATCATGTGGCCCGACTGTTCGCCGCCGAGATTGTAGCCGTGCTGGCGCATGTGCTCGAGCACGTAGCGGTCGCCGACGGCGGTGCGGGCGAGTTCGAGGCCGAGCGATTCGAGAAAGCGCTCGAGGCCGAGATTGGACATGATGGTGGCGACGACGCCGGCGCGGGCGAGGCGCCCGGTGTAGTGCCAGCTCTCGGCGATCACCGCCATCAGCTGGTCGCCGTCGACGGTGTGGCCCTTCTCGTCGACGATCAGCACGCGGTCGGCGTCGCCGTCGAGGGCGATGCCGACGTCGGCGCGCACCTCTTTCACCTTGGCGACCAGCGCGGCCGGCGCGGTCGAGCCGACGTCGCGGTTGATGTTGAAGCCGTCCGGATCGACGCCGAGCTCGAAGACCTCGGCGCCGAGCTCCCACAGGGCCTCGGGCGCGACGCGATAGGCTGCGCCGTTGGCGCAGTCCACGACGATGCGCAGGCCCTCGAGCGAAACGTGGCGCGGCAACGTGCGCTTGGCGAATTCGATGTAGCGGGCGCGCACGTCGTCGATGCGTTTGGCGCGGCCGAGATCGGCGGATTTCGACAGCTTCTTCTGCATGTCGGAATCGATCAGCGCCTCGATCTCGAGTTCGACCTCGTCCGACAGCTTGAAGCCGTCCGGGCCGAACAGCTTGATGCCGTTGTCCTCGTAGGCGTTGTGCGAGGCCGAGATCATGACGCCGAGATCGGCGCGCATCGAGCGCGTCAGCATGGCGACGGCCGGCGTCGGCACCGGGCCGAGCATCAGCACGTCCATGCCCATCGAGGTGAAGCCGGAGACGAGCGCCATCTCGATCATGTAGCCGGAGAGCCGGGTGTCCTTGCCGATGACGACGCGGTGGCGGTGGTCGCCGCGGCGGAAGACGACGCCCGCCGCCTGGCCGACGCGCAAGGCGAGATCCGGCGTGATGAGGCCGTTGGCGCGCCCGCGGATGCCGTCCGTCCCGAAATATTTGCGGCTCATGGCGAAGGTCCGTCGTCCGTGGTCTCGCCGGGGCCGCGCTGCGGCGCGAATCGGCGGGTTCAACAACCATGCGCCGCCGGTCGAGGCAAGCGCGGCGCGATCGATCGAATTGTAACGAAAAAGGGCCCGGCGCGCGGCCGGGCCCTGCCGAAATGGTTAAATCGCGTCGCTGTCAGGCCTGCGGCTGCGGCTCGAGCCCGGCGTCGGGACTCGGCGGGCGCGGGCGGCCGGCGCTCGGGACCGGCGAGCCGCGCGGCGTCGTCGGCTCGTCGTCGGATTCGCGCAACGGCTTCTTGCCCTGCATCAGGCCGAGAATCTCCTCGCCCGACAGCGTCTCGTATTCGAGCAGCGCCTGCGCCAGCATCTCGAACTGTTCGCGCTTCTCGGTGAGGATCTTGCGCGCCGTCTCGTAGCCGGTCTCGACCAGCTTGCGCACTTCCTGGTCGATCTTCTGCGCCGTCGCCTCGGAGACGTTCTGCTGGCGCTGGACCGACATGCCGAGGAAGACCTCGTCATTGTTGTCGCCATAGGCGACCGTGCCGAGCTCGTCGGAAAAGCCGTAGCGGGTCACCATGGCGCGGGCGAGCTTCGTCGCCTGCTGGATGTCGGAGGCCGCGCCCGAGGTGATGTTGTCCTTGCCGAAGGTCAGCTCCTCGGCGACGCGGCCGCCCATGGCGACGGCGAGCTGGGAGGTGAACTCCTTGTACTTCATCGAATAGCGGTCGCCCTCGGGCAGGAACTGGACGAGGCCGAGCGCGCGGCCGCGCGGGATGATCGTCGCCTTGTGCACCGGAACGCCCGCCGGGACGCTGAGGCCGACGATGGCGTGGCCGGCCTCGTGATAGGCGGTGAGGCGCTTTTCCTCCTCGCTCATCGCCATCGAGCGGCGCTCGGCGCCCATCAGCACCTTGTCCTTGGCGTCCTCGAATTCGATCATCGTGACGATGCGCTTGCCGCGCCGGGCGGCGAGCAGCGCGGCCTCGTTGACGAGGTTCATCAGGTCGGCGCCGGAGAAGCCGGGCGTGCCGCGCGCCAGCGTCTTGAGGTTGACGTCGGGAGCGAGCGGCACCTTGCGCACATGCACGCGCAGGATCTTTTCGCGGCCGTTGACGTCGGGATTGGGGATGACGATCTGCCGGTCGAAGCGGCCGGGACGCAGCAGCGCGGGGTCGAGCACGTCGGGGCGGTTGGTCGCCGCGATGATGATGATGCCCTCGTTCTGCTCGAAGCCGTCCATCTCGACGAGCAACTGGTTCAGCGTCTGCTCGCGCTCGTCATTGCCGCCGCCGAGGCCGGCGCCGCGATGCCGGCCGACGGCGTCGATCTCGTCGATGAAGATGATGCAGGGCGCGTTCTTCTTGGCCTGCTCGAACATGTCGCGCACGCGGCTCGCGCCGACGCCGACGAACATCTCGACGAAGTCCGAACCGGAGATCGTGAAGAACGGCACGTTGGCCTCGCCGGCGACGGCGCGCGCGGTGAGCGTCTTGCCGGTGCCGGGCGGGCCGACGAGCAGCACGCCGCGCGGAATGCGGCCGCCGAGGCGCTGGAACTTCTGCGGGTCCTTGAGGAACTCGACGATCTCCTGCAGGTCTTCCTTGGCCTCGTCGATGCCGGCGACGTCCTCGAAGGTGACGCGGCCATGCGCCTCGGTCAGCAGCTTGGCTTTCGACTTGCCGAAGCCCATCGCCTTGCCGCCGGCCCCCTGCATCTGCCGCGACAGGAAAATCCAGACGCCGAGGAAGGCGAGCAGCGGCAGGCCATTGACGAGCAGCGTCACGAACCAGGAATTGCCCTCGGTCGGCGGCTTGGCCGAAATCGACACGCCCTTGCCGTAGAGCTTGTCGACGAGGCCGGGGGCGAGCGGGGCGTAGGTGTAGAAGGCGCCGCCGGACACGTAATGGCCGCTGATCTCGGGGCCGGAGATCGTCACCTCGCGGACGCGGCCGGCGTCGACCTCGGTCAGCAGCTGGCTGAAGGTGATCTCCTGCGTCGAGGCGGAGCGCTGCGACGGATTCTGGAACAGCGTCACCAGCGCCAGCACCAGCAGGAAGATGATGACCCAGAGCGCGAAATTCCTGAAATTCGGATTCATCACCGATCCTGACGGGCCTCAGCCCTGTGCGGGTCCGCGTCGACCCCGTTCGCGGCGCAGCCGGGCCGCGACAATAGGTTGCAATGTATTTATGTCCGCAATCCGGCCTTGCCAAGTGTTGCGGCCACACGCGGTGAATGCGGGCTTGCGCGCCGGGGCGGGGCCGGGCGGATGTCGAGCGTCGCCGCCGTCCGCCTGAGCGCCGCCCCGCCGAGCGTCGCGGCGAAGGGCGCGCCGGCGGCGAGAGCGGCGGCGAAGCGGGCCTCCAGCGCCTCCAGCCGCTCGAGCCTGAGCGGCGCGGCGTCGGGCAGGGGCGGCGCCGCCGTCTCGATCGCCCGGCGCAGGGCGCGCAGGCGGAGTTCGGCGGGCGCGGCGGCGAGGGCGGCAAGGTCGAGCGCGCAGCCGACGGCGCGCGCCTGCACGGGCAGGACGTCCGCGGCGGCGCGCTCCAGCGCGGCGTCGGCGCGGGCGGCGCGGGCGGCGAGGCGCAGCAGCGCGTCGACGTCGAGGCCCAGGCCGGGCAGGACGCGGCGCAGGCGGGCGCGGGCGAAACGGGGGTCGGCGTTCATCGTATCGTCGACGAAGGCAAGCCCTTCGCGCCGGCACAGCTCGACCAGCGCCGCCTTGCGCAGCCCGAGCAGCGGCCGGGCGATCTCGACGCCGCCGCGCCGGGTCGAGGCGGCCATGCCGGCGAGGCCGGCGACGCCGGAGCCGCGCGACAGGCGCATCAGCACGGTCTCGGCCTGGTCGTCGGCGTGGTGGGCGGTCATCACCACGTCGGCGCCGCGCCGGCGGGCCTCGGCGGAGAGCAGGCGGTAGCGGGCGGCGCGGGCGCGCTCCTGCAGGGCGGGGCCCGGCTGCGCCTCGGCCCAGACGAGGGTCACGGCGTCGAAGCCGAGACGGGCGGCCTGCGCGACGACGGCCTCCGCCTCGCGGGTGGATTCCGGCCGCAACCGATGGTCGACGCAGGCGACGGAGAGGCGCGGGGCGCCGGCGGCGCGCCAGTCGGCCGCCAGTCGCATCAGGGCGATCGAATCGGGGCCGCCCGAGACGGCGAGGACGACGCCGCGCGCGCCCGCCCAGGGCGCGAACGGGCCGACCCCGGCGCTCAGCATCGGGCGCGTTTCATTTCCCGGTCGGCGCCGCGGACGGCGGCGCTCGCGGCCGGATACTTGCGGGCGATCTCGCCGAGCGTCGCGCAGGCCTGCTCCTTGGCGCCCATCGCCTGAAGGGCGAGGCCGAGGCGCAGCATGCTGTCGGGCGCGCGGGTCGTCTGGGCGTATTCGGTGGCGATCTTCAAGTACTGATCGGCAGCCTCGCGATGCCGGCCACGCTGGAAATAGGTCTCGCCGAGATAATAGATCGCGTCGGGGGCGAGGCGGCTCTTCGGATTCTTGACGAGGAAGGATTTGAGGCCCGTCTCGGCGCTTTCGTACTGGCCGGCGCGATAGAGTTCGAGCGCGGTGTTGAACTCCTCGCGCGGACCGGCCGCGCCGGCGGGCTGCGGCGTCGCGGGCGTCGCGGTCTGGGCCGACGGCGGCGCGGCGACGCCGGGAATGACGCGCGGCGCC
>JAEULW010000020.1 GCA_016793505.1 Methylobacteriaceae bacterium | reverse complement strand
GTGATGCGCGACGACGGCTTGCCGCCGCTGCGCGAGGTCGTCGCCGCGCATGGCCTCGCCGCGAAGAAATCGCTCGGCCAGAACTTCCTCTTCGACCTCAATCTGACGCGCAAGATCGCCCGCGCCGCCGGCCCGCTCGAGGGCGTGACCGTGCTGGAGATCGGCCCCGGACCGGGCGGCCTCACCCGCGCGCTCATCGCCGAAGGCGCGGCGCGCGTCGTCGCCGTCGAGCGCGACGAGCGCTGCCTGGCGGCGCTCGCCGATGTCGCGGCGCGCTGGCCCGGCCGGCTCGACGTTGTCGCCGGCGACGCGCTGACGCTCGATCATAAGGCGATCATCGGCGCCGCGCGCCCGGCCCGCGTCGTCGCCAACCTGCCCTACAACGTCGCCACCGCGCTGCTGGTCGGCTGGCTGGAGAGCGAACCCTGGCCGCCGTGGTTCGATCGTCTCGTGCTGATGTTCCAGCGCGAGGTCGCCGAACGCATCGTCGCCACGCCCGCCGATCGCGCCAATTATGGCAGGCTCGCCGTTCTGGCGGGCTGGCGCGCTGAGGCGAGGATCCTGTTCGATCTGCCGCCAGCCGCCTTCACGCCGCCGCCGAAGGTGACCTCCTCCGTCGTCGAACTCGTTCCGCGGGCGAACCCCCTGCCCTGTGACGGCGCGGCGCTGTCGGCGATCACGCGCGCCGCCTTCGGCCAGCGCCGCAAGATGCTTCGGCAGTCGTTGAAAAGCCTCGTCTGGCGCGGCCGCCCGCGTGATGGCGCCGAGCTGCTCGCGGCGGCGGCGATCGACGGCGCGCGCCGCGCCGAAGAGATCGACGTCGCCGGCTTCGTCGCGCTGGCGCAGGCGCTGGCGCGCGAGTCCTAATCGCCGATCTCGATGCGCGGCTCGCGGCCGATCAGCCGCGCAAGCTGCTTCATGCGGCCGATGAGACGTTCATTGCCGAGATCGGCCATGGCGCGCGGCAGGCGCAGCTCCAGCACGTCCTTGCGACAGACAAGCGGCGTCTGCGGCAGCACGCCGGCGTTCGCCGCCGAGGTGATGTAGGCGACGCGCATCGCCGCGCCGAGCACGCGCGCCTTGTCGAGCATCGAGGCGGCGACCAGCGCGCGCAGCTGCGGCCGAACGTCCTCGTCGACGCCGAGATGGCGATAGGAAATGGCGAGCGCCAGAAAACCGCGGCCGGGATGATCGATGCCGGTGAAGGCGGCGTGCGCGATGATGTTCAGCGCCTGTTCGCCGCGATAGTCGGGATGGGCCCGCCAGCCGATGTCGGCGAGCAGACAGGCCGCATGCCGCAGCCGCCGCTCGTCCTCGGTTTCGGCGAGGTTCGAGGAGGCGAAGAAGGCGTCCGTCCAGTCGCACAGCTCCTCGCCGTGACGCGGCGAACGCGAACGCAGCGTGTTGAGATCGCGCGCTGCGGTCAGCAGCGGATCGGCGCGCCGCTGCGCCTTGTCGAGTCGTTCGTAGAGCAGCCCCTCGCGCACGCCCAGGGCCGAGACGACGATCTCGGAGGGCCGCGCCTGCCGGATGATCTGTTCCAGCACCGCCGCGCCATAGGCGAGCAGCGGCCGGCGCGCCATGTTCACCGCCTCGATCGCCGCCAGCGCGTCGACATTCACCACCTCGACGAGATGGGCGAAATCGATCGCATCCCGCGTCGGGATGACATAGCCGTGCATCACATGCAGCGGATAGCTGCGCTGCTCCATGTGCAGCCGCGCCAGCGCGCGCCAGGTGCCGCCCACCGCATAGAAGGTGCGGCCGGAAAGGTTCTTCAGCGGCTTGCAGTCGGCCAGCGCCTCGCGGACGATGCGCGCCGCCTTCTTCGGCGAACGGCCCGACTTGTCCATCAGGGCCAGACCGCCGAGCGGCAACGAGGTCCAGGCGCCGATCTTCGCCGCGCCGCCGGCGCCGGCCGTCACGTCGGTGAGCTCCAGCGAGCCGCCGCCGAGATCGCCGACGACGCCGTCGGCGCGATGGATCGACGAGGCGACGCCGAGCGCGGCGAGCTCGGCCTCGCGCTTGCTCGAGATCAGCGTCGCCGGCGCGCCGATCGCCGCCTCGGCCTGCGCCAGGAATTCGCGGCCATTGCGCGCCTCGCGCGCCGCGGCCGTCGCGATCACCGCGACGTCCGACACGCCGCTCGTCTCGCACAGCACGCGAAAGCGGCGCAGCGCCGAGATCGCCTTGGCGACGCCGTCGGGCGCGAGCATGCCGGTCGTCGCGACGCCCTTGCCGAGACCGCACAGCACCTTCTCGTTGAAGATCGGCGTCGGCGCGCGCGTCAGCCCTTCATAGATGACGAGGCGCACCGAATTCGAGCCGATGTCGACGACCGCGACCGGCGCGCCGACGGCGAGGCGCCCCGGCGCCTCGCGCTCAGGCCTCGTGCTTGCGGAGGGGAAGGCTGCGGGGACCGCTTTTCTTGAGAGACTTGCCACGTCCGGACAGGCTCGGATTGGTCATGAAGAAGCGGTGCGCGTTGAACGGCGCCTCGCCGGCGGGCGGGACTATGCGCGCGCTCGATCCGTCGGGCAAGACCGCATAGCTCTGCTGATTGTCCTTCAGGTTCGCCACCATGATCTGGTCGAGCACCTGCTCGTGGACCGTGGCGTTCAGGATCGGGATCAGCGACTCGACGCGGCGATCGAGATTGCGCGGCATCAGATCGGCCGACGAAATATAGACATGCGCCTTGGGGTGCGGCAGGCCGTACCCGCCCCCGAAGGCGTAGACGCGCGTGTGCTCGAGAAAGCGGCCGATGATCGACTTGACGCGGATATTGTCCGAAAGTCCTGCGACGCCCGGCCGCAGGCAGCAGATGCCGCGCACGACGAGGTCGATCTTCACGCCCGCCCGGCTCGCCGCATAGAGCGCGTCGATGATCTGCGGATCGACCAGCGCGTTGCACTTGCCCCAGATCTGCGCCGGCTTGCCGGCCCGCGCGAAACGGCTCTCCTGCTCGATGTGATCGAGCAGCCGCTTCTTCAGGGTGATCGGCGAGACCGCCATCTGCTCGAGATTCTGCGGCTCGGCGTAGCCGGTGATGTAGTTGAAGATGCGCGCCACGTCGCGGCCGATCACCGGATCTGCGGTGAACAGCGAAACGTCGGTGTAGATGCGCGCGGTGATCGGATGATAGTTGCCGGTGCCGACATGGCAGTAGGTGACGAGCTGGCCGGCCTCGCGCCGCACCACCATCGACAGCTTGGCGTGCGTCTTCAGTTCGATGAAGCCGAACACCACCTGCGCGCCGGCGCGTTCGAGATCGCGCGCCCAGCGGATATTGGCCTCCTCGTCGAAGCGCGCTTTCAGCTCGACCAGCGCCGTCACCGACTTGCCCGCCTCCGCCGCCTCGATCAGCGCGCGCACGATCGGACTGTCGGAGGAGGTGCGGTAGAGCGTCTGCTTGATCGCCACGACGTTCGGATCGCGCGCCGCCTGCGAAAGGAACTGCACGACGACGTCGAACGACTCGTAAGGGTGATGGACGATCAGGTCCTTCTGCCGGATCGCCGCCAGCGTATCGCCGCGATTGTCGCGCACGCGCTCGGGAAAGCGCGGATTGTAGGGCTGGAACTTCAGGTCGGGCCGGTCCAGCCCGACGAGGAAGGACAGTTCGTTCAGCGCCAGCATGCCGTCGACGAGGAACACTTCGTAACTGCCGACCTCGATCTCCTCGGCCACGAAGCTGCGCAGGTTCGCCGGCATCTGCGCGTCGAGTTCGAGCCGGATCACCGAACCGCGCCGCCGCCGCTTCAGCGCCGTCTCGAATTGCAGCACAAGATCCTCGGCCTCTTCCTCGACCTCGATGTCGGAGTCGCGAATGACGCGGAAGGCGCCCTGCCCCGTCACCGCATACCCCGGGAACAGGCGCGATGTGTGCAGCGCGATCGCCTGTTCGAGCATGACGAAGCGCATCGTCCCCGCCGCTGCGTCGGGCAGGCGGATGAATCGCTCGACCTTGTTGGGCACGCGGATCAGCGCGTTGAGCCGTCGCCCGTCGCCGCCGCGTTGCAGCTCCAGCGCCAGCGAGAAGCCGAGATTGGGAATGAACGGGAAGGGATGCGCCGGGTCGACCGCCAGCGGCGTCAGCACCGGGAAGACGTGATTGAGGAAATGCTCCTCGAGCCAGATCCGTTCGGCCTTGTCCAGCGTCGCCGGATCGACGATGACGATGCCGGCCGCCTCGAGATCGACCTTCAGCGCCCGCCAGCGCGCCTGCTGGTCGCTCGCCAGAGACGACACGCGCTCGGCGATGCGCACCAGCTGCTCGGCCGGCGACAGCCCGTCCTGCGAGGGTTGCGTCAGACCCGAGCGCACCTGCCCGCGCAGGCCGGCGACGCGCACCATGAAGAACTCGTCGAGATTGTTCGCCGAGATCGACAGGAAGCGCAGCTGTTCGAGCAGCGGGTGCCCGGCGTTGCCGGCCTCCTCGAGCACGCGCCGGTTGAACTCCAGCCAGGACAATTCGCGATTGATGAAGCGTTGCGGCTGGCTCGCCAGATCGGGCGCGGCCTCGGCCGGAGCGTCGATCGCGGGCCCGGCGGCGGCCGGCTTGACGGCTGCGTGATCCATCTGCGGCGTCTTCCCTGCGGCGCGAAGCTGTGACAGGCGATGATGTGACCCGTTTGCGACGCTTGCAAGACAAGGCCGCCGCGCTCGCGCGTCAGGCTTTACGAAGCCTTCACCCCGCCCGGCCCGCCGCGCGCGGCGGCTCGAGCGGCGGCGCGCCGTTGCGCCGCGCCGCTTCCGCCATGTTGGCGAGCTGGGCCTGCACCTCGGGCTGGATCAACCCGGCCGACATGATCAGCTTGGCGGCCTGGTCCGGCGTCATCGGCACTTCGATGACGTCGCTCGCCGGCAGGTAGAAGAAGAAGCCCGTCGTCGGGTTCGGCGTGCAGGGCAGGAACACCGAGATATGCTGGCCCTTCGGCAGATGCGTCAGCACGCTCTCGGCCGGCGGCGAGGAGATGAACACCACCGACCACATGCCCTTGGCCGGGAACTCGACCAGGCCGACCTTGCGGAACGACGAGCCCTGCTGGGAGAAGACAGTCTCGAAAACCTGCTTCAGGCTCTTGTAGATGCTGCGCACCACCGGCATCCGGTCGAGGATGCGCTCGCCGAGGCGCAACAACGTCCGCCCGGCCAGGTTGGCGGCGAGGAAACCGAGCAGCGTCAGGCCGAACACGGCGATGATCACGCCGAGCCCCGGCAGGTGGAACGGCAGGTAGGAATCCGGCCAGAAGCGCACCGGGACCAGCGGCTTGATCCATCCGTCGACGGTGTCGACGAACCACCAGGTGATGTAGGCGGTGGCCGCCAGCGGCCCGACGATGATGATGCCGGTGAAGAAATAGGCGCGCAGTCGCGCCCCGAGGCCGGGCTTCCCGTGCGTCAGGAATCCGTCCTGCTCGTCATGGTGCATCGTCATGTCGGGAAGTTACGCCTCGTTGTCGGCCGCGCCGGCTGTCATGGCCCGGCCAAGATGATGGCTGACCCGGGCGAAGGCAAGGCCGGCCCGCTCATTCCACGGTGACGCTCTTGGCCAGATTGCGCGGCTGGTCGACGTCTTTGCCCATCGTCACGGCGGTGTGATAGGCGAGCATCTGCACCGGCACGGCGTAGACCATCGGCGCGAATTCCGGCGCCATGTCCGGCATGGCGACGAAGCCGTCCAGCGTCACCGCCGCCTCGTCCGCCGCCTTGCGGTCGCCGATCAGCACGATCCGCCCGCCCCGCGCCGCCACCTCCTGCACGTTCGAAACGGTCTTTTCGAGCCACTGGTCGGACGGAGCGATGACGATCACCGGCATGTTTTCGTCGATCAGCGCGATCGGCCCGTGCTTGAGCTCGCCCGCGGCGTAGCCCTCGGCGTGGATGTAGCTGATTTCCTTCAGCTTCAGCGCTCCCTCGAGGGCCAGCGGAAACGCCGTGCCGCGGCCGAGATACAGCACGTCGGAGGCGCGCGAGAGATGATGCGACAGGCTCGCGATCTGGCTCTCGCGCTTCATCGCCTCGGCCATCAGACCGGGAACGCCGATGAGATCGCCGACGAGTCGCGCCTCGGTCTCCGGCGCGATCGCGCCGCGGCCGCGGCCGATCGCGATCGCCAGCGAGGCCAGCACGGCGAGCTGGCAGGTGAAGGCTTTGGTCGAGGCGACGCCGATCTCCGGCCCGGCTAGCGTCGGGGCGACGACGTCGCATTCGCGCGCGATCGTCGAGGTGGCGACGTTGACGACGGCGAGCGTCTTCTGGCCCTGCCCCTTGGCGTAGCGCAGCGAGGCCAGCGTGTCGGCGGTCTCGCCCGATTGCGAAATGACGACGGTCAATCCGTCGCGCGACATCGGCGCCTCGCGGTAGCGGAACTCGGAGGCGACGTCGATCTCGACCGGCAGCCGGGCGAAGCGCTCGAGCCAGTATTTGGCCGTCAGCCCGGCGAGATAGGCCGTGCCGCAGGCGACGATCGAGATGCGGTCGATCGCCGCCGGATCGACCGGCAGATCGAAGGGCAGCCGCACCCGCCCTGCCGACATGTCGAGATAATGGGCGAGCGTGCGGCCGACCACCTCCGGCTGCTCGTGGATTTCCTTGGCCATGAAATGGCGGTGATTGCCCTTGTCGACGAGGAAGGCCGAGGCCTGCGTCTTGATCCGCGGCCGGTTGGCGAGCCGGCCGGCGACGTCGCGGAATTCCGCCGAGTCGCGCGTCAGCGCCACCCAGTCGCCATCCTCGAGATAGGTGATCGTGTCGGTGAAGGGCGCGAGCGCCAGCGCGTCCGAGCCCAGATACATCTCGCCCTCGCCATGGCCGACCGCCAGCGGCGCGCCCTGCCGCGCCCCGATCAGCAGGTCGTCGTGGCCCTCGAACAGGAAGGCGAGCGCGAAGGCGCCCTTCAGCCGCGGCAGCGTCGCCGCCACCGCCTCGCGCGGGGACAGGCCCTGGCGCAGGAAATCGCCGACCAGATGCGCGACGACCTCCGTGTCGGTCTCGGTCGTGAAGGTCTGCCCCTTCGCCGTCAGCTCGGCGCGCAGCTCCCGGAAATTCTCGATGATGCCGTTGTGAACCACCGCCAGCCCGTCGCTGGCGTGCGGATGCGCGTTGACCTCGGTCGGTTTGCCATGCGTCGCCCAGCGCGTATGGCCGATCCCGGCAAGCCCCGCCAGCGGCGCCTCGGCGAGCCGCGCCTCGAGATTGCGCAGCTTGCCCTCGGCCCGGCGGCGGGTGATCACGCCGCCCTCGAGCGTCGCCACGCCGGCTGAATCATAGCCGCGATATTCGAGTCGCTTCAGCGATTCGACGATATGACGGGCGACCGGTTCGCGCCCCAGAATGCCCACGATGCCGCACATGCCGACCGGTCCTCTCGCTGTCGCCGTCTCGCGCCGGCCCGGCGCGTCATCTTCGCCCACCTCTAGCCCGGCGCCGGAATCGCGCTCAAGTCAATTCGCGTGACCGAATGTAACCAGCACGCTTCATCAACCCTTTGCGTCGGATTTTTCCTGCGCCTTCTTAAGTCGGAAGGCGCGCGCCCAGCCCGCCTTCTCGACCTGCCGCGCCCGTCCCACCGCCAGCGAGTCCGCCGCGACGTCGTGGGTGATCACCGAGCCCGAGCCGATGAAGGCGCCGGCCCCGATCCGCACCGGCGCCACCAGCGAGGAATTGGTGCCGACGAAAGCCTTGTCGCCGATCTCGGTGCGGTATTTGAGGAAGCCGTCGTAGTTGCAGGTGACGACGCCCGCCCCGATATTGGCGCCCGCCCCGATCGAAGCGTCGCCGACATAGGACAGATGATTGACCTTGGCGCCGGCGCCGATGCTGGACTTCTTGATCTCGACGAAATTGCCGATCTTCGCGTCGCGATCGAGCGCCGCGCCGGGCCTCAGCCGCGCGAAGGGGCCGATCGTCGCGTCCGGTCCGACGCGCGCGCCTTCGAGATGCGAGAAGGCGTGGATGATCGCCCCGTCGGCGACCTCGACGCCCGGGCCGAACCACACGCCCGGCTCCACCGTCACGTCCCGCCCGAGCCGCGTGTCATGCGAGAAATGCACGCTCGCCGGGTCGACCAGCGTCGCCCCCCCGCGCATCGCCGCCTCGCGCAGCCGCGTCTGGATCAGCGCTTCGGCGGCGGCGAGCTGGACGCGGTCGTTGACGCCCATCACCTCGGCTTCCGGCGCGATGAGCGCCCGCGCGCCTAGGCCGCGCCCGATCGCCTTGGCGACGGCGTCGGTCAGGTAGAACTCGCCCTGGGCGTTGCGGTCGTCGATCGCCTCGAGCAGCGCCAGCGCGTGACGCCCCTCGATCGCCATCAGACCGGCGTTGCACAGCGTCACGGCGCGCTGCGCTGGGCTCGCGTCCTTGTGCTCGACGATCGCCGTCAGCGCGCCGTCGGCGACGATCAGCCGACCATAGCCGGTCGGATCGGCAGCCTCGAAGCCGAGGGCGGCGACGGTTGCGCCCCGCGTCAGCTCGGCCCGCAGCGCCCGGAACGTCTCGGGCCGCACCAGCGGCGTGTCGGCGAAGGCGACGACGACATCATCGACGCCCTCGGCGATCGCCGCGCGCGCCTGCAGCACGGCATGCGCCGTGCCGCGCCGTTCCGCCTGCACGAAGATGCGCGCCGACGGCGCAAGGCGCAGCGCTTCGGCGGCGACATCCTCGCGCCCCGGCCCGACGACGACCGCGATCCGCTCGACGCCGGCCTCGCGCAGCGCGGCGATGGCATGGCCGAGCAGCGAGCGCCCGGCGATCTCGTGCAGCACCTTCGGCCGCTCCGAGCGCATGCGCTGGCCCTGGCCGGCGGCCAGCACCACGGCGAGGCAGGAGCGGGTGACCGCGGGAGGCGACATGGCTTTGCCCTGGAGACGGAGAATCGTCCGGTTGCTTAGCCAGTCCCGCTCCGCTTGGAAAGCGCCGCAGCGCCTGTGCTTCATGCATGCCGCCATGCCGAAAAACGCCTCGCGGCTGCGCGCGTTTGGGCTATAGATGCGCCCGTGCGCTCCGGCGCCGGGTCTCCCCGCCGAAAGACGACATGCTCGACCGTCGAGACTTTCTCAGACTTTCCGCCGCCGGCGCGAGTCTCGTCACGCCCGCGGCGACGCTGGCGCAGCCCGCCCCGCCGCCCGGCGTCGAGCCCGCCCGCTTCGGCGCCGCGACCGTGCGCGACATCGCCCGCGAGCTCTCGCGCAAGCCCTATGCGGCGCCGGCCAACGACCTGCCCGCCCCGTTCAACAACCTTGCCTACGATCAGTATGTCGGCATCCGCATGCGGCCGGAGGCGGCGCTGTGGGCGGGTGAAGGTCTGGCCTTCGTCGTCGAGCCGCTGCATCGCGGCGCCGCCTTCTGGCAGACGACGACCGTCCATGTCGTGGAGAACGGCCTCGCCCGGCCGCTCGGCTATGATCCGGCCGCCTTCGACTTCGGCCGCCTGACGCCGCCCGCCCGCCTGCCGGCGCTGGGTTTTTCCGGTCTGCGTATCCTGCGCGTCCGGCAGGACGGCCCGCCGGTCGAGACGGCGCTGTTCCAGGGCGCCTCGACCTTCCGCGCCGTGGCGCGCGGCCAGAACAGCGGCGTCATGGCGCGCGCCCTGGCGATCGCCACCGCCGAGCCGAAGGGCGAGCAGTTCCCCTACTTCCCGGCTCTGTGGATCGAACGCCCCGCCGCGGCCGCGCCGGCGCTGACGCTGCACGCCCTGCTCGATTCGGAGAGCGTGACGGGCGCCTATCGCTTCACGCTGCGTCCCGGCGACGCGACGGTGGTCGACGTCGAGGCGACGCTGTTTCCGCGCGTCGCGCTCGACCATGTCGGCCTCGCGCCGATGCAGGCGACCTCGCTGTTCGGCCCGCTCGACCGGCGCCGCGCCGACGATCCGCGCGCCGCGGTCTACGAGGTCTCCGGCCTGCAGATGGAGACCGGCGCCGGCGAATATGTCTGGCGCCCCGTGTCCAATCGCGAGAGCCTGCAGATCTCGAGTTTCGTCGACCAGAATCCGAAGCGCTTCGGCCTCGTCCAGCGCGAGCGCGATTTTGATCGCTTCTTCGACGACGACCAGCACTGGGAGCTGCGTCCGACCCTGCTCGTCGAGCCGATCGGCGAATGGGGCGCCGGAGGCGTGCAACTCGTCGAGATCCCGGCGGATTCGGAGGCGAACGACAATGTCATCGCCTACTGGCGGCCGAAGGCGCCGCTCGCCGCCGGCGCCGAGATCGCGCTCGCCTATCGCCAGATCTGGTGCTGGGATCCGCCCGAGCCGCCGCCTCTGGCGATCGCCACGCTGTCGCGTTCCGGCCGCATCGGCGCGACGCGCCGGCGACGCTTCATCGTCGAATTCACCGGCCCGGTCTTCGCCGATCCGCCGGCCGATCTGCGCGCCGACGTGACGGCCCAGCCCGGCGCGATCACCCTGGTGCGCACCTTCCTGGCCCGCGAGCGCAAGCGCATGCGCGTCGTGTTCGATCTCGACCCGGCCCAGCTCCCGGCCTGCGAGCTGCGGCTCGTGCTCGTCGCCGGCGGCAAGCCGCTGACGGAAACCTGGCTGTATCGATGGACGACGCAGTAGCGCCGCGCCCGAACCCCGTCATCGAGGCGACAGCGGCGGCGATGCCGCCCGAATCGCGCCTCGCCATGCCGACGCAGTCGCTGACCCGTTTCGAGCGGTCGGAGCGGCGCGCCCGCGTCGCGCCGCGGCGCGATCCATGGCTTTCGCGGCTGATTGTCTTCGGCGGCGGGCTGGCGCTGACCCTCTACGGCGCCTGGGAAATGTACAAGGTCGTCGAGGTCGGCGGCGTGACCGTGCTCGAATGGGCGCTGGTGCTGCTCTTCGTCGTCAATTTCTCCTGGATCGCTCTCGCCTTCGCCAGCGCCGTCGTCGGCTTCACGGCGTTGCTGTTCCGCCGGCGCCGGCCATTGCCGCTTCCGGCGGCGCTGAACGCCCGCACCGCCGTCGTGATGCCGATCTACAACGAGGCGCCGAGCCGCGTCTTCGCCGCGCTCGAGGCGATCCGCGCCGATGTCGAGGCGACCGGCCTCGGCCCCGCCTTCGACTATTTCCTGTTGTCCGACACCACCAATCCTGATGTCTGGATCGCCGAGGAGCGCGCCTTTCTGGCGATGCGCGCCCGGCTCGGGCCGGATCATCGCGTCTACTACCGGCACCGTCCGAAGAACACGAGCCGCAAGGCCGGCAACATCGCCGATTTCGTCGGTCGCTGGGGCGGCGCCTACGACCACATGGTCGTGCTCGACGCCGACAGCCTGATGACCGGCCACGCCATCGTCTCGCTCGCCGCCGCCATGGAGGCCGATCCCGACGCCGGCATCATCCAGACGCTGCCGCTGATCATCAACCGCAACACGCTGTTCGCCCGCGTGCAGCAGTTCGCCGCGCGCATCTATGGCCCGGTCATCGCCGCCGGCCTCTCCGCCTGGATGGGCCGCGACGGCAATTACTGGGGCCACAACGCCATCATCCGCACCCGCGCCTTCGCCGATCATTGCGGCCTGCCCGATCTGAAGGGCAAGCCGCCCTTCGGCGGCCATGTGCTGAGCCATGATTTCGTCGAGGCCGCGCTGATCCTGCGCGCCGGCTGGGACGTCTACATGCTGCCAACCCTCGGCGGCAGCTACGAGGAGAGCCCGCCTTCGCTGATCGATCTGGCCGCCCGCGACCGGCGCTGGTGCCAGGGCAATCTGCAGCATCTGCGCATCATGCCGGCCAAGCGCCTGAGCTGGGCCTCGCGCCAGCATTTCGCCACCGGCGTCTTCGGCTATCTCGCCTCGCCGCTGTGGCTGACGCAGCTGATCGTCGGCATCGTGCTGGTGCTGCAGTCGCGCTACATCCGCCCGGAATATTTCGCCGACGAGTTTTCGCTCTATCCCGCCTGGCCGCGCTTCGACGCCGAGCGTTCGCTGTGGCTGTTCGCGCTGACCATGGCGGTGCTGCTCGCCCCCAAGCTGCTCGGGCTGCTGCTCGCCCTGTTCGACGCGCGGGTGCGCAAGCGGTCGGGCGGCGCTGTCCTGCTGATCCTGTCGGCGCTGTTCGAGACGCTGATGTCGGCCCTCCTCGCGCCGATCATGATGCTGATCCAGTCCGGCTCGGTCGTGCAGATCCTGCTCGGCCGCGACACCGGCTGGAATCCGCAGCGCCGCGACGACGGCTCGATCCCCTTCCGCGCCATCGTCCGCCGCCACCGCTCGCATGTCGCGCTCGGCGTCGTCAGCCTCATCGCCGGCCTGCTGATCGCGCCCTCGCTGGTCGCCTGGATGTCGCCGACCATCGCCGGCCTGATCCTGGCGATCGTCCTGTCCTGGGCGACGGCGCAGCTCGGCCTCGGTCTGGCGCTGAAGCGCGTCGGCCTCTTGCGCACGCCCGAAGAGGTGGCGCCGCCGCCGATCGCGGTCGCCGCCAACGCCGGCGCGCAGAAACTGGCCGCCTGCGGCGAGGATGAAGGCGACGGCCTTCGCCGCATTCACGACGACCCCGCCTTCCGCTTCGCCCATGAGTCGCTGCTGCCCCGCGCCGCGCCGCGCCGACGCGGCGAGATCACGGTGGAGCGGGCGATGGCCGAGGCCAAGCTCGCCGACGCCCGCGACATCGACGAACTGGTCGACTGGATCACCCCGCGCGAGCGCATGGCGGTGCTGCACGACCGGGCGCTGATCGATCTGCTCGCCCGGCTGCCGGGGCGCGGCTGAGCTTGCGCCGCGCGGCGCGAGACCGCATGATGAGACATCTCGTATCCGTGGAGCAGCGAGCGATGCGCGCGATTCTGACGGCCCTGATCGCGGTGGCTCTGGTGGCGACCGCAGCGGCCACGCTTCTCGACCGCAATGTCGAAAACGCCAGCGACGCCTTCGTGACGAAGAGCGTCAGGCTCGGCGAGGATGG
>JAEULW010000343.1 GCA_016793505.1 Methylobacteriaceae bacterium | reverse complement strand
AGCGCGGCGAGGCCGGAACGCGCCGCCATGGCGGTGATCGGCTCGACGCCGGCCTGCATCGCCGGGCGCGCCAGCAGGCCGCCGAGCGCCTGACCGAGCGCGGTGACGACGCCGAGGCCGATTCCCCACAGACGCGCGCGGCCGGCGCTCGCCAGAGCCGCGCCGCGACCGCCGCCGACCGCCAGCGCCACGCCGGCGAGCACCAGCGCCACGCCCGCGCCCTGCGTCGACGAGATCGTCTCGCCGAGAAAGACGTAGCCGAGCGCCAGCGCGAAGGGCGAGGCGAGCGAGAACAGCAGCGCGGTCAGCCGCGGGCCGATGGCGAAGATCGCCGCGTAATAGGTCGTCGAGGCGACGGCGATGCCGAAGAAGCCCGAGGCGAGCAGCAGGCCGAGGCTCCAGGGCTCGAGTGTGCGCCAGCCGCCGATCGCCAGCGACAGCGAAGCCGACATGGCGAAGGCGGCGGTGAGCTGCCAGCGCGTCAGCCTGACGAGGCCGACGCGGCCGCGCAGCGAATCGACCAGCATGGCGCTCGCCGCGATGCTCGCCGCCGAACCGATCGCCAATGCTTCCGCCGCGAACACGCGCCGCCCCCGAATCGCGGCCGCCACGCTACACGCCCTTGCCGCGCCGGCCTGCATCCAATAGCTGACGGGACTGTGCCGCCGGCGCGCCCGCCGCGGCGGGGACAAGGAGGTCCGATGAGACCCGCCGCGCTCGCCTTCGCGCTGCTGCTCGCCGCGCCGGCCGCCTTCGCCGCGCCGGTCGGCAAGACCTTCAAAGATTGGGAGCTGGCCTGCGACAATGTCGGCGACTGCGTGGCGCACGGCTTCCAGCGCTATGCGGAGCGGCGCAGCGAGCACTGGCTGCGACTCGACATCAAGGCCGGGCCGGATGGACGGCCGCAGCTCTCGGGCCAGGCCGAGGGGGTCGACGTCGCCCGCGCCCGCATTCTGGAGGCGCCGGCCGAACTCGCCGGCAAGCCTCTCGCCGAGCAGCTGATCGGCCTGGCGCGCACGGGCGAGACGGCGACGCTCGCCAGCGACGAGACGGCGAAGGTCGTCTTCTCGCTCGCCGGGCTCGCGGCGACGCTCATCGCCATCGACGAGGCGCAGGGGCGCATCGGCACGACGACGGCGCTGATCCGGCCCGGCGCGAGGCCGGCCGCCGCCGTGCCGGGACCACGGCCTTTGCCGCGGTTGCGCGGGCGTTCGACCGAGGCCTTCGGCGCCGGCGACGAAGCGCTGGCGAAGGCGCTCGCGCGCCGGCTGAAGGCGGCGATTTCCGACGAATGCCCGCGTCAGGACCGGGCGGAAGGGGCGGGCGCGGTCTACAGGCTGTCGCGCGCCACTTCGCTGGTCGAACTCTATTGCGACAGCGGCGCCTACAACTTCGGCAGCCGCTTCTGGCTGGTCGAGGGACGCGACGTCGCCCGCGCCAAGGCGCTGGTCTTCCGTTCGCCGACGGGCGAGACGATGACGCAGCTGATCAATCCCGACTACGATGCGAAAACCGGCGAATTGTCGTTCTTCGGCAAGGGCCGCGGCGTCGGCGATTGCGGCCAGAAGGGGGCCTATGTGTGGACCGGGCGCGGTTTCGAGCTGGCGCAGTTCGCGCAGCTTCTGACCTGCAACGGCGTCGGCGGCGAGGAGATCGGCGACTGGCCGGCGCTGTTCCGGTCGCAGCAGTGAGGCGACGCGAGCGAGCATGCGCAATCTGATCACCGACGTGCCGGGCCTGAGGGTCGGCCACGCCCATGACGCGAACCTCGCCTCGGGCGTCACGGCGCTCGTCTTCGAGGCGCCGGCGGTCTGCTCGATCGCCATCCATGGCGGCGCGCCGGGCGTGCGCGACGCGGCGCTGCTCGAGCCGGACATGACGGTCGAGGCGATCGACGCGCTGACGCTGTCGGGCGGCTCGGCCTTCGGCCTCGACGCGCCGGGCGGCGTCATGGCGGCGCTGCGCGAACAGGGACGCGGCTTCCGCGTCGGCGCGGCGCGCGTGCCGATCGTGCCCGGCGCGATCCTGTTCGACCTCAACAACGGCGGCGACAAGAACTGGGACCGGCAGCCGCCCTACTGGGAGCTCGGCTGGCGCGCGGCGCGGGCGGCGGAGCGGCATTTCGCGCTCGGCACGGTCGGCGCCGGCTATGGCGCGACCACCGCCACGCTGAAAGGCGGGCTCGGCTCGGCGAGCGACGAGACGCGCAGCGGCTATCGCGTCGGCGCGCTGGTCGCGGTCAACGCCATCGGTTCGGCGACGATCGGCGAGGGGCCGCATTTCTGGGCCGCGCCCTTCGAACAGGCGCAGGAGTTCGGCGGGCTGGGCTGGCCGGCGCCGCCGCTGCCGCGCGCCGCGCTGGCGCTGCGCCTGAAGGGCGACGCGCCGCAGAACACCACCATCGCCATCGTCGCCACCGACGCGAAGCTGAGCAAGGCGCAGGCCAAGCGCGTCGCCGTGCAGGCCCATGACGGCATGGCGAGCGCCTTGCAGCCGGCGCACGCCGCGCTCGACGGCGACACGATCTTCGCCGCTGCGACCGGACTCAATCCTCGCGCGCCCGAGCTGCGCGATCTGACCGAGATCGGCGCGCTCGCCGCGCGCTGCCTCGCCCGGGCCATCGCGCGCGGCGTCTACGAGGCGACGGCGCTGCCCTTCGCCGGCGCCTTGCCCGACTGGCGCGGCCGGTTCGGCGGCTGAGGTGGGGGCGGGCGAAATCCTGCTGCTGCTGACGCTCGGGCTCGCGGCCGGCGTCGTCTCGACCATCGCCGGCGGCGCCGGCATCCTCGTCTATCCCGGCCTCGTCTTCCTCGGCCTGTCGCCGGTCGCGGCGAACGCCACGACCTATGTGGCGCTGGCGCCGGCGGTGTTCGTCGCCGCGTGGGTCGAGCGCGCGCAAACGCCGGCGGTCACGCCGCCGACGGCGCGCGCCCATGCGAGCGCCTTTGTCGGCACGCTGGTCGGCGCGGCGGCGCTGACGGCGACCGGCGAGGCGGCGTTCCGGCTGATCGTGCCGGCGATGCTCGGTCTGGCGACGGCGCTGTTCTGGCTCGCCCCGGATCTGCACAGGCGGATGGCGCGCGGCGGCGGCGAAAGGTTCGGGCCGGGCGTGCTCGCGGCCTTCTTCGCCGGCGGCGTCTACAGCGGCTATTTCGGCACCGGCTTCGGCATCCTGCTGCTGGCGCTGCTGAGGTTCGCCGGCGTCGAGGACATCCTGCGCGCGAACCGGATGAAGAACCTGATGGGCGCGACGACGAGTCTGGCCGGGATCGGATTCTTCTTCGGCGCGACGGAGCTGGTGAGCTGGCCGCACGGGGCTGTCGTGATCGCCGGCAACATCGTCGGCGGCGCGCTCGGCGCGCGGCTGGCGCAGATCGTCCCGGCCGAGGCGATCCGGCGCTTCGTCGTCGGCTTCGGCGCGACGCTGACGATCGTCTTCGCCTGGCGGAACTGGATCGCGCCCTGAACCTTCAGTCCGGGCGCGCCGGCGGCGGCGCCGTCGCGGCGACGAAGGCCGCCGCGCCGACGCAGGCGAGCGCGGCGAGGCCCTGCGTGACCTCGACATAGCCGCCGGCCGCGTCATGGGCGAGCGCCAGCAGCAGCGGCGCGCCGGTGCGCGCGACGATCGAGCAGGCGGCGATCGCGCCCGAGATCGCGCCGTAGCCGCGCACGCCGAAAATCTCGGCGACGACGGTGACGCGGGCGACCACCATGACGCCGCTCGACGCGCCATAGACGAGCGCGAAGGCGACGAGGCCGGCGTAGCTCTCGCGCCCCAACAGCGCCAGGAACAGCATCGAGGCGGCGAAGATCAGCCACATCGCCCGGCCCATGGCGCGGCCCGTGGCCTGCGGCCAGACGAACATCAACATCAACCGCGCCGCGACCTGCGCCGGACCGATCAGCGCCATCAGCAAGATGCCGGCGCCGGTGGAATGGCCCCATTCGGTGAACATCGGCAGGCCATGGATGGAGAGGCCGGCATTGGAGAACCAATGGATCGAGAAGGCGACGACCAGCAGCCAGAAAGCGCGTCGGCGCATCGCCGCGGCGAGCGGCGAGTCGGCCCGTTCGGCCGCCGTCTCGTGCGACTGCGAGCCGACCGAGTCGCGCAGCACGACGAAGCTGACGAGCGCGCAGCCGACGAGCACGAAGCCGGCGAGGCCATAGAGCGCGGCGCGCCAGCCCCAGGTCGAAATCATCAACCCGGCGACCGGCAAGGCGAGGCTGGGGCCGAGCCCGGCGATGATCGTCAGCATGTTCAGGCCGCGCCGGTAGTCGCGCACATTGGCGGTCACCGCGGCGAAGCCGAGATTGTTCAGCCCCATTCCCTGGGCGACGCCCATCACAGCCATGATCATGTAGAAGCCGGCGAGATCGCCGGCATGCGCCCAGGCGACAAGCGTGGCGGCCAGAAGAATGGCGCCCAGCGTCATCATGGCGCGCCCGCCATGCCGGTCGAACCATCGGCCGGAAGGAACCGTCACGAGGTCGCAGACGACGAAAGCGAGCGTGAAGCCGGCGTTGAGCTGCGTCGACGTCCAGCCCAGCTCCGCCTGGATCGGCGCAAGGAACGCCGGCAGGGCGTGATAGGTCGCGCCCCAGCCGACGAGCTGGCAGGCGGCCATGCCGAGAACGAGCGCCCCGGCATGGCCGTGTCGTCGTCGCTCGGCGCCCTCCTGCGGCAGGGTCGTCATGTCACGCGAAGCGCTCCGCGCGATAGGGCGCCGGGTCGATGAAGGGTTCGGCGTGGGTGACGAGTTCGGCGAGCAGCCGGCCGCTCGCCGGCCCGAGGGTCAGGCCGAGATGCTGGTGGCCGAAGTCGAACCACAGGCCGCGATGGCGCCAGCCGCGGCCGATCACCGGCAGCATGTCCGGCAGGCAGGGGCGGCGGCCGAGCCAGGGCGTCGGCTCGACCGGCGCGCCGAGCGGGAAAATCTGGCGCGCGACGGCGCTGGTCTTGTCGATCTGCACCGGCGTCGGCGGCGCGTCGCGGCGGGCGAATTCGGCGCCGGTGGTCAGGCGCACGCCGCGCGACATCGGGGCGAGGACGAAGCCGCCGTCGGCGTCGTAGACCGGACGGGCGAGCGTGGCGTTGCCCTCGGCGGCGTAGTGCAGGTGGTAGCCGCGCTTGACGCCGAGCGGCAGGCGGTAGCCGAGCGCCCGGAAGACGTCGTCCGACCACGGACCGAGGGCGACGACGACGTCGCGCGCCGCCAGCGTCCCGGCCCCGGTCGACACCGTCCAGCCCTGGCCGATCTCGGCCAGCGAACGGGCGTCGCCGACGAGATGACGGCCGCCGCGCGCCAGGAACAGCCTGCCGTAGGCGGCGGCGAGATCGCCCGGGTCCTGCACCGACACGGCGTCGCGCATGTGCATCGCGCCGGCGAGCGCGCCGCGCAGCGCGGGCTCGAGCGCGGCGAGGCCGGCGGCGTCGAGCGCGTCGATGCGCATGCCGGCGGCGCGGGCCCGCTCGGCGTCGGCTTTCGCCTTGGCCCAGCCCGGCTCCGAGCGATAGAGCTTCACCCAGCCGCCGCGGCGCACCAGATGTTCGGCGTCGGCCTGAGCGATCAGCGCGTCGTGCTCGGGAATGGCGGCGCGGATCAGCGGCAGCAGGCCGCGCGCCGAGCGCGCCGCGGCCTCGCCTGCGCCGGCGCGCCAGTAGGCGAACAGCCAGGGCGCGACCGAGGCCAGAGCCGAGAGATGGTAGTTCGCTTCCGACGTGGCGTTGCGGGCGTAGCGCCAGAGCTTGCGCAGATCGCGCGGAAAATAGTGCGGCTCGATGACCGAGCCCTCGATGACGCCGGAATTGCCGTAGCTCGTCTCGCCGGCCGGCGTCGGATGGCGATCGACGATGGCGACGCTGCGCCCCGCCGCCTGCAGATGCAGGGCGGCCGAGACGCCGACCATGCCGGCGCCCAGAACGACGACGTCGACCTGCGAAGCGGACATGCGACGATTCCTCCCGGCCCGCCGCCACAGTGCGGGATCGCGCGCGGCGCGACAATCGGGCGCGTCGGCATGGCCGGGTTGCGATGCAGGCGCAGGCCGCCGCCTCAGCGCAACGCCGCGGCGATCGCCGCATGACCCGCCGGCGTCAGGGTCAGGCCGATGTGATCGACGCCGGGGACGATGTCGACGCGCGCGTCGGGGCGCGCGGCGCGCACGGCCGGGGCGTATCGATCGGCGTGGAAGAGCTGGTCGTCGGCGCCGACGAGGACATGCACCGGCCGCGGCGCTGCGGCCAGATCGGCGGCGTAGTCGGCCGGCATCAGGCTGCGCAGCAGGCGCCAGGAGTAGCGGCCGGTCTGGGTGCGCTCCGAGCCCGTCGGCACGGCGTAGGCGATCGCCTCGAGATGATCGAAGGCGCCGACGCCGAGGCGATTGAGGATCGACAACGCGATGATGCGCGGCAGATGCGGGCGCGCCCAGGGATCGTCGCCGCCGCGGGCCGTCGGGGCGCGGGGGCCGAGCATCGGAGCGAGCAGCAGCGTGCGGTCGGCGATCGCGCCGTCGCGGCCGCCGGCGACGCGCAGCGCCAGGCCGCCGCCGAGCGAGAAGCCGGCGAGCGTCAGCCGCGCGGCGGGATGGCGGGACTTCGCCTCGCGCAGGAGGCGCGCGACATCCTGTTCGGGCTGGCCGACGAAATCGACGTCGCCGCGCCGGCCGGTGTCGCCATGGCCGCGAATGTCGGGCGCGTAGACCATGACGCCGTTCGCCGCCAGCGCCCTGGCGAGGGGATGCAGGGACA
>JAEULW010000330.1 GCA_016793505.1 Methylobacteriaceae bacterium | reverse complement strand
CTTTTCCTCGGTGTCCTCGTCGACCAGCGTCACCGTGGCGCCGAACTTGATGGTCTTGCCGGAGAGTTTCGAGACGTCGATCACCTCGGCCCGCGACAGCTTGTCCTCGAGCTCGGCGATGCGGCCCTCGTTGAGCGACTGCTGCTCCTTGGCGGCGTGGTACTCGGCGTTCTCCGAGAGGTCGCCATGCGAGCGCGCCTCCGCGATCTGCTGGATGATGCGCGGCCGCTCCACCTGCTGGCGCTTCTTCAGCTCGACTTCGAGGGCGGCGTAACCCGCCGCCGTCATCGGAAACTTCTCCATCGACGTCTCTTTCAAAACGGCGCCGCCGCCGGCGCATTTGCGCCGGACGCGCGGGGATTGAACCACGCGCCGAAGCAGGCGTCGCCGCCGCTCAGGCCCGAAAACTGCCGCCGGGGAAGCCCCCGGCTGCGCCCGGAATCGTCAGGAAAAGTAATCCTGAAGGGCGCGCACCTCGAGACCGCCGCCGACATAGGCTTCGACGCCCTGCGTCGCGGCGATCGCTCCTGCTAGAGTGGTGTAGTAGGGCGCCTTATGCAAGAGGGCGGCCCGGCGCAGCGGCTTGGAGTCGGCCAGCGCCTGCGCCCCCTCGGTCGTGTTGAACACCAGCTGGATGGCGCCGTTCTTGATGGCGTCGACGATGTTCGGGCGCCCTTCCGACACCTTGTTGGCCTTCTGCGCCGGCACGCCGTTGGCCTCGAGGAAGCGCAGCGTGCCGCCCGTCGCCTGCACCTTGAAGCCGAGGCCGACCAGCGTGCGGATCGCCTCCAGCACCCGCTCCTTGTCCTCGTCGCGCACCGAGACGAACACCGTTCCCCCGGTCGGCACCGCCGCGCCCGCCCCGAGCTGGCTCTTGGCGAAGGCGACGCCGAAGGAGCGGTCGAGGCCGATCACCTCGCCGGTCGAGCGCATCTCCGGCCCGAGCACCGTGTCGACGCCGGGGAAGCGGGCGAAGGGGAACACCGCCTCCTTGACGCCGACATGGTTGAGCGGCGTCTGCTTCAGCGCAAAGCTCGCCAGACTCTCGCCCGCCATCACCCGCGAGGCGATCTTGGCGATCGGCTTGCCGATCACCTTGGCGACGAAGGGCACCGTGCGCGAGGCGCGCGGATTGACCTCGAGCACATAGATCGCCCCGTCCTTCAGCGCATACTGCACGTTCATCAGCCCGCCGACGTCGAGCGCGAGGGCGAGCTTGCGCGTCTGGCGCTCCAGCTCGGCGATCGTCTCGGCCGGCAGCGAGCGCGGCGGCAGCGAGCAGGCGGAATCGCCCGAATGGATGCCCGCTTCCTCGATATGCTCCATGATGCCGGCGACGAACACATCCTTGCCGTCGCACAGCGCGTCGACGTCGACCTCCACCGCATCCGACAGATAGCGGTCGAACAAGAGCGGATTCTTGCCGAGCACCGTGTTGATCTGCCCGGTCTTGTCGTTGGGATAGCGCGCCTTGACGTCCGAGGGGATCAGCGAGGGCAGCGTGCCGAGCAGATAGTCCTCGAATTCGCTCTCGTCGCGGATGATCGCCATCGCCCGCCCGCCGAGCACATAGGACGGGCGCACGACCAGCGGCAGGCCGAGTTCGCCGGCGACCAGCCGCGACTGCTCGACCGAATAGGCGATGCCGTTCTTCGGCTGCTTCAGCCCGAGCTTGTCGAGCAGGCGCTTGAAGCGGTCGCGATCCTCGGCGAGATCGATCGAATCGACGGACGTGCCGAGGATCGGGATATCCGCCTGCTGCAGCGCATGCGCAAGCTTCAGCGGCGTCTGCCCGCCGAACTGCACGATCACGCCGACGAGTTCGCCCGCCTGTTTCTCCTTCGCCAGAATCTCCAGCACGTCCTCGGCGGTGAGCGGCTCGAAATACAGCCTGTCCGAGGTGTCATAATCGGTCGACACCGTCTCCGGATTGCAGTTGATCATGATCGTTTCGAAGCCGGCGTCGCGCAGCGCGAAGCAGGCGTGGCAGCAGCAATAGTCGAACTCGATGCCCTGGCCGATGCGGTTCGGCCCGCCGCCGAGGATGACGATCTTGGCGCGCGCCGAGGGCCGCGCCTCGCAGGCCGGCGCGCCGGCGAAGGGCGCCTCGTAGGTCGAATACATGTAGGCGGTGGGCGAGGCGAATTCGGCCGCGCAGGTGTCGATGCGCTTGTACACCGGCCGGACGTCGAGCCCGACGCGCAGCGCCTTCACCTCCGCCTCGCTCTTGCCGGCGAGCCCGGCGAGCTGCATGTCGGAAAATCCCGCCGCCTTCAGCAGACGCAGATTGGCCGCGTCGCCAGGCAGGCCGTGCGCCTTCACCCGCGCCTCGAGCGCGACGATCTCGGCGAGCCGCGCCACGAACCACGGATCGATCTTGCAGGCGGCATGAACCTCCTCGACGCTCATGCCGAGGCGCAGCGCCTGGCCGACGACGAGCAGCCGGTCGGGCGTCGGCTTGGCCAGCGCGGCGCGCAGCATGTTGCGGTCGTCGCCCTTGCCGAGGCCGTCGATCTCGATCGGATCGAGCCCGGTCAATCCCGTCTCCAGTGAGCGCAGCGCCTTCTGCAGCGATTCGGCGAAGGTGCGGCCGATCGCCATCGCCTCGCCGACCGATTTCATCGCCGTGGTCAGCGTCGGCTCGGCGCCGGGGAATTTCTCGAAGGCGAAGCGCGGGATCTTGGTGACGACGTAATCGATCGTCGGCTCGAACGAGGCCGGCGTCGCCCCGCCGGTGATGTCGTTGGCGATCTCGTCGAGCGTGTAGCCGACCGCGAGCTTGGCCGCGACTTTCGCGATCGGAAATCCCGTCGCCTTCGAGGCCAGCGCCGAGGAGCGCGAGACGCGCGGATTCATCTCGATCACGACCATGCGGCCATTCTCGGGATTGATCGCGAACTGCACGTTCGAGCCGCCGGTCTCGACGCCGATCTCGCGCAACACCGCGATCGAGGCGTCGCGCATGATCTGGTATTCCTTGTCGGTCAGCGTCAGCGCCGGCGCCACCGTGATCGAATCGCCGGTGTGCACGCCCATCGGATCGACATTCTCGATCGAGCAGACGATGATGCAGTTGTCCGCCTTGTCGCGGACCACCTCCATCTCGAACTCCTTCCAGCCGAGCACCGATTCCTCGATCAGCACTTCGGTGGTCGGCGAGGCGTCGAGCCCGCGCTCGATGATGTCGATGAACTCGGCCTTGTTGTAGGCGATGCCCCCGCCCGTGCCGCCGAGCGTGAAGGAGGGGCGGATGATCGCCGGCAGGCCGATGTCGTCGAGCGCCTCCAGCGCCTCGACGAGACCCTTCGAGACGTAGCGGCGCTTGCGCTCGGGCTCCTTCGAATCCCACTCACGGTCGAAGGCGGCGAGCGCCTTGTCGCGGGCCGCGGCGTCGGCATGTCCGGCGGCGATCTTCGCCCGCGCGCGCTTGCGCTCGTCCTTGTCCGCGCCCTTGACGTCCGAGGCGTTGGCGAGGCGCGAGCGCGGCGTGTCGAGCCCGATCTTCGTCATCGCCTGACGGAACAGTTCGCGATCCTCGGCCTTGTCGATCGCCTCGGCGGTGGCGCCGATCAGCTCGACGTCGCAGCGCTCGAGCACGCCCATGCGCTTCAGCGACAGCGCGCAGTTGAGCGCGGTCTGGCCGCCCATGGTCGGCAGCAGCGCGAAGCCGCCGGGCAGGACGTGGCGCTCGGCCTCGATGATGCGCGCCACCACTTCCGGCGTGATCGGCTCGACATAGGTGCGGTCGGCGAGGTCCGGATCGGTCATGATCGTCGCCGGATTCGAGTTGACCAGCACGATCCGGTAGCCCTCGGCGCGCAGCGCCTTGCAGGCCTGCGTGCCGGAATAGTCGAACTCGCAGGCCTGGCCGATGATGATCGGCCCGGCGCCGATGATCATGATCGTCGAGATGTCGGTCCGCTTC
>JAEULW010000319.1 GCA_016793505.1 Methylobacteriaceae bacterium | reverse complement strand
CCGCCGGCCGCTGCGCGCCCAAGAGCTCGAAGGATTCGAGGCGAGCGTCTTCGATCCCCCGCGCGCCGGCGCCGAGGCGCAAGCGCGCGAGCTGGCCCGCGCCGATGCGCCGGTCGTCGTCGCCGTCTCCTGTCATCCCGGCAGCTTCGCCCGCGACGCCCGGCTTCTGACCGCCGGCGGCTATCGTCTCGAGACGGTGGCGCCGGTCGATCAGTTCCGCTATGCGGCGCATGTCGAACTGGTCGCGGTCTTCCGCAAGTCGCGCGCCTCGAAGCGGCCGCGCGGCCTGCTCTCACGGTGATGCATGACGGACGCTGATTTTGTCGCCGCGCTCGCCGCCATCGTCGGCGCGGCCAATGTGCTGACCGCCGACGACGCCAAGGCGGGCTATCTCGTCGAACCGCGCGATCTCTATCGCGGCCGCGCGCTCGCCGTGGTCCGGCCCGCAAGCACGGACGAGACGGCGCGCGTGCTGGCGCTGTGCGACGCTCAACGTCGTCCCGTCGTGCCGCAGGGCGGCAATACCGGCCTCGTCGGCGGTCAGATTCCCGATGCGAGCGGCCGCGCCGTCCTGCTGTCGCTGGCGCGCATGAACCGCGTGCGCGAAATCGACTCCGCGTCGAACACGATGATCGTCGAGGCGGGCGTCACGCTCGCCGCCGCCCAGCAGGCGGCCGAGACGATCGACCGGCTGTTTCCGCTGTCGCTCGCCTCCGAGGGCAGCTGCACCATCGGCGGCAATCTGTCGACCAATGCCGGCGGCACGGCGGTGATCGCCTATGGCAATGCGCGCGATCTCGTGCTCGGCCTCGAAGTGGCGCTCGCCGACGGCCGCGTCCTGTCCAGCCTCGGCAAGCTGCGCAAGGACAATACGGGCTATGATCTCAAACATCTCTTCATGGGCGCCGAAGGCACGCTCGGCGTCATCACCGCGGCCGTGCTGAAGCTGTTTCCGCGCCCGCGCGCCATCGAGACGGCCTTTGTCGGCCTCGAGACGCCGGCTCAGGCGCTGGCGCTGCTCGAACTGGCGCAGGGCGCGGCCGGCGGCGCCGTCACCACCTTCGAGCTGCTGCCGCGCATCGGCGTCGATTTCGTGTTGCGCCACACGCCCGGCGCGCGCGATCCGCTGGCCGACGCCCATCCCTGGTATGTGCTGCTCGAACTCTCTTCCGGCTCGCCGCACGGCCTTGCCGACACGATGACGTCGATCCTGGAAAATGCGCTGGAGCAGGGCCTGGCGCAGGACGCCGCCGTCGCCGCCTCGCGCGCCCAGCGCGACGCCTTCTGGGCGCTGCGCGAGCGCATGTCGGACGTGCAGCGCAACGAGGGCGGGTCGATCAAGCATGACGTGTCGGTGCCGCTCGCCCGCGTGCCGGCCTTCCTCGAGGCGGCGAGCGCGGCGGTGCTGCGGCTGGAGCCGCAGGCGCGCATCGTCGCCTTCGGCCATGTCGGCGACGGCAACATCCATTTCAACGTCTCGCAGCCCGTCGGCGCCGACAAGGCGGCCTTTCTCGCCCGCTGGGTCGAGATGAACGAGGTCGTGCATGCGATCGTCATGGAGATGGGCGGCTCGATCTCCGCCGAGCACGGCGTCGGCCAGCTGAAGCGCGATCTCCTGCCCGCCGCCAAGGATCCGGTCGCGCTTGCGGTGATGCGCGCCATCAAGGCGACGCTCGATCCCAACGGCGTGCTCAATCCCGGCAAGGTGATCTGAAGCCGCGCTTCAGGGCTCGCCGTCCTCCCCGGCAGGGCGCCGCGCCGGCTGCTGGATCGCCGGCGAGTCGTTCGCCGTCTTGCCGACCTCGGGGCCGATCTCGATCATCTCGAGCGCCGCGTCCGGCGCCGGTCTGACCAGCGCCATCGCCGCGCGCGGCTCCACCGCGCGGACATCGAGCCAGGCGTCGAAGTCTTTCGGTTCGAGGATGACCGGCATGCGATCGTGGATCGCCGCGATCAGCCCGTTCGCCGACGTCGTGACGATGCAGGCGGTGTCGATCTCGCCGCCGTCGGGGCCGAGATAGCGCTCCCACAGGCCTGCGAAGGCGAGCGGCTGGCGATCCGGCCGGCGGATCAGGAAGGGACGCTTCGGCGCGCGCGTCTTCAGCGGCGTCTTCAGCCATTCATAGAAGGCGTCGGCGATGACGATGCAGCGCCGGTGGCGCATCGCGCCGCGAAAGCTCGGCTTGTCGACGAGCCCGTCGTCGCGCGCATTGATGATCAGCGGAAAGGCCTTGACGTCCTTCACCCACGACGGCAGCAGGCCCCAGCGCACGAGCGCGAAGCGCCGCGCCGCGCCGCTCTCGAAACGATCGAGCCGCATGATCGCGATCGGCTGCGTCGGCGCGATGTTGTAGCGCGGCGGAAAATTCGGCTGGTCGACATAGCCGAAGTACTGGCGCACCGCGTCCGGCGGCAGCGTCAGCGCATAGCGCCCGCACATCGCTCCGCTCTCCTCACAGCCAGCGCCGCCACTTGAAGAACAGGAACGGCAATACGCCCGAGGCCAGCATCAGCGCCAGCGCCATCGGATAGCCGAACGGCCAGTCCAGCTCCGGCATGTGCTTGAAGTTCATGCCGTAGATGGAAGCGACCATGGTCGGCGGCATGAAGATCACCGCCATCACCGAGAACAGCTTGATGATGTTGTTCTGTTCCAGATTGACGAGGCCGAGCGTCGCGTCGAGCAGGAACTGCACCTTGCTCGCCATGAAGGCCGCATGCTCTTCGAGCGCCTGAACGTCGCGGAAGATGCCGCGCGCCCGCGCCCGCAGCTCCTTCTGCGTCGGATCGACCGGCGCGCCCGACGACATGAACAGCAACATGCGCTCGATCGTCAGAAGGCTTTCGCGCGACTTCGACACGAGATCGCCCTCGCGGCCGAGCCCGGTGAGCACGCGGCTGCGGCGCTGCGCATTGCGCGCGTCGCGATCGTCGAACGACTCGATCGACAGCGCGTCGATGCGGTCGCCCACCGTCTGCAACACGTCGGCGGCGCGATCGAGAATGCTTTCGACCAGCCCGGCCAGAACCGCCTCCGGCGTAGGCGCGCAACCCTCCGGCTTGCCGGCGCGCGTCAGGAACATCGTGAACGAACGCGGCTCGTCATAGCGCAGCGTGACGAGCGCCTTGCGCGTCAGGATGAAGGAGACCGCCGACAGGCGCGGCCGGTCGGTGTCGACGGCGACGACGAGTCGCGCCGTCATGTAGGCGGCGCCCGCCTCCGCATAGAGCACTTCCGAAGGCTCGATGTCGGCCTGTTCCTCTCGCGTCGGAATCTCGACGCCGAGATGGCGCTCGACGAGGAGGTCTTCCGCGCGCGCAGGCGCGACGAGATCGATCCACACCGCATCCTCCGGCACGGGCGCGCCGGCCTCGAGCGGCGCCCGCGTCAGCGCGCCGCCGGGCGCCGGCCGATGCACGAAGATCACGCGCTCAGGCCTTGCGCAGACGGGCGAGGCTGACCGGCGGGACGGACGAGTCCGGCACGAAGAAATCAGGCGCGAGGTCGGCCGTCGGATCGACGCGGTACTTGTCGAAATCGCGCACGCCGCGTTCGTGCAGGAAAGTGTCGTCGATCAGGAACTGCCCGGTCAGCTCGCGCGCCGGCGTCGTGAAGATCGCGTGCGCCGCGTCGGCGAGGATCTCCGGCGTGCGCGAGGCGCGCATCAGTCCGTCGCCGCCAAGCAGGTTCCTGATCGCCGAGGTTGCGATCGTCGTGCGCGGCCACAGCGCGTTGACAGCGATGCCCTTGCGCCGCAATTCGCCGGCGAGGCCGAGCACCACCATGCTCATGCCGAATTTCGCCATCGAATAGGCGGTCGAACCGCGAAACCACTTCTCCTGCATGTCGAGCGGCGGCGACAGCGTCAGAATGTGCGGGTTCGCCGCCTTCTCCAGATGCGGGATGGCGTATTTCGACACCATGAACGTGCCGCGCGAGTTGATCTGGTGCATCAGGTCGAAGCGCCGCATGTCGGTCGCCTGACTGTCGGTGAGCGAGATGGCGCTGGCGTTGTTGACGACGATGTCGAGCCCGCCGAAATGCGCCACGGCCTGATCGAGCGCCTCCTTGACGTTCGTCTCCTCGCGCACGTCGACGACGAGCGGCAACGCCTTGCCGCCCGCCGCCTCGATCTCCTCGGCCGCGCTGTGGATGGTGCCCGGCAGCTTGGGGTGCGGATCGACGGTCTTGGCGGCGACGACGACATTGGCGCCGTCGCGCGCCGCGCGCAGGCCGATCGCCAGGCCGATGCCGCGCGAGGCGCCGGTGATGAAAAGGGTCTTGCCGCGCAGGCTCGCGTCGCTCATCGCCATGCTCTCCTCAGCGCGCCGCGCTCTTGCTCATGAAGGCGGCGAAAGCCGCCGCCGCCTCCGGCGAGACCATCGCGCGCGCGAAAGCCTGCGCCTCTTCGTCGATGCGCGCCATCAGCGGCCCCGTGTCGCCACGGATGAGGCGGCGCGTCGCCGCCATCGCTGCGCGCGGCTTGGCGGCGAGCCGCGCCGCTTTCTCCTGCGCCGTCGCAAGCAGGGCGTCGGCAGGAACGACGGCGTTGACGAGGCCGAGCCGCAGCGCCTCGGCGGCGTCGAACGCCTCGCCCAGCATCAGCAGTTCGGCCGCCCTGGCGTGGCCGAAGCGGGTCGGAACGGTGAGCGAGGAGCCCGCCTCCGGCACGAGGGCGAGATCGATGAACGGCATGCGAAACTTCGCGCCCGGCGCGGCGTAGACGAGATCGCAATGGAACAGCATCGTCGTGCCGACGCCGACCGCGACGCCCTCGACGGCGGCGACGAGCGGCTTGCCGAAGCCGGCGATCGCCTTGACGAAGCGGAACGCCGGCATCGCCGCGCCGGAAGAGGCGTGCGCAATGAAATCGCCGATGTCGTTGCCGGCCGAGAAGCTGCCGCCCGAGCCCGTAAGCAGCGCCGCGCCGATCGTGGCGTCGCTCTCGGCCTCGGCGAGACCGGCGATCAGCGCCTCGTACATCGCGCCGGTCAGCGCGTTTTTCTTGTCGGAACGCGCCAGCGTCAGCGTCAGCACGCCCGCCTCGCGCGCAACGCGCACATGTTCCGTCATCGTCAGCTCGCCAGTTCGAGGTCGGCCAGGGCGAGCGAGGTCGCCCCTTCGATCACCACTGTCTCGAGGCCGGCCGCGCCGACAGCGAGATTGGCGGCGAAGAAGCGCGCCGTGGCGATCGTCTGCGCATGCGCCGGATCGCCGTCGCCGCCCTGCGTCAGGCCATGCGCGGCGAGCGCCGCCTCGGCGAGCGACACGCCGCCGCGGGCGAGGCCGAACAGCCGCAGATAGGGCGTCGCCCCGGCGAGCGCGGCGTCGGGCGCGTCGCCGAGCGCTTTCAGGAGGAAGGCGGTGGCGCGGTCGAGACTGTCGACCGCCTCGGTCAGCCGCGCGCACATGCGGCCGAACACGTCCTCGTTGGAGCTGCGCAGCCGCCACAGCGTGGCGCGCATCTCGGCGATCTCCGCCCTGACGGTCTCGCCGCCGGACAGCGGCAGCTTGCGCTGCACGAGGTCGATCGCCTGGATGCCGTTGGTGCCTTCATAGATGCCGGCGATGCGCGCGTCGCGCATGTATTGCGCCGCGCCGGTCTCCTCGATGTAGCCCATGCCGCCATGCACCTGCACGCCGAGCGACGAGACGTCATTGGCCGCATCGGTGGAGAAGGCCTTGGCGACCGGCGTCAGCAGGCTGGCGCGTTCGCCGGCGCGCCGGCGCGTCTCGGCGTCGGCGCCGTGATGGGCGAGATCGAGCGCGGCGGCGGTGAGATAGCAGATCGAGCGCGAGGCCTGCGTCAGACTCTTCATCGTCATCAGCATGCGCCTGACGTCGGCGTGCTGCACGATCGGCGACATGCCGGCGCCGCTCGCCCCCGGCGCGCGGCCCTGTCGGCGTTCGCGCGCATAGGCGAGCGCGTGCTGATAGGCCGCCTCGCAGATCGCCACGCCCTGCAGCCCGACGCCGAGCCGCGCATTGTTCATCATCGTGAACATGCAGGCGAGGCCGCGATTCTCCTCGCCGATCAGCCAGCCGATCGCGCCGCCCTGATCGCCGAACACCATCGTGCAGGTCGGCGAGGCGTGGATGCCGAGCTTGTGCTCGATCGAGTGGCAGCGCACGTCGTTGCGCGCGCCGGGCCTGCCGTCGGCGTCGACGAGTCGCTTGGGCACGAGGAACAGCGAGATGCCGCGCGTGCCCGGCGGCGCGTCGGGCAGGCGGGCGAGCACGAGATGGACGATGTTGTCCGTCATGTCGTGATCGCCATAGGTGATGAAGATCTTCTGGCCGAAGATGCGGTAGCTGCCGTCGCCCTGCGGTTCGGCGCGGGCGCGCAGCGCGGCGAGG
>JAEULW010000275.1 GCA_016793505.1 Methylobacteriaceae bacterium | reverse complement strand
CTTCGCGCGCCGCAAGGCGGAGTTGACAGCCATCGACGGCGGCCACTGGCTCGCCGCGCTCATCGCCGCAGGCGGCGTGATCGGCTGGCTCGGCTAGGCGGGCGGCGGCGCGTTCTCGCCCGTCGCGTCCCTGCGGGCGTGGTCGGCGTTGTCGGCGAGGCGCTGCATCATCAGGCGGATCAGGTAGAAGCCGAATTTCGGGTTCTGGAAGTAGAGCCGCTCGAATTCCTCGTAGGTGATGACCAGCAGGTCGAGGTCGGTCTCGGCGACGGCGCTGGCGGCGCGCGCGCGGTCGGCGGAGAACAGCGCCATCTCGCCGAACAGCGCGCCGGGGCCGATGGTCGCGCCCGCCTCGGGAATGGCGACGCGGCCCTCGACGATCAGCAGCGCCTCGGTCGCCGCATCGCCGCGGGCGAACAGCGTCGTCCCGGCGCGCACGCGGCGGCGCGTCATGAAGGGCTTCAGCCAGTTCGCCTCGAAGGCGCCCTGCGTCGCCTCGCGGATCTGGGCGATGAGCCGGCGCATCTCGTAGAGGCGCCAGCAATTGACCGGCAGCAGCACGGCGTGCAGCAGCAGCGTCGGCGCCGAGCCGCGCCAGGCGGCGGCGGCGAGAATGCAGAGATTGGCGGCGATCGCCGCGACGCGCAGCGGAATCATGGTGCGCGCAAAGGCGGCGTAGAGGCTGAAGGCCGAGCCGAGCCAGCTCGCCGCCTCGATCGCGCTGTCGATCTGCGTCATCGCGCCGTCAGTTCCGCCTTCCCCGTCGACGTCGAAGGCGCCACAGGCGGCCGGCGCCGTCAAGCCGCGGGGGCGCGGGCTGCGACCTTCGCCGGGCGACCAAAGTGTGAGCCGGCGCGCCTTGTTCGCGAGCGACCCGCTGACGCATAATCCGGCCCCGGATCGACCCCGTGACGCCGCACCGACGGCGCGCGCCCGTGTGGGAGGCAAGAGAATGTCCGAGAAGGTGTACGACGTCCCGGCGGAATGGAAATCCCGCGCGTTCGTGGACGACGCGAAATACAAGGAGATGTATGCCGCCTCGGTCGCCGATCCGGAGAAATTCTGGGGCGAGCACGGCAAGCGCATCAACTGGATCAAGCCGTATACGCGGGTGAAGAACACCAGCTACGCGCCGGGCAAGGTCAGCATCGAGTGGTATGGCGACGGCACCACCAACGTGGCGATGAACTGCATCGACCGCCATTTGCCGAAGCGCGCCAACCAGACCGCGATCATCTGGGAAGGCGACGATCCGAAAGACTCGAGGCACATCACCTATCAGGAGCTGCATGACGAGGTGTGCCGCTTCGCCAACGTGCTGCGCAACCGCGGCGTCGGCAAGGGCGACACGGTCACCATCTACATGCCGATGATTCCCGAGGCGGCCTATGCGATGCTCGCCTGCGCGCGCATCGGGGCGATCCACTCGATCGTGTTCGGCGGCTTCTCGCCGGATTCGCTCGCCGGCCGCATCGAGGGCTGCCAGTCGAAGATGATCATCACCGCCGACGAAGGCCTGCGCGGCGGCCGCAAGGTGCCGCTGAAGGCCAATGTCGACGCGGCGATCGACAAGGCGGGCGGCGTCGATCACGTCGTCGTCGTGCGTCGCACCGGCGGCAAGGTCGACATGAAGGCGGGCCGCGACGTCTATTACGACGACGCGGCGAAGATGGTGACGACCGAGTGCCCGTATGAGGAGATGAGCGCGGAGGCCCCGCTGTTCATCCTCTACACCTCGGGCTCGACCGGCGCGCCGAAGGGCGTGGTGCACACGACCGGCGGCTATCTCGTCTACGCCTCGATGACGCATCAGTATGTCTTCGACTATCACGAGGGCGACATCTACTGGTGCACCGCCGACGTCGGCTGGGTCACCGGTCACAGCTACATCGTCTACGGCCCGCTCGCCAACGGCGCGACGACGCTGATGTTCGAGGGCGTGCCCAACTATCCCTCGATCGCCCGCTTCTGGGAGGTGGTGGACAAGCACAAGGTCAACATCTTCTACACCGCCCCGACGGCGATCCGCTCGCTGATGGGCGCCGGCGAGGAGCCGGTGAAGAAGACCTCGCGCGCCTCGCTGCGGCTGCTCGGCTCGGTCGGCGAGCCGATCAATCCGGAAGCGTGGGAGTGGTATTATCGCGTGGTCGGCGACAATCGCTGCCCGATCGTCGACACCTGGTGGCAGACCGAGACCGGCGGCATCCTGATCACGCCGCTGCCCGGCGCGACGAAGCTGAAGCCCGGCTCGGCGACGCGGCCGTTCTTCGGCGTCAAGCCGCTGATCGTCGACGCCAACGGCGTCGAGCTGCACGGGGCGACCGAGGGCAATCTGTGCATCTCGGATTCGTGGCCGGGGCAGATGCGCACCGTCTATGGCGACCACAAGCGCTTCATGGACACCTATTTCGCCACCTATCCGAATCTCTACTTCACCGGCGACGGCTGCCGGCGCGACGCCGACGGATTCTACTGGATCACCGGCCGCGTCGACGACGTGATCAACGTCTCGGGCCACCGGATGGGCACGGCGGAAGTGGAATCGGCGCTGGTCGCCCATCCCGCGGTCGCCGAGGCGGCGGTGGTCGGCTATCCGCACGACATCAAGGGGCAGGGCATCTACGCCTATGTCACCGTGATGACCGGCGTCGAGCCGACCGAGGCGCTGCGCAAGGAGCTGGTCGCGCATGTGCGCAAGGAGATCGGCCCGATCGCCTCGCCCGACGTGATCCAGTTCGCCTCCGGCCTGCCGAAGACGCGTTCGGGCAAGATCATGCGTCGCATCCTGCGCAAGATCGCCGAGAATGATTTCGGCTCGCTCGGCGACACCTCGACCCTCGCCGATCCGACCGTGGTCGACGATCTGATCGAGCATCGCGGCGGCAAGTGAGGGGCAAGTGAGGGGCAAGTGAGCGACGGCGCCGCAAGGCGCCGCGCAGCATGACGCGAACCCTCCGGCGCGGCCGCGCCGGAGGGTTCGGCGTTTCAGAACAGCCGCGCCGGAGCGGTCACAAGACCCGGAAACAGCGTCATCGCCAGCAGCACCGCCGTCATCGCCGCCAGAAACGGCCACAGATGCCGGAACGAGGCCGACATCGGAACGCCGCCGACGCGACAGGCCGCCATCAGGTCGATGCCGAGCGGCGGCGTGTTGGCGCCGATCGCCAGATTGACCGTCATCAGCACGCCGAAGAAGACCGGATCGATCTGATACTGTCGCAGGATCTGCACGAACACCGGCGCCAGGATCAGGATGATGGCGATCGTCTCCATGAACGTGCCGAGCGCCAGCAGCACGGCCATGATCAGGAGCAGCGCGATCGTCGCGCTCGAGGTGAGCGAGGCGATGCCCGCGACGATCATCTGCGGCACCTGTTCGGCCGCGAGAATCCAGCCGAAAATGCTGGCGCAGGCGATGACGAACAGGATCGCCGCCGAGCTCTCCGCCGTCTCCTGCGCCAGCCGCCAGATCAGGGCCGGCGTCAGCTTGCGATAGACCAGCCCGCCGACGATCAGCGCATAGAGCACGCCGATCCCGGCCGCCTCCGTCGCCGTGAACACGCCGCCGCGGATGCCGCCGATGATGATCACCGGCGCGAGCAGGGCGAGCCAGGCGCCGCGCAGCGCCGCGAACAGCTCGCGCCAGGAGAAGGCCTCGCCGCCCGACCATCCCTGCCGGCGCGAGACGAACCAGGCGACGACGATCAGCGCCAGTCCGCACAGCACGCCGGGGACGAGGCTGGCGACGAACAGCGCGCCGATCGAGGTGTTGGTGGCCGTGCCGTAGACGATCAGCACGATGCTCGGCGGAATCACCGTGCCGAGCGAGCCGGCGCAGCCGAGCAGGGCGCAGGAGAAGCCCTGATCATAGCCGCGCTCCTTCATCGCCGGCAGCATCATCGTGCCGATCGCCACGACATCGGCGACGCCCGAGCCCGACAATGCGCCGAACAGCATGCAGGCGATCACCATGACGATGGCGAGGCCGCCGGAGGCGCGCCCGACCAGCGCGCTGCACAGGCGCACGATCCGCGGCGTCAGATCGCCATGCATCAGCAGCAGGCCGGCGAGCAGGAACAGCGGGATCGCCAGCAGCGTGAAGGAATCGACGCCGGCGACGACGCGCTGGGCGACGACGATCAGGGGGGCGAGATCGGAGACCAGCAGATAGATCACCGACGACAGGCCGAGCGCCACCGCGATCGGCGTGTCGAAGGCCACCAGCGCGGCGAAGGCGCCGAGCAGCAGCCAGAGCGAGGCGCTCATCGCGACGTCCCGCCGATGAGCCGGGCCAGCGCCGCGAGCGCCGCAAGACCTGCGCCGAGCGGCAGCGCGGCATAGGCGACGGCGTCGGGAATCTGCAGGGCGGTCGTGACGCTGTCGGCGCCCTTGAGCGTCAGCAGCGCGCCGGCCCAGGCGAGAATGGCGAGAAAGATCACCGTGGCGATCCGCGCCGGCGCGGCGAGACGGGCGCGTCGGGCGTCATCCTGCGTGACGAGCGCCAGCAGCCCGGCGTCGAGATGCGAGCCGCGGATCGTCGCCGAGACGAGCCCGATGAAGACCGTCCACACCAGCAGCGTGCGCGGCGCCTCTTCAGACCAGTAGGGCGTGCGCCCGACCAGATAGCGCCCGAGCGCGACGTAGACGACGATCGCGGCGAAGGCGAGCACCCCGGCGCCGGCGAGGGCGCGCGTCGCCCGGTCGAGGGCGCCGAGGGCGCCGGCGAAGCAGCGCGGCGCCGGCGCCGGGCCCATGTCTGCGCCTTCGCTCACCGCGGCGCGGCGCCGCGTCCTACTTGCGATACTTGTCGAGCAGCGCCAGCAGAGCCGGGCCGTAGACGCTCTCCTGGGCCTTCCAGACCGGCTGCACGGCGGCGATGAAGGGCGCCGGATCGACCTTGTTCACCGTCATCCCCTTCGCGGTCAATTTGGCGACGAGATCGGCGTCGGCGTCGCCGACCATCTTGCGCTGGGCGTCGCGCCATTTCACCGCGGCGTCCTGCAGCGCCTTCTGGTCGGCGGGCGAAATCTGGTCCCAGGTCTTCTTCGCCACGACGAGGCAGGCGGCGCCCCAGACATGGCCGGACAGCGCGACATACTTCTGCACCTCGAAGAACGAGGCGGAGAAGATGATCGACAGCGGGTTCTCCTGCGCGTCGAAAACGCCCTGCTGCAACGCCGAGTAGAGCTCGCCGAAGGCGAGCGGCGCCGGTTCGGCGCCGAGCGCGCGGAACGTGTCGAGGCGGACCTTGTCCGGCGTGACGCGGATTTTCACGCCCTTGAGGTCGTCCGGCCTGGTCACCGGCGCCTTGCGCGTGGTGATGTGGCGATAGCCGTTCTCCCACCAGGCCAGCACGACGATGTTCCTGGCGGCGAGCAGCTTCGACAATTCGGCGCCGAGTTCGCCGTCGAAGGCGGCGAAGGCCTTCTCGCGCGTCGGCCAGGCGTAGGGCATCTCGACGATGCCCATGCGCGGCTCGATCGGCTGGAACGAGCCCGAGCCGATGACGCCGGCCTGCACCGAGCCGATCTGCAGCCCCTCGACCGCGTCCTTCTCGCTGCCGAGCTGGCCGGAAGGGAAGACCTGGATCGTCACCCGGCCGTCGGTGGCCTTGGCCACGTCCTCGGCGAAGCCTTTCGCCGCGATATGCCAGCTGTGGCTCTCGGCCAGAACATGGCCGAGCCGAATCTGCACTTTCGTCTGCGCGAGGGCGGGCGCAGCGAGCAGCGTTCCGGCGAGACAGGCCAGGGTCGCCAGCCGACGCGTGAGGGTCATGGTCTTGCTTCTCCGGTGCGAAAGCGATCGCCCGGCAGATTGCGACGGCGGCCGCGCCAAGGCAACCGCGTCATTGCACGGCGGCCATGCGCCGGCGGCGGCCGCCGCCTCAGGCCAGCTTCTCCACCCGCGCGGCGCAGTATTTGAACTCCGGGATCTTCCCGAACGGATCGAGCTGCGGATTGGTCAGCACATTGGCCGGCGCCTCGGCGAAGCAGAAGGGGATGAACACCATGCCTTCGGCGACGTCGCGATCCTGCCGCGCCTTCAGCGTGACGTCGCCGCGCCGCGTGGCGACGCGGATCGTGTCGCCGGGGGCGAGCCCCATGCGCGCCATGTCGCGGGCGTTGAGGCTGGCCACGGCCTCGGGCTCCAGCGCGTCGAGCGGCGCCGAACGGCGCGTCATCGCGCCGGTGTGCCAGTGCTCGAGCATCCGCCCGGTGGTCAGCACCATCGGATAGTCGGCGTCCGGCGTCTCGTCGGGCGGGCGCAATTGCGCGGGGACGATTTTCGCGCGGCCGCTCGTGGTCGGGAAACGGTCGCCGAAGATGATGTCGTGGCCGGGCTGGTCCGGCGCGTCGCTCGGATAGGTGACGCAACCCTCGCGTTCGAGCCGCTCCCACGAGATGTGGGCGAGCGAGGGCATCAGGCCCGCCATCTCGGCATAGACGTCGGCCGGTCCGGCGTAGTTCCAGTCGAGGCCGATGCGGCGCGCGATCTCCTGCACCAGCTCCCAGTCCTGCCGCGCGTCGCCCGGCGGCGACAGCACGGGCCGGCCGATCTGCACCTGACGATTTGTATTGGAGAATGTGCCGAGCTTTTCGGCATGGGCCGAGGCGGGCAGAACGACATCGGCGTGCCAGGCCGTCTCGGTGAGGAAAATGTCCTGCACGACGAGATAATCGAGGCTGGCCAGCGCCTCGCGCGCATGGCGCTGGTCGGGATCCGACATCGCCGGATTTTCGCCGAGGATGTACATGGCGCGAATCTGCCGGGCGAGGATGGCGTTGAGAATCTCGACCACCGTCAGGCCGCGCTTGCGATCGAGCGCGACGCCCCATGCCGATTCGAAACGGGCGCGCACGGCGTCGTCCTCGACGCGCGCATAGTTCGGATAGAACATCGGGATGAGGCCCGAATCCGAAGCGCCCTGCACGTTGTTCTGGCCGCGCAGCGGATGCAGGCCGGTTCCGGGCCGGCCGATCTGGCCCGTGATCAGCGCCAGCGCGATCAGGCAGCGCGCATTGTCCGTGCCATGCGTGTGCTGCGCCACCCCCATGCCCCAGAAGATCAGCGCGGCCTTCGCCTTGGCGTAGTCGCGGGCGAGGTCGCGGATGGTTTGCGCGTCGATCCCGCAATGGGCCGCCATCTTCTCCGGCGCGTAATCCGCTACGCTCGCCGCCAGCGCCTCGAAGCCTTCGGTATGGGCTGCGACATACTGGCGATCGACGAGGCCCTCCTCGACGATGACATGCAGCATGGCGTTGAGGAGAGCGACGTCCATGCCCGGCGTGAAGTTGAGCACGCGATGGGCGAAGCGGCCGAGGCCCTGACGTTGTCCGCGCGGATCGAGCACGTAGAGGCGCGCGCCGCGCCGCGTCGACTGCTTGATGTAGGTCGCCGCGACGGGGTGATTCTCGGCCGGCCGGGCGCCGATGACGACGATGACCTCGGCGTCCTTCGCCGCCGTGAAAGGCGCGGTGACGGCGCCCGAGTTCAGCCCCTCCATCAGCGCGGCCACCGACGAGGCGTGACAGAGCCGCGTGCAGTGATCGACATTGTTGGTGCCAAATCCCTGGCGGATCAGCTTCTGGAAGAGATAGGCCTCTTCATTCGAACCCTTGGCCGAGCCGAAGCCGGCGATGGCGGCGGGGCCGCCTTGCGCATGCGCCTGTTTCAGGCCGCGCGCGGCGCGCTGCAGCGCCTCCTCCCATGTCGCTTCGCGAAACACCTGGCCCATGGTGGCGCGTGTGAGGCGCATCTGCGGGTCCCTGGCGACGCCGTCGCGGCGGATCAGCGGCTTCGTCAGACGATCGGGATGATGCACATAGTCGAAGCCGAAGCGTCCTTTCACGCACAGCCGGTTCTCGTTGGCCGGGCCGTCGCGGCCGTCGACGGCGACGATGCGCTCGGCGCCGTCGATCGTCGCGACATGGGCGCGGGTCTGGCAGCCGACGCCGCAATAGGGACAGAGCGTGTCGACGCTGCGCTCGGGCGTGATCGCGCGGCGGCCGGCGTCGTCGAGCAGCGACGCCTCCATCAGCGCGCCGGTCGGGCAGGCCTGCACGCATTCGCCGCAGGCGACGCAGGTCGAGGCGCCCATGGCGGACTCGAAATCGAAGACGGGGCGCGCGTGATGGCCGCGCGCGGCCATGCCGATGACGTCGTTGCCCTGCACCTCGCGACAGGCGCGCACGCACAATCCGCACTGGATGCAGGCGTCGAGATGCACGGCGATGGCGGCGTGCGAGCGATCGGGCGCGGGCTTTTCGCCGCGCGGAAAGCGCGAGGCCGGCGCGATGTTCATCGCCGCGACCCAGCCCCAGAATTCCGATTGCGGATCGCGCGCCGCCTCGCGCGGCGGCTGGTCGGCGAGGAGCAGCTCCATCACCATCGCGCGACCCTTGCGGGCGCGTTCGCTGGCGGTGACGACCTTCATGCCCTGCGCCGGCTGGCGCACGCAGGAGGCGGCGAGCACGCGCTCGCCCTCGATCTCGACGACGCAGGCGCGGCAGTTGCCGTCGGCGCGATAGCCCGGCGCGTCCTTGTGGCAGAGATGCGGGATCGCCACGCCTTCACGTCTTGCCACTTGCCAGATGCTCTCGCCGGGCGCGGCCTCGACCGGGCGGCCGTCGAGCGTGAAGCGGATGGGTTCGCTCATCCCAGCTCCTCCGGAAAGAATCGCAGCAGGCTGGCGAGCGGATTGCCCGCAGCCTGCCCCAGCCCGCAGATCGAGGCCTCGCGCATCGCTTCCGCCAGTTCGCCGAGCAGCGCGCCGTCCCAGACCGGCCTATCCATCAGCGCCGCCGCCTTCTGCGTGCCGAGCCGGCAGGGCGTGCACTGGCCGCAGCTCTCGTCGGCGAAGAAGCGCATCAGATTGCGCGCGACCTCTCTCAGATCATCCTGATCGGACAGAATGACCACGGCATGGCTGCCGACGAAGCAGCCGTGCTTCTCAAGCGCGCCGAAATCGAGCGGGATGTCGGCCATCGTCGCCGGCAGGATGCCGCCCGAGGCGCCGCCGGGCAGATAGGCGCGCAGCGCGTGACCCTCGGCCATGCCGCCGCTGAGCGCGATCAGTTCGCGCGCGGTCGCGCCGGCGCCGGTGACGACGACGCCGGGGCGCTGCACGCGGCCCGACACCGAGTAGGAGCGCAGTCCCTTGGCGCCATTGCGGCCCTGCGCGGCGAACCAGTCCGCGCCCTTCGCCAGGATGTCGGGGACGA
>JAEULW010000240.1 GCA_016793505.1 Methylobacteriaceae bacterium | reverse complement strand
TGACGTCGGACGCCTGTTCGACGAAAGGCGTGCGACAATCCGCGCGGGCCCGCGAACGGGCCGCGCGACGCCGCCAGGCCGCCGCCGGGCGCCAGAATGCGGAACGCCGCCATTTTGGCAGAACTTCCCAAGCGACTGAATTGATGAATGGATTCTGAATAGCCGCACGACGGCGCCCGCCAATTTGGCAGAGAGGTGCGGCGTCGCGTCATCTGCCAATCATAGAAAACGTTGTTGTATCAAGAAGATGATGCGCAGCGGGCGGGCTGGCGCGCCGCTTGCCCTTTGTCTGTGCGTCAGCCGCGTCGACGCGGACTGGCGGGAGGGGAAGGCATGCGGATTTCGGGACTGGTTCTGTCGGCCCTCGTCATCTCCGGAGGCTTCGCCCTCGCGCAGGATTATCCGATCGCGGGCCTGCAGCCCGACCGGCGGCCGGAAGCGGCGCCGAAGATCACCGCCCACAGCCGGGACAAGGCGTTTCTCGATCGCTACCACCGCGGCGTGACGCCGCCGTTCCCCACGACGCTCGGCGCGCAGGATCAGGGCGCCTGGTACACCCCATTCAATCGGGCCGGAATGCCGCCGCCTTACGATCCGCGCGGCTGGTACGCCGACGTCAAGGCGCCGCGATGAGCGCGGCCGGCGACCCTTTCCCGATCTGACCGGAAACACGGCGGTAGTCCGTGCGGCGGGTCGGGGGGCCCGCAGTAAACCGCGCCAGGCCTCCCCTTCTCAAGAGCAGGCGCGAAATCCAGGAGCGAACAATGAAAATGACGGTCAAGGCGCTGGTCGGGGCTTCCGCGCTCGCTCTCGCGATCGCGCTGCCCGCCATCGCTCAAACCGGCATGTCCGGGATGGGCGGCATGGGCGGTATGTCCGGCATGGGCGGCATGGGCGGCATGTCCGGCATGGGCGGCATGTCCGGCATGTCGGGCATGGGCGGCATGGGCGGCATGTCCGGCATGTCCGGCATGTCGGGCATGGCCGGCTCGGGCGGCTGGTATTGCACGCAGTGGACCTACGCTCCGTCCGGCATGAGCGGCATGGGCGGCATGGGCGGCATGGGCGGTATGTCCGGCATGTCCGGCATGTCCGGCATGGGCGGTATGTCCGGAATGGGCGGCATGGGCGGTATGTCCGGAATGGGCGGCATGTCCGGCATGGGCGGCATGTCGGGCATGGGCGGCATGGCCGGCCAGAAGAAGTAAGACGCCAACCGGCCGGGCGCTTCGGCGCCCGGCCGACCCTGCTTCATTTCAGTTCGAGGACGTCACGATGATCCGGTTCGGCAGGCTCGATCGCAGTTGGGCGGGCGCGGCGCTCGCTCTGCTTCTGGCCATGGCTGCAGGCGCCGGGGCGACGCGCGCGATCGCCCAGACCGCCGCCGGCGATCCGGCCGCCGGCGCCAAGGCGATCGCCGAACTCGGCGCCGTTCTGGCGCGCGCCGCCAACAGCGATTACGAGCGCGCCAAGTGGGATCCGATCCATTTCAAGCCGGCGATCGATCACGCCCGCGACGAGGCCTGCCTCGTCTGTCACAAGGAAGTGCTCGAGACGAAGCCGCGCCCGGTGTCGCCGGCCGGCGTCAAGGCGGAGCAGACCGAGGCCTGGTATCAGACGCTCGACACCTATGCCGGCGCGCAGGAGAATTTCCATTGGCGCCACATCGCTTCGCCCTATGCGAAGCAGGTGATGAATCTGAGCTGCAATTTCTGCCATCAGGGCAATGATCCGCGCGAGGAGGCCCCGCAGGATCTGATCGGCAAGGCGGCGACGACGACGGCCTGGCCGCGCAACGCGCCGGTCTTCACCCTGCGCAAGATGGTCAACCCGTCCGAGACGTGCCTGCGCTGCCACGGCGCGTTTCCCGCCGAGAGCATGGGCCTGCCGCCGAAGTGGGAGGAGACGCGCGAAGGCCTCGAGTCGCCCGACACGCCGAATGGCTGCCTCACCTGCCACGCCGAACAGTTCCGCACCGTGCGCCATCACGTGACCTATCTCAATGCCAAGGGCATCGAGGATGCGGCAAAAGACAGTTCGGACGCCTGCTACGGCTGTCACGGCGGACGCTCCTGGTACCGCATTTCCTATCCCTATCCGCGCCATCCCTGGCCCGACATGCCGGCTGATCTGCCGGATTGGGCGAAGGACAGGCCCAAGACGTCCGACGCGCGCTTTGCGCTGCCGATCCCGGCGAAGTGAAGCCCCGAGCGGAGTGAAGAACATGACCTTCATCAAGAACGACTTCTCGCCCCGCCGCGCGATCAACACCAACCGCCGCGGCCTGCTGAAAGGCATGGCCGCGGTGGCGGCCGGCGGCTCGCTCGCCGCGACGGCGCCGCCGCGCGAGGCGAAGGCCTTCGCCTACGAGCCCTATCCGACCGACGATCAGCTCGAGACGGTGGTGACGAGCTGCGCCCACAATTGCGGCTCGCGCCACGCGCTGATCGCCCACAAGAAGGGCGACGTCATCGTCCGCCTGTCGACCGACGACGGCCGCTATCAGGAAGGCGGTTTCTTCGGCAAGGACACCGAGGAGGAGCCGCAGGTGCGCGCCTGTCTGCGCGGCCGCTCCTACCGCGCCCGCCTCTATTCGCCCGAACGCCTTCTCTACCCGATGAAGCGCGTCGGCCGCCGCGGCGAGTCGAAGTTCCGCCGCATCAGCTGGGATCAGGCGCTGACCGAGATTTCCCAGCGCATGGTCTATCTGAAGCAGAAATACGGGCCGATGGCGCTGGTCGACCAGAGCTACGCCGGCGCCTCCTACGGCGTGCTGCACAAGTCGGACCAGATCGAGGGTCTGCTCGGCCGCTTCCTCGGCATGTTCGGCTGCCGCACCTCGTCCTGGTCGGTGCCGTCCTATCAGGGCACCACCTTCTCCTCGCGCATCACCTTCGGCACGATCGAGGACGGCAACGAGGACGACGCCTTCGCCCATTCCAAGCTGATCATCATGTGGGGCTGGAACCCGGCCTACACCTTCCACGGCGGCAACACGTTCTACTACATGCGCCTCGCCAAGCAGCGCGGCTGCAAGTTCGTGCTGGTCGATCCGCAATACACGGATTCGGCCTCGACCTATGACGCCTGGTGGATTCCGATCCGCCCCAACACCGACGCGGCGATGCTCGCCGGCATGGCGCATTACATCTTCGCCAACAATCTGCAGGACCAGAACTTCATCAACCGCTTCGTGCAGGGCATGGACCCCGGCACGATGCCGCAATGGGCCTTCGGCCAGGAGAGCTTCCGCGACTACATCATGGGCGTCTCGGACGGACAGCCCAAGACGCCGGAATGGGCGGCGAAGATCTGCGGCGTCAAGGCCGAGGACATCGTCAAGCTCGCCGACATGTATGCGCGCACCAAGCCGGCGGCGCTGAAGGCCTCGTGGTCGCCCGGCCGCAACGCCTATGGCGAGCAGTACAACCGCATGGCCGCCGCGGTGCAGGCGATGACCGGCAATATCGGCGTGCTCGGCGGCTGCGCCGAGGGCGTCGGCAAGGCCTGGCACGCCGAAGCCGTCGCCTATCCCTATGACCAGTTCGCCAATGTCTGGTTCGCCTCGATCAAGTCGGACCGCTGGGCCCATTGCGTGCTCAACTATCCGAATGTGCGGCGCGAGGAGATCGGCCTGTGGCCGCGCCAGGATCAGCTCGACGGCGTGATCCCCAACATCCGCGGCATCTTCTGGCAGGGCTCGGACTGGCTCAACCAGCTCACCAACATCAACAAGGAGATCGCCGCGATCCGCCATCTCGACGCGCAGGGCGAGAGCGAGTCGCTGCTGGTGTGCATGGATTCGACCATCACGCCGACCGGCATCTGGGCGGACTATCTGTTGCCGATCGCCACCCATTTCGAGCGTCATGACGTCGCGCTGCCCTGGTACAAGGGCCACTACTACATCCACCGCCCGAAGGTGATCGAGCCGCTCGGCGAGTCGAAGACCGATTTCCAGGTCTTCACCGAGCTCGCCTGGCGCCTCGGCTTCGGCCAGCAGTACAATCCACGCGCCAGCCGCGACTACTTCAACAATCCGGACGCGGTGGACGAGGCCTATCTCGAGGCGTGGTGGCGTAATGTGCAGAGCCACCAGCACGTCACGATGAGCTGGGCCGACTTCAAGAAGCGCGGCATCTACAAGTTCAAGCTCGACAGGCCGCATGTCGCCTTCCGCGATCAGGTCGAGCGCGGCGTGCCGTTCCAGACGCCGTCGGGCCGCATCGAGATCTTCTCGACCGTGCTCGCCCAGACGCGCGACTTCAGCCGCACGCAATATGGCTATCCGATCCCGGCGATCCCCAAATGGATCGAGCCCTGGGAGTCGCTCAACAGCCCGAAGACGGCGCAGTTCCCCTTCCACATGGTGACGCCGCATCCGCGCTGGCGCACCCATTCGATCTTCAACAACATTCCCTGGCTGCGCGAGACCTTCAGCCAGGAGCTGACGATGAACGCCTCGGACGCGAAGAAGCTCGACATCAAGACCGGCGACGTCGTCGAGGTGTGGAACGATCGCGGCAAGTGCATCGTGCCGGCCTATGTCACCGAGCGCTGCATGCCGGGCGTCGTCGCGTTGCATGAAGGGGCGTGGATGGACGTCGACGCCAATGGCGTCGACCGCTCAGGCAATCCCGATTTCCTGACGCTCGACGAACCCTCGCCCGCCGGCGCCTTCGCCTACAACACCATCCTGTGCAACGTCAGGAAGACCACGCTCGATCACCGCCCAGGCTGGGACGAACTCGCCACCGCCCGGAGCCACGTGTTCCGTCGCGATCTCTGATCGCCGCGCTTCACCGGTCTCCAGACAGCTCCGAGGACGACGACAATGGCCAACCAGATCGACAAGGCGAGGATCAAGGAAGCGGCGGCGAAGAAGAAGCGCGAAACCTACACCCCGGTCGTGCCGGAGGTGCAGCTCGGCTTCATCCACCACAATGTCGATTGCATCGGCTGCCGCGCCTGCGAGATCGCCTGCAAGGACAAGAACGGCCTGCCGCCGGGCCCGCGCTTCCGCCGCGTGCAGTACATCGAGGGCGGGACCTTTCCGGAGGTCTACGCCTACAAGGTCAACATGTCGTGCAACCATTGCGCCGAGCCGGCCTGTCTGCCGGCCTGCCCGACGGGCGCGATCTGGAAGCGCCCGAAGGACGGCATCGTCGACATCGACTCGACGCTGTGCATCGGCTGCCGGCGCTGCGAGGCGACCTGCCCGTTCGGCGCGCCGCAGTTCATCCCCGAGCAGAACGTCGTCGCCAAGTGCAACATGTGCGTCGACGAGATCGACGCCGGCCGCAAGCCCTATTGCGTCATGGCCTGCATGATGCGCGTGCTCGACATCGGGCCGATCGACAAGATCGCCGACGGCACCTATCAGACCAAGGCGCGCGGCCCGAATGATCAGGTCGTGCGACAGGTGCGCGACATGGCCGATCCGGAACTGACCAAGCCCTCGATCGTCTTCGTCGCCCATTCCAAGGGCGCGGTGAAGTGACCGATCCCGCCGCGGCCGGAGCCGGACCGGCGCCGACCGCGCTGCTCTCGCGGGCCGAACGCGAGGCGCTGGCGGAGGATGTGGAGCTGCTGGCGCGCCTCGCCGATCGCGAGCTCGACGCCGAGCTGATCCGCCGGCTGCGCGGCGCCCCGCCGGCCGACTGGTTCGCGCTCGATCTCGCCGGCGCCGAGTTCGAGGCGGTCAGCGTGCATGTCGTCGAGGGGCTCGCCGCGATCGGCGATCCGCCGACGCCGGCCGATCTCGACGAACTCGCCGCCGATTTCGCGGCGATCTTCCTCACTCACGGCTACAACGCCGCCCCGACCGAATCCGTCTGGCGCGACGAGGACGGTCTCGAGCGTCAGGACGCGATGTTCCTGGTGCGCGACTGGTACGCCCGCCATGGCGTCAAGGCGGCGGACTGGCGCAAGCGCAGCGACGATCATCTCGTCAGCGAGCTCGAGTTCCTCGCTCTGCTGCTGCGCCGGGCGCGTGACGAGGCGGGGTTGCGCGCGGCGGCGACCTTCCTGCGCGATCATCCGCTGGTCTGGGCGCCGCGCTTCGCCGATCGCGTCGCCGCCCGCTGCCAGCTGCAGGTCTACGCCGGCTCGGTGTTGTTGACGGCGGTCTATCTCGAGCAGCTCGGCCGTCTTCTCGGCCCGCTCGCCGGCCTCGACATGACGCCGCCGCCGCTGATCCTCGCCAAGCCCAAGGCGCCGCAGGGGCCGGACTGCAACACGCCGCGCAACACCCAGTTCAACGGCCCGGGTTGGTGATCGCCGCGGCGCGGCGTATCGTGCCGCGCGCCGGCCGCCGCGCGCCGCCGGCGCCGCGTCGCGAGCCCATGAACGCCAGCAGCTTTCTCAGTCCCGTCCTCGGCGCACGCCTCGGCCCGAAGCTGCTGGCCGGCCTCGCCGCTGTGCTGGCGCTGGCCTCGCTCGCCGGTCTGCTGGTCTTCATCCCGCTCTATCATCGCGAGCTCGCCGGCGAACGTCAGGCGGTGTCCTCGCGGCTCGGCGCCTTTCTGCAGATCGCGCTCGAGAACGCCATGCTCAAGCGCGACATCGAGGGCCTGCGCCAGATCGTCGAGCGGCTGGGCGAGGTCGAGGGCGTGCGCTCGATCGCCATTCTCAGTCCCGATCTCGAGACGCGCTTTTCCTCGCGCCCCGGCGAGGTCGGCCGCCGGCACGAGACGCTCGAGGCGCTGTGCCCGGCCTGCGGGCTGGACGGGCGGCGCGGCGGCCTCGGCTCGGCCTTCGCGCCCGCCGATCGCGGCGACGTGTTGCGCGCCGTCGCCGCCGTCGCCAATCGCGAGGCCTGCGCCGGCTGCCACGGCCCCGCGCGAGCCCAGCCGGTCAACGGCTATCTGATCGTCGACTACGACGCCGAAGGGCTGAAGGCGCGCGCCTGGGGCACGGCGGCGCTGTTGGTCGGCGCCGGCCTGTTCGTCGTGGCGCTGGCGCTGGCGGCGGGCTGGGCGCTGCTCGGCCGCCTCGTGCTGCGCCCCGTCGCTACCCTCACCGCCGCCAGCCGGCGCCTCGCGGACGGCGACCTGACCGCCCGCGCCCCGGCCGCCGCCAGCGGCGACGAGATCGCCGAACTCGGCGGCGCCTTCAATCACATGGCGGCCCGCCTCGCCGACACGGTCGACGATCTGCGCGAGCGCGATCACTTCCTGCAAGGCGTGATGGACGCCATTCCCGATGGCGTGCGCGTCATCGCCGAGGATTTTTCCGTCGTCGCCGCCAATCGCGAATTCCTGCGCCAGAGCGGGCTCGATTTCGAGACCGCGCTGTCGCAACCCTGCTACGCCTCGACGCATGGCCGCGCCGAGCCCTGCGTGCCGACCCTCGTCGTCTGTCCGCTGGTCGCGCTCGAGGGCGGCGCCGACGCGGTCAAGTGCATGCATCACCATGTCCGCCGCGGCATGGAGGGCGAATTCGCCGCCGAGGTCGTCGCCGCCGCGCTGACCATCGAGACGCGCGACGGCCCGCGCCGCTTCATCGTCGAGGCGATCCGCGACCTGTCGCAGAGCCTGCAGGTGTCGCAGGAGCAGCGCCTCGCCGAGATCGGCCAACTCGCCACCGGCGTCGCCCACGAGATTCACAATCCGCTCGCCTCGATCCAGTTCGGCCTCAGCGCGCTGGCGACCAGCGTCGCCTCGCAGCCGAATGCGGCGGAGTCGCTCAACTACGTCAAGCTCGTCGCCGCCGAGATCGAGCGCTGCATCGACATCACCGGCCGTCTGATGCGCCTCAGCCAGACGCCGGGCGAGGCCGGCACGCTGCTCGATCTCGGCGCCGTGGCGCGCGACGTCGTCTCGCTGCTCGCCTACGAGGCGATGACGCGGCAGATCAGCCTCGTCGTGCGCGGCTTCGACAAGGCCAGCGTCATCGCCAATGAAGGCGAGATCGGCATGGTGCTGCTCAATCTCGTGCAGAACGCCTTCCACGCGACGCCCCCTCTCGGCGTCATCGCCATCGAGGGCACGCTCGACTCCGCAGGCGACGTGGTGATCGAGGTCACCGACACCGGCTCGGGCATCGCGCCGGACGATCTCAAGCGCATCTTCCAGCCCTTCTGGAGCCGGCGCGCCGACCAGACCGCCGGCAGCGGCCTCGGCCTGCCGATTTCCAGGGCGATGGTCGAGAAATGGGGCGGCCGCATCTCGGTGCGCAGCCGCGTCGGCTTCGGAACCGCCTTCACCATCGTCTTCCCGCATGCCGAACGGATGATCGACGCCGCATGACCGCCACGCCGCGCAAGGGACGCATCCTCGTCGTCGACGACGACGCGACGCTCAACCGCTTCATCGCGCAGCATCTGCGCGCCGCCGGCCATGAGGTCGTCGCGGCGCTGCGCTGGGCCGAGGCCGAGGCGCAGCTCGCCCGCGTCGAGCCCGATCTCGTCATCCTCGACCTGAAGCTGCCGGACGCCGACGGCCTCGCCAAACTGGCTGGCCTCGCCGAGACATGCCCTGTCATCGTCCTGACAGCCTTCGGCACGATCGATCACGCCGTGGAAGCGATCAAACGCGGCGCGTCGGATTTTCTCACCAAGCCCGTCAACCCGGACGTGCTCGATCTGTCGATCAAGCGCGCTTTGGCGGCGAGCTCGATGCGGCGCGAGTATGAATATTACAAGCGTCAGGCGACCAGCCTCGACAAGACGCTGATCGGCCGCTCCGTCGCCATGGCCAAGCTGCGCAAGATGATCGAGGTGGTCGGGCCGAGCGAGACGACGGTGCTGATCCTCGGCGAATCCGGCGTCGGCAAGGAGCTGGTCGCCGCCGCCGTCCACGCCGCCAGCGCCCGCGCCGGCAAGGCCTTCGTCGCCATCGACTGCGCGACCTTGCAGCAGAACCTGTTCGAGTCCGAGCTGTTCGGCCACGAGCGCGGCGCCTTCACCGGCGCCGACCGGCGCAAGGAAGGCCTGATCGAGGTCGGCGCCGGCGGCACGGTGTTTCTCGACGAGATCGGCGAAATGTCCGGCGCGCTGCAGGCCAAGCTGTTGCGCGTGCTCGAGACCGGCCGCTACCGCCGCCTCGGCGGCACCAAGGATCTCGTCTCCAACGTCCGCTTCGTCGCCGCCACCAATCGCGATCTCGAGGCGATGTGCCGGCGCGGCGAGTTCCGGCAGGATCTCTACTATCGCCTGTCCGCCTTCGTGCTCGACGTGCCGGCGCTGCGCGATCGCATGGACGACGTGCCGCTGCTCGCCGAGCATTTCCTCGGCGCCCGCGATTTCGCCCGTCAGGCCAAGAAGCGCTGGGCCCCGGCGGCGATCGAGGCGCTGCTGCGCTACGCCTGGCCGGGCAATGTGCGCGAGCTGCGCAACGTCGTCGAGCGCGCCGCGCTCGTCTCCGGCGCCGCCGACGAGATTCGCGTCGCCCATCTCGGCGATCTGCGCGGGCCCCCCGCCGCCCGGCGCGACTATTCGTTCAGTTTCGATCACGCCCCGACGCTGGACGAGATCGCCGAGGTCTATCTCGACCAGCTTCTCGCCGAGAAGGGCCGCAGCCGCTCCGACATCGCAAAGACGCTCGGCATCAGCGAGCGCAACCTCTATCGTCTCATCAACGCGCGCCGCTCCCCCGGCGCCGCCTGAGGAGACCGCAATGATTCCGATCGGCGTCGTCGTCGCATCCGACCGCGCGAGCAGCGGCGTCTACGAGGACCGCGGCGGCGCCGCGATCGAGGCCTGGCTGACGCGCGCCCTGACCAGCCCCTGGGTCTCGCTGAAGCGCATCATTCCCGATGATCGCGTCACCATCGAGAAGACGCTGATCAACCTCGCCGACGTGGAAAACTGCGCCCTGATCGTCACCACCGGCGGCACCGGCCCGGCTCCGCGCGACGTCACGCCGGAGGCGACCGAGGCGGTCTGCGAGCGGATGATGCCGGGCTTCGGCGAGGCGATGCGCCTCGCCAGCCTGAAGGAGGTGCCGACGGCGATCCTGTCGCGCCAGACCGCCGGCCTGCGCGGCCGCAGCCTGATCGTCAACCTGCCGGGCAAGCCCTCGGCGATCGACACCTGCCTCGCCGCGATCTTCCCCGCCGTGCCCTATTGCATCGATCTCATCGGCGGCCCGCGCCTCGAGACCGATCCGGCGGTCTGCAAGGCGTTCCGGCCGAAGGCCTGAGCGCGGCGGGGCAGGGCGCTCAGAACGCCGCGCCCGGCGCGCAGCCGAAGCGCTTCAGCACGATCGCCAGCGGGCAGAAGCCGGTGAAGGCCGATTGCAGCAGGTTGAGGCCGACGAAGCCGGTCAGCAGCAGCCAGCCCGGGCTGACGAGCCAGGCCAGCAGCGCGCTGACGAGGATCATGCTTCCGGCGAAGGCCATCACGATGCGGTCGATGGACATGGGTCAGCTCTCCTTGGGCCTGACGGGGTCGGGTTCGCAGTCGGCGCGGCAGAAGGCGTCGTAGAGCAGGGCGATGAGCCGCGCCGCCTGCGGATCGGACAGCGAATAGAAGATCGTCTGCGACTGACGCCGCGTCGCCACGATCTTTTCCTCGCGCAGCTTCGACAGATGCTGCGACAGCGCCGACTGGCCGAGGCCGAGCGCCTGCTGCAGCGCCCCGACCGAGCGTTCGCCCTTGTGCAATTCGCACAGGATCATCAGGCGGTGGCGGTTGGCCATCGCCTTGAGGAAGGCTTCCGCCTCGGCGGCGCGGGGGGCGAGGTCCTGTAAATTCATGCTTGCTAAATTACACATTACGAATATATATGTCAAGACCCGATCACGGACCCCCACGATGCCCGCCAGGCCCGCCTTCCGCCTTTCCCTCCTCGCTCTCGCCCTTGCGGCCCCGGCCGCCGCCGGCGAGACGACCCTCGCCTTGCGCCAGATCGACGATCTCAAGGCCGTCATCGCCACGGTCGAGCCGGCCCGCCAGCTCGTCGCCCGCGCCCGCATCGGCGGCACCATCGTCACGTTGAAGGTGCGCGAGGGCGACGTCGCCGCCGCCGGGGCCGAGATCGCCGTCGTCGCCGACCCCAAGATCGCCCTGCAGATGCAGGCGCTCGCCCAGCGCATCCGCTCGCAGCAGGCCCAGCGCGATCAGGCCCGCATCGATTTCGACCGCGTCCAGGAGCTGCAGCGCCGCGGCGTCTCCACCCAGTCGCAGCTCGATCAGGCGCGCACCGGCCTCGACGTCGCCGAGCGCAACCTCGCCGCCATGCAGAGCGATCTGAAAGTGGTCGAACAGCAGCTGAGCGAAGGCGCGGTGCTCGCTCCCGCCGCCGGCCGCGTTCTGTCCGTGCCCGTGTCCGAGGGCCGCGTCGTGCTGCCGGGCGAGACCATCGCCACGATGGCCGAGGATCGCTTCGTGCTGCGTCTGTCGCTGCCCGAGCGTCACGCCCGCTTCATGCGCGCCGGCGACGCGGTGGCGATCGCCGCGCGCGAGGGCGCCGGCGAGGCCCGCGCCCGCGCCGGCAGGGTGCGCCTCGTCTACCCCGAGATTCAGGGCGGCCGCGTCGTCGCCGACGTCGAGGTCGAGGGCCTCGGCGAGTACTTCGTCGGCGAGCGCACCCGCGTCGAGGTCTCGACCGGCAAGCGTCAGGCGCTGCTCGTCCCGGCCGCCGCCGTCTACCGCCGCGCCGGCGCGCATTTCGTCCGCCTGAAGAGCGGCGCCGAGATCGTCGTCCAGCCCGGCGACGCCGTCGGCGCCGATGTCGAAATCCTCTCCGGGCTGCGGCCCGGCGACGTGATCGTCACGCCATGAGCGAGACGCACGCCGCCCCCGCGCTCGGGCTTTCGGGCGTCCTCACCCGCGCCTTCATCGGCTCGCCGCTGACGCCGCTGCTGCTGCTCGCCGCCCTCGTCGTCGGCGCGCTGGCGCTCGTCGCGCTGCCGCGCGAGGAGGAGCCGCAGATCAGCGTGCCGATGGTCGACATCATGGTCGAGGCCAACGGCTACAAGGCCGAGGATGCGGTCGAACTGGTGACGCGCCCGCTCGAGGACCTCGTCAAGGCGATCGACGGCGTCGAGCATGTCTATTCGCAGTCGCAGGACGATCGCGTCGTCGTCACCGCCCGCTTCTATGTCGGCACCCAGCAGGACAATGCGGTGCTGCGCGTCCACGACAAGATCCGCGCCAACATCGGTGGCCTGCCCAAGGGCATTCCCGAGCCGATGATCGTCGGCCGCGGCGTCGACGATGTGGCGATCGTCGTGCTCACCCTCTCGCCGAAGCCCGATCGCGCCGACCGCTGGAGCGAGAACGGCCTTTATCAGGTCGCCCGCGAACTGCAGCACGAATTCGCCCGCATCGACGATGTCGGCGCCACCTATCTCGTCGGCGGCGCCGCCAACCGCATCCGCGTCGAGCCCGATCCCGAGCGCCTGTCGCTCTACGGCGTGACGCTCAACCAGCTCGTCGACAAGCTGGAGAACGCCAACCGCTCCTTCCTCGTCGGCGCCCTGCGCGAGGGCGGCCGCAACCTGCCCGTCGTCGCCGGGCAGACGCTGCGCGGCGTGCCCGACATCGGCCTGCTGCTCGTCACCACGCGCGACGGCCGGCCCGTCTATGTCAAGGACGTGGCCGAGGTGAAGGTCGCCGACACAGATCCCGAGCGCCGCGTCTGGACGATGACGAAGACCGCCGCTGGCGGCCTCGACAAGCGCCCGGCGATCTCGCTCGCCATCGCCAAGCGCAAGGGCGCCAACGCCGTCACCGTCGCCCATGACGTCGAGCAGCGCCTCGCCCTGACGCGCGGGCGCATCGTGCCGGGCGATCTCGACGTCGAGGTGACGCGCAACTATGGCGAGACGGCGCTCGAGAAGGCCGACGAACTGCTCTTCCATCTCGCCCTCGCCACCGTCTCGATCGTGCTGCTGATCCTGTTCGCCATCGGCTGGCGCGAGGCGGTCGTCGTCGCCGTCATCATCCCGACGACGATCCTGCTGACGCTCTTCGCCTCCTGGCTGATGGGCTACACCATCAACCGCGTCAGCCTTTTCGCGCTGATCTTCTCGATCGGCATTCTCGTCGACGACGCCATCGTCGTGGTCGAGAACATCGTCCGCCACTGGCGCATGCGCGGCTCGCGCGGCCTCGTCGAGACGGCGGTCGAGGCCGTCGCCGAGGTCGGCAATCCGACCATCGTGGCGACGCTGACCATCGTCGCCGCGCTCTTGCCGATGATGTTCGTCTCCGGCCTGATGGGGCCCTATATGAGCCCCATTCCGGCCAACGCCTCGATGGCGATGCTGTTCTCCTTCTTCGTCGCCGTCACCATCACGCCCTGGCTGCTCCTGAAGATCGCGCGCCGCCGCTTCGAGGCGGCCGATGGCGGCGGCCACGGCCATGATCACGATCCGGGCGTGATGGGCCGCCTCTATGCGCGGCTCGCCCGGCCGCTGCTCGTCTCGCGCGCCCGCTCCGGCGTCTTCCTCGCTGTCGTCGGCCTCGCCACGCTCGCCTCGCTGGTGCTGTTCTATACGCAGCATGTGCGCGTCAAGCTGCTGCCCTTCGACAACAAGTCGGAACTGCAGGTGGTCGTCGATCTGCCGCGCGGTTCGAGCCTCGAGGATGCCGACCGCGTGCTGACCGCGATGGCGGAGCGGTTGAAGGATTTGCCGGAACTCGTGTCGATCCAGGCCCATGCCGGAACCGCCGCGCCGTTCAACTTCAACGGCCTCGTGCGCCATTCCTATCTGCGCCAGTCGCCCGAAACAGGCGATCTGGCGATCAACCTCACTCCGAAGGGCGCGCGCAGCCGCGCCAGCCACGACATCGCGCTCGATGTGCGCAGGCGCCTCGCCGACGTGGAGAAGCCGCAAGGCGCCGCCGTCAAGGTCGTCGAGGTGCCGCCCGGCCCGCCTGTGCTCTCGACGCTGCTCGCCGAGATCTACGGCCCGACGCCCGAAGCGCGGCGCGAGACCGCGCGCCGCGTCCGCGCCGCCTTCGAGACCGTCGATTTCGTCGTCGACGTCGACGATTCCTTCAGCCAGCGCGGCGAGCGCCTGCGCTTCTCGATCGACCAGCAGGCGCTGGAGTTCCACGGCGTCGAGGAGCGCGCCGTCTATGACACCATCGCCGCGATCGTCGGCGGCGTGAAGATCGGCTATTCGCAGCGCGGCGCCGGCCTGAAGCCGATCGACATCGCGATCGCCCTGCCCAAATCCGCGCTGCGCCCGGGCGAGCGCATTCTGTCGACGCCGCTGCCCGCCGGCGGCACGACGCGGCAGGGAAAGAATGTCGAGCTCGGCGACGTCGTCACCGTGTCGCGCGAACCGACCTCATGGCCGATCTTCCGCCACAACGGCGCCTTCGCCGAAATGGTGACGGCCGAGGTCGCCGGCCGCTTCGAGGCGCCGATCTACGGCATGCTCGCCGTCGAGGCCGCGCTGAAGAAGGCCGATCTCGGCCCGGACAAGCTCGCCGTCAAATATCACGGCCAGCCCGCCGACGATTCGAGGCCGACGCTGCTGTGGGACGGCGAGTGGGAAGTCACCTATGTCACCTTCCGCGACATGGGCGCGGCCTTCATGGTGGCGATTCTCGGCATCTATCTGCTCGTCGTCGCGCAGTTCGGCTCGTTCCTGCTGCCGCTCGTCATCCTCATTCCCGTGCCGCTGACGCTGATCGGCATCATGCTCGGCCACTGGGCGCTGGGCGCGGCCTTCACGGCGACGTCGATGATCGGCTTCATCGCGCTCGCCGGCATCATCGTGCGCAATTCGATCCTGCTGGTCGATTTCATCCGCCATCTGCGCGCCCGCGGCCTGCCGCTGCGCGCCGCGCTGCTCGAGGCCGGCGCGATCCGCATCAAGCCGATCTTCCTCACCGCCGCGGCGGCGGTGATCGGCGCGGCCTTCATCCTCGCCGATCCGATCTTCCAGGGCCTCGCCGTGTCGATGGTGTTCGGCCTCATCTCCTCGACGGCGCTGACGCTGCTCGTCATCCCGGCGATCTACGTGCTGCTGCGCGACGACGGCGTCGCGCTTGGCGGCGTCTCCGACGCAAAGCTGCTCGCCGAGGCGGAGAAGGAAGCCGACGCGGCGCCCGAGATCTGAACCCATCCGTCTTGCAACAGGAGAAAACGCATGTCCGCACCCGACAACTGGCCGGAATGGACCAAGGGCCTCTCGGCGCATCTGCGCAATCTGCGCGGCGGCGCGCCGGAGGTGATGCAGGCCTTCAGCGGCCTCGCGCAATCGGCGCTGAAGCCGAAGGCGCTCGACGTCAAGACCAAGGAGCTGATCGCCCTCGCCATCGGCGTCGCCGTGCGCTGCGACGATTGCATCGCCTTCCACGTCAAGGCGGCGATCGATCACGGCGCGAGCCGCGACGAGATCATGGAGACGCTCGGCATGGCGATCTACATGGGCGCCGGCCCCTCGGCGATGTACGCCAGCCACGCGCTCGACGCCTACACGCAGTTCGCCGCGGCGAAAGCCGAGAAGGGAGCGTGAGACGATGCTCGGCAATCTGATGGGCCGGCTGTTCGCCCAGCCCGCCGGCGACGAGGTCGTCGATTTCGAGACCTTCCGCGATCTCGTGCGAACCGGCGCGGCGGCGATCGTCGATGTCCGCGAGCCGCACGAATTCGCCTCGGGCCATGTCGAGGGCGCGACCAATCTGCCGCTGTCGCGCTTCGATCCGGCCGATCTGCCGACGGATCGGCCGGTGGTGCTGATGTGCCTGTCCGGCGCCCGCTCGGCGCAGGCCCAGTCGATCGCGCGGGGCGCCGGCCGCGCCGATGTGCGCAACTACCGCGAGAGTCTCAACGGCTGGCGCGCCCGCGGCGGCCGGCTGGTGGTCTGACGCACTCCCCTGTCATCCCGGCCGAAGCGCAGCGGGTCATCCCGGCCGGAGCGCAGCGGAGAGCCGGGACCCAGGTCTTCGTCATCGAGCGCGACGCCCGGCGCTGGGTTCCCGCGCGCCCGCTGCGCGGGCGTCGGGCATGACGGCGCGCCGCCTACTGCGCCGTCCAGCCGCCGTCGACCGGCAGCGACGCGCCGGTGATGCCGGCCGCCGCGTCCGAACACAGGAACACGGCGACATCGCCGATCCGCGCCGGCGGCAGCAGCGTCAGATTGGGCTGCTTCTCGCGCAACAGGTCGCGGATGCCGGCCTGACGGTCGCCGCCATGCTGCGCGGCGCGCGCCTCGATCTGCGGCGCGATGATCGCCGTGTCGGTCCAGCCCGGGCAGATGCAGTTGACGGTGATCCCGTCCGCCGCCGTCTCCAGCGCGACGCCCTTCGACAGGCCGACGAGCCCGTGCTTGGCGGCCAGATACGCCGCCTTGTTGACCGAGGCGACGAGCCCGTGCACCGAGGCGATGTTGACGATGCGCCCATAGTTGCGCGCCCGCATCCCCGGCACGGCCGCCTTCATCGTATGGAACGCGGCGGACAGATTGATCGCGAGGATCGCGTTCCACTTGTCGACCGGAAACGTCTCGACCGGTGAGGTGTGCTGGATGCCGGCGTTGTTGACGAGGACGCCGAGCGGGGCGAGCGCGGCTTCCGCGCGGGCGACGAGGCCGCCGGCTTGCCTTTCATCGGAAAGATCGGCGCGCACATAGGCCGCGCGCACGCCATGGGCGCCGGCGATCTCGGCGGCGATCGCCGCGCCGGCGGCGTCCGGTTCGATCCCGTGCACGACGATGTTCGCGCCGGCCGCCGCCAGCCTGTCGGCGATGGCGCGGCCGATTCCCTGCGTGGCGCCGGTGACGAGCGCGGTGCGATTTTTCAGCATCAGGACTCTCCTGTCGCGAGCCGTGCGTCGAGATCGCGCAGCTCGGTCTTCAGCACCTTGCCGTAATTGTTCTTCGGCAGGGATGCGACGAAACGATACGCCTTCGGCCGCTTGAAGCGGGCGATCGAGGCGAGGCAGAGCGCGTCCAGCGCCTGCGCCGTCACGGTCGCGCCCGCCCGCGCCACGACGAAGGCGACGACGATCTCGCCCCATTCGGGATCGCGCCGGCCGATCACCGAGACCTCCGCGACGCCGGGATGGGTGAGCAACGCCTCTTCCACCTCGCGCGGATAGATGTTCGAGCCGCCGGAGATGACGACGTCCTTCGAGCGGTCCTTCAGCGTCAGGAAACCGTCCTCGTCCAGCGCGCCGACATCGCCGGTGAACAGCCAGCCCGCGCGCAGCGTCTTCGCGGTGGCCGCGGGGTCGCGCCAGTAGCCGGCCATCACCGCCTCGCCGCGCGTCATCACCTCGCCGATCTCGCCGGCCGGCAGGGCGCGCCCCTGCGCGTCGCCGACGCGCACCTCGCACAGCGATTGCGCGACGCCGACCGAGGCGATGCGCTCGGCCCAGCGCGGATGGCCCCGGTCGGCCAGGATCGCGCGCGACAGCGCGGTGATCGTCATCGGGCTCTCGCCCTGGCCGTAGATCTGCACGAAGCGATCGCCCATCGCGTCGAGGCCGCGGCGGATGTCCTCGACATACATCGGCCCGCCGCCATAGACGATGGTCTTGAAGCCGCACGGATCGGCGCCGCTCGCGGCGACATGATCGACGAGGCGCTTGACCATGGTCGGCGCGGCGAACATCGACAGCCGTCCGACGCTCTGCGACAGCGCGACGAGTTCGGCCGGATCGAAGCCGCCGGACTCCGGGACGACGTGACGCGCGCCTTTCAGCACATGCGGGAAATTGTAGAGCCCGGCGCCATGCGAGATCGGCGCGGCGTAGACGATCGCGTCGCGCGGATCGACCTCGTCGACATCGGCGAGATAGCACAGCGTCATCGCATAGAGGTTGCGATGGCTGATCATCACGCCCTTCGGCTTGCCCGTCGTGCCGGAGGTGTAGAACAGCCAGGCGACGTCGTCGGGTCCGCGATGCAGCGGCTCGCCCGGCGCCTCGGCCGCGAGCAGATGGCGCCAGTCCGCCTCGCCCGGCGTGATCACATGCGCGCAGTCCGGCGCCTCGGCGAGCAGCGGGGCAAGGCCGTCGCGGTGGCTCTGCGAGACGATCAGCGCCGCGGCGCCGGAATTCTGCAGCGCATAGAGAACCTCGCGCGGATGCAGCTTGGCGTTGACCGGCACGACGGCCAGTCCGGCGAACCAGGCGCCCCACAGCGCGATCAGATAGTCCGGCGCGTTTTCCATGAAGATCGCGACGCGGTCGCCGGGCGAAAGTCGCAGTCGCTCGCGCAAGCCGCCGCCGAGGCGCGCCGCCGCATCGGCGAAGCCGCGATAGTCGCAGAGCTGACGGGCGCCGACATGCAGCGCCGGCGCGGCCGGCTGCACGCGCGCGGCGCGGGCGAGCAGATGAGCCAGATTCATGCGTCGCGTCGTCCCCGCCCGGTCCCCCAGGGCGCGCCATTATCGCCGCCGCCGCAGCCCTGTCATCCCGGCCGGAGCGAGCGGCTGTCATCCCGGCCGGAGCGAGCGGCTGTCATCCCGGCCGAAGCGAAGCGGAGAGCCGGGACCCAGTTCTTTGCCGTCGAGCGCAGCGCCCGGCATTGTCCGGCTTCCCGCGCGCCCGCTGCGCGGGCGTCGGGAATGACAGCGAATGGAGCGCGTCCTCTCCCCTGTCATCCCGGCCGGAGCGAAGCGGCTGTCATCCCGGCCGGAGCGAAGCGGAGAGCCGGGACCCAGTCCGGCGGCGTCGAGCGCCATGCCGGGCATTGTCTGGGTTCCCGCGCGCCCGCTGCGGGGGCGTCGGGAATGACAATGGGGGAGAGCGCAGCCTTTCCCCCTGTCATCCCGGCCGGAGCGAAGCGGAGAGCCGGGGCCCAGTGCTGCGGCATGGAGCGCCATGCCGGTCGGTCTCCGGCTTCCCGCGCGCCGGCTGCGCCGGCGTCGGGAATGACAGCGGGGGAGCGGCCGGCCCCGCGCATTGTCAGGGCGCCGGCGCGCGCTACCATGCCGACGGAAAATCGGGAGCAGGGACTGGCATGAACGGCGCGGACGCCTTGTGTGAAACGTTGCTGGCCGGCGGAATCGACGTCTGCTTCGCCAATCCCGGCACCTCGGAGATGCATTTCGTCGCCGCGCTCGACCGGCAGCCGAGGATGCGCTGCGTGCTCGGTCTGTTCGAGGGCGTCGTCACCGGCATGGCCGACGGCTACGCCCGCATGGCGGAACGCCCGGCCGCGACGCTGCTGCATCTCGGCCCCGGCCTCGCCAACGGCCTCGCCAATCTGCACAACGCCCGCCGCGCCCGTTCGCCGATGGTCAATGTCGTCGGCGATCACGCCACCTACCACCGCGCCCATGACGCGCCGCTGCACAGCGACATCGAGAGTCTGGCGCGGCCGATGTCGCACTGGATCGGCTGGGCCGAGACGCCCGACAGCGTCTCGCAGACCGCCGCCGACGCCATCGCCGCGGCGCGCACGCCGCCCGGCCGCATCGCCACGCTGGTGCTGCCCGCCGACGCCGCCTGGGGCGAGACCGCCGCGCCGCTGGCCGCCGCGCCGCCGCCCGCCGCCGCGCCCGCCGTCGGCCGCGAGGCGATCGCCGCCGCCGCGCAGGCCCTGCGCGGCAAGGGCGCGCTGCTGCTGCTCGGCGGCGCTGTGCTGCGCGGCCCGGCGCTCGATTGCGCCGGCCGCATCGCCGCCGCGACGGGCGCACGGCTGATGGCGCAGCAGTCCAACGCCCGCATCGAGCGCGGCGCCGGCCGCGTGCCGGTCTCGCGCGTGCCCTATGTCGTCGAACACGCGCTGGCCGCGCTCGCCGGCGTCGGGACGCTGATCCTCGTCGGGGCGAAGGCGCCGGTCGCCTTCTTCGCCTATCCCGGCAAGCCCGGGACGCTCGCCCCGCCCGAAGCCCGCATCCTGACGCTTGCCGAACCGGGCGAGGACGGCGCCGGCGCGCTCGCCGCCCTTGCCGAGGAGCTCGGCGTCGCCGCCGGCCTCGATCCGGGCCGCGCCGGCCTCGCCCGGCCCGCCCCGCCGACGGGGGCGCTGACGCCCGAGGCGGTGGCGCTGGCGGTGGCCGCGCTGATGCCCGAGCACGCCGTGATCTGCGACGAATCGGTGTCGTCCGGGCGCGATTTCTTCCGCCACACCGCGACCGCCCCGCCGCATGATTTCCTGCAGATCACCGGCGGGGCCATCGGCTGCGGCCCGCCGCTGGCGACCGGCGCGGCCATCGCCTGTCCGGGCCGCAAGGTGATCGCCCTGCAGGCCGACGGCTCGGCCCTCTACACGGCGCAGGCGCTGTGGACGCAGGCGCGCGAGAGCCTCGACGTCACGACGATCATCTTTTCCAACCGCCGCTACGCCATTCTCTACGGCGAATTGAAGAATGTCGGCGCCGGCGACCCCGGCCGCAACGCCCGCCGCATGCTCGATCTCGACGATCCGCCGATCGGCTGGGTCAGGCTCGCCGAAGGCTTTGGCGTGCCGGCGACGCGCGTCGAGGACGCCGACGCCCTCGTCCGCGCCCTCGCCGCCGCGCTCGCCGGCCGCGGTCCGCATCTCATCGAGGCGGTGCTGTAGCGTCGGCCTGTGAAGGCGTCGCCACACGCCGCCGGGCGCCGCCGTCTGTGCGCCATGGCACGTCGCCGCGCTGGACAGTCTGCGAAAACCGGCCACACTCGCCGGCGCGGCGCCTCGCGCGTCGGGCGCGCGGTGGCGCAGGGAGCGGGCAGGGAGCCGGAATGTCCTGGTACAGCAAGGTCGTCTGGTCGGAAGGGCTGTTCATCCGCCCGCACCATTTCCAGCAGAACGACCGCTATCACGAGCATCTCGTCGCGCTGCGCACCCGCTACGCGACCCCCTATCCCTGGGGCTTCTCCGATCTCGAGATCGATCGCGACGTGACGCAGCAGTCCAAGTTCGGCCTGCGCCGCGCCGCCGGCGTGATGCAGGACGGCACGCCCTTCGACATGCCGGGCGACAGCCCGATGCCCGACGCCATCGACGTGCCCGAGACCGCCGCCGGCCAGATCGTCTGGCTCACTTTGCCGATGATCGCCACCAACGCCCGCGAGGTCGACGACCGCGAGAGCGCCAGCCGCTTCTCGGTCGGCGCCGAGACGCTGATCGATTCGACCTCGGCGCTGCGCATCGAGGAGGAGATCGACCTCGCCCATCCGCGCCTGCGCTTCGAGGTGCGCAAGACGCCCAAGCCCGGCTTCCACAACCTCGCCATGGCCCGCATCGTCGAGGTGCGCGACAAGGCGATCGTCTTCGACGAGAAATTCGCCCCCCCGGTGCTGGTCTGCGCCGCCCATCCGGTGGTCAACGGCTGGCTCGACCGGGTCATCGGCTGGATCGACAACAAGCTCGACGAGCTCGCCCGCTACGCCGCCGACCCCACCGCCGGCGGCGGCCTGCAGAGCGTCGACTATTTCGTCCTGCAGCTGCTCAACCGCAACGTCACGCAGCTCAAGCATCTGCGCTTTTCGGGCTATGTGCATCCCGAGCGCCTGTATCTGGCGCTGCTCGGCCTCGTCGGCGAACTGGCGACCTTCGCCACGCCCGAGCGTCGCGCCCGCGAATATCCGGTCTACGATCAGGACAATCTGGAAAACGTCTTCGCGCCGGTCATGCACGATCTGCAGGAGTTCCTCTCCGCGCGGCTCGGGCGCCGGGCGATCCGGCTCGAACTCATCGAGCGCTCGCAGAACGCCTTCGTCTCGCCGATCCGCGACCGCGGCCTGTTCCGCACCGCGACCTTCATCGTCGAGGTCGCCGCCCGCCGGCCGCTCACCGAGATCCAGCAGACCTTCCCGAACCTGTTCAAGATCGGCCCCAACACCAAGATGAACGAGATCGTGCACGCCCATCTGCCCGGCGTGCCGCTGGTGCATCTGCCGACGCCCCCGCCGCAGATCCGCGCCATCACCGATCACGTCTATTTCTATCTCGACCGCAAGTCGCAGCTGTGGCCTGAATTCTCGACCGCCAGTTCGATCGGCCTGCACTTCTCCGGCGACTGGCCCGAGCTGCAGCTCGAATTGTGGGCTGTGCTGGAAGACCGGCGATGAGCGACAAGGACGATCCCTTCCGCGCCTTCGGCGACAGCGGCGGCGAGCGCACCGTCATCCGCCCCAATCCCGCCGGCCGGCGCCCGACGCCGCCGCCGCCCCCGCCCGGCGGCTTCCCGCAGCGCCCGCCGCCGCCCCCCGGCTATCCGCCGCAGCCCGTGAACCAGCCGCCGCCCGGCTACGCCGCGCCGCAGCCGCAGTTCCATCCCGCCCCGCCGCCGCCGGCCTATGGCGCCGGTCAGGCCTCCGAGGACTGGGCCGGCGCCCAGCCCGAGCCGGTTCCGCAATATCAGGGCCACGCGCCGCTGCCCGAGATCAGCTTCGACGAGCTGCTGACGCCGCACGTCAATCCGATCATGCGGGCGGCCAATCCGCTGCTGATGCTGCTCGGCCGTCTGCGCGTCGCGCTGATGCGCGCCTCGCCCGCCAAGCTGATGAGCGAGGTCGCCGACGCGGTCGAGTTCTTCGAGAAGGAGATCCGCACCGCCGGCGTGCCGGAGGATCAGGCCAAGGTCGCCAAATACATTCTCTGCGCCACCGCCGACGACATCGTCCAGAACATCCCGACCGAGGATCGGCACGTCTGGACGCAGTATTCGATGCTGTCGCGCTTCTTCGGCGAGCGGCTCGGCGGCGAGCGCTTCTACGAGCATCTCGAGCGCTCGCAGATGGACCCGACCAACAATTACGGCGTGCTCGAGCTGATGTATACGGCGCTCGCCCTCGGCTTCCAGGGCAAGTATCGCCACTCGCCATCCGGCGCCGTCGATCTGCAACGCATCCAGCGCAATCTCTACGAGATCCTGCGCCGCGTCCGCCCGCGCGTCGAGCTCGACCTGTCGCCGAACTGGAAGGGCCAGCAGCTCGCGCAGACCGCGAGCCGCTTCCGCGTGCCGATGTGGATCGTCTTCGCGCTGTCGGGCGCGGGCCTCGCCGCGCTGTTCTTCATCCTGCGGGCGCTGCTTGGCGGCTCGGCGGATGCGGCGACCGAGGCGGTGCGCACCATGCACGGCACGGGCGCGATCGACATCCAGCGCCGCATCTACACGCCGCCGCCGCCGCCCCCGCCGCCGCCGCCCAACGTGCTGACCCAGCTCCAGCGCATCCGTCAGGCGCTCGCGCCCGAAATTCAGCAGGGCCTCGTCAACGCCGATCAGGATGCGACGCGCATCTACATCCGCGTCTCCAACAAGATCCTGTTCGCCTCCGGTCAGGCGACGGTGATCGACGCCTTCAAGCCGGTCGCCGCGCGCATCGCCGAAGTGCTGAACAAGGAGCCGGGCGCGATCTTCATCACCGGCCACACCGACAATGTGAAGCTGCAGCCGACCTCGCGCTTCAAGGACAATTTCGAACTGTCGGTCGAGCGCGCCAAGGCGGTCGCCGCCGTGCTGTCGGGGCAGGTGACGGATTCGAAGCGCTTCGAAATCTCGGGCAAGGCCGACCAGCAGCCCGTCGCCGACAACAAGACGCCGGATGGGCGCGCGCTCAACCGCCGCGTCGACGTGTCGCTCGCGCGCACCGGCGACTGAGGACTTCGCACGATGCCGCAGCTCGGCAAACAGATTTACCAGATCGTCCTCTACGGCGTCGGCCTCGGCTCCGTCGCGGCCTTCGTCTATCTCGTCGGGCCGATGATCGTCATCGGCGGCTATCGGCCGCTCGACAATCCGATCGTCCGCGACATCGTCATCGTCACGCTGACCGCGGCGATGGCGGGCCTGACCGGCTGGCAGTTCTGGAAGCGCAAGAAGGCCGGCGAGGCGATCGCCGAGGGCCTCGCCGGCGAAAAGGAAGTGCAGACCGACGAGCCGGTCCTGAAGGACCGGATGAAGGACGCGCTGACGACGCTCAAGACCGCCTCCGGCGGCAAGGGCGACTATCTCTACGATCTGCCCTGGTATGTGATCATCGGCCCGCCGGGCTCGGGCAAGACCACGGCGCTGGTCAATTCCGGCCTCAAATTCCCGCTGTCGCGCGGCGCGACGCCGGCGGCGGTGGCCGGCGTCGGCGGCACGCGCTACTGCGACTGGTGGTTCACCGAGGACGCGGTGCTGATCGACACCGCCGGCCGCTACACGACGCAGGATTCGGACGCCGCCGCCGACAAGAAATCCTGGTTCTCCTTCCTCGATCTGTTGAAGAAGAACCGCCCGCGCCAGCCGATCAACGGCGTCATCGTCGCGATCAGCCTCGGCGACGTGATGACCGCCGGCCCGGCCGAGCTCGATCTGCACGCCAACGCCATCCGCGCCCGCCTCGTCGAGCTGCACGAGCAGCTCAAGGTCGATTTCCCCGTCTATGTGATGTTCACCAAGTCGGACCTCGTCGCCGGCTTCGGCGAGTTCTTCGGCGCGCTCGGCGAGAAGAGCCGCAAGCAGGTCTGGGGCGCGACCTTCCAGACATCGGACAAGACGCGCAACATGGTCGGCGACGTGCCGGCCGAATTCGACACGATCATCGCCCGCCTCAACGAACTGACCACCGACCGCCTGCAGGAGGAGCCCGCCCCCTCGACGCGCGTCTCGGTGTTCGGCTTCCCGGCGCAGATGGCCAAGCTGCGCCGGCCCGTCTTCAACTTCCTCAACAAGATTTTCGAGCCGACGCGCTATCACGCCAACGCCACGCTGCGCGGCTTCTACTTCACCTCCGGCACGCAGGAAGGCACGCCGATCGATCAGCTGATCGGCGCGCTGAGCAAGACCTTCGGCGCCCAGGGCGTCGCCGGCGCCGGCTATTCGGGAACCTGCCGCAGCTACTTCCTCACCGATCTCATCGCGCGGGTGATCATCGGCGAGGCGGCCTGGGTGTCGACCGACCGCGCCGCGCTGCGCCGCCAGCGCATCATCAAGGCGGCGGCCTACACGGCGCTGTTCCTCGTCTGCGCCGGCGCCAGCGCCGCCTGGTGGACGAGCTACACGCGCAACCGCGCGCTGATCGACAACACCATCGCCGCCGCCGCCGACTATGTGCAGGCCGCCGGCCCGATCGCCAAGGAGACGGTGATCGCCGATCGCGACTACACGCGCGTGCTGCCGCTCCTGCACAAGCTGCGCTACATGCCGGTCGGCTACGCGACGCGCAGCGAGCCGACGCCGACCGCCGAGACCTTCGGCCTGTCGCAGCGCGACCGGCTGCGCTCGTCGTCGGAAGAGGCCTATCGCATCGGCCTCGAGCGCCTGTTCCGTCCGCGCCTGATCTATCGGCTCGAGGAGCAGTTCGAGCAGAACCGCACCAACACCGGATTCCTCTACGAGGCGCTGAAGGTCTATCTGATGCTCGGCGGCCAGCGCCCGCCCGATCACGCCTTGATCCTCGGCTGGATGCAGCGCGACTGGGCGGACAATCTCTATCCC
>JAEULW010000188.1 GCA_016793505.1 Methylobacteriaceae bacterium | reverse complement strand
GCCGACCGCCTTGTCGACGGGAACCGACTCGCCGGTCAGCGCCGACTCGTCGGCTCTCAGCCCGCGGCCGCGCAGCAGGGCGAGATCGGCCGGAACACGGTCGCCGGCCTCGACCAGCACGACGTCGCCGACGACGAGCGTCTCGGCCGGCGCGGAGAGACGGCGGCCGTCGCGCAGCACGGCGGCGCGCGGATCGATCATCCGGCGGATCGCCGCCAGCGCGTTCTCGGCCCGTCCCTCCTGGGCGAAGCCGATCGCCGCATTGGCGAGCACCACGGCGCCGATCACCGCCGCGTCGACGAGATGGCCGAGCCACAGCGACAGCAGCGCGGCGGCGAGCAGCACGGCGACGAGCACGTTGCCGAACTGGGCGAGAAAGCGCGCCACGGCGCCCCGGCGCGGCGGCTCGGGCAGACGATTGGGGCCGTCGCGGGCGAGCCGGCGCGCCGCCTCCACGCTCGACAGGCCGTCGGCCGCCAGATCGCCGGCGCCGGGGATCGAGGCTTCGCTCATGCCGTCAGACTAGCGCGCCGGCGCGACGCGCGCCTTGCGCTCCCTCGCCGCTTGTGGCGGGCGCGGCGGCGGCTATGCTGCGCGTCCCTGCGCCGGAGCCGCCCATGCCGAAAGCCTACTGGATCGCCCGCGTCGACGTTCACGACCCGGAAGCCTACAAGGCCTATGTCGCGGCCAACGCCGAGCCCTTCGCCAAGTACGGCGCGAAGTTCCTCGCCCGCGGCGGCGCCTTCGAGCGGCTGGAGGGCGGCTCGCGCAGCCGCAACGTCGTCATCGAGTTCAAGGACAAGGAGACGGCGCTCGCCTGCTATCATTCGCCCGAATACCAGCGCGCGCTGGCGCTGCGGCAGCCGGTCTCGCGCGCCGATCTGATCATCGTCGAGGGCTATGACGGGCCGCAGCCGGGCTGACGCCGCCCCCACCGGAGTTGTGTCGAGATGAGTGAAATGCGCCTCGTCGTCACCGGCGCGGGCGGCCGCATGGGCCGCATGCTGACCCGCGCCATCCACGAAACGCCGGGCGCAACAGTCTGTGCGGCGCTGGAGCGGCCGGGATCGGAGGCGATCGGGCAGGACGCCGGAACGCTGGCCGGGATCGGCCCGATCGGCGTCGCCATCTCGGATGATCCGCTGCCGGCCTTCGTCGAGGCGCATGGCGTGCTCGACTTCACGACGCCGGCGGCGACGGTGGAGTTCGCCGGGCTGGCGGCGCAGGCCAGGCTCGTTCATGTGATCGGCACGACCGGCCTCACGGAGGCCGATCTGACGAAGATCGACGCCGCGGGCCGGCATGCGACGATCGTGCGTTCGGGCAATATGAGCCTCGGCGTCAATCTGCTCGCCGCGCTGGTGAAGCGCGCGGCGCGGGCGCTCGGCGAGGACTACGACATCGAGATCGTCGAGATGCATCACCGCATGAAGGTCGACGCGCCGTCCGGCACGGCGCTCCTGCTCGGCGAGGGCGCGGCCGAGGGACGCGGCGTCAAGCTCGCCGAGCGCTCGGTTCGGTCACGCGACGGGCACACCGGGGCGCGGCCGGTCGGCGACATCGGCTTTGCGACTTTGCGCGGCGGCAGCGTCGTCGGCGATCACGCCGTCATCTTCGCCGGGCCGGGCGAGCGGCTCGAACTGTCGCATCGCGCCGAGGACCGCAGCCTGTTCGCCAAGGGCGCGGTGCGCGCCGCGCTGTGGGGACGCGGGCGCAAGCCGGGCGTCTATTCGATGGCCAATGTGCTCGGCCTGACGGACTGAGGCCGTCTCAGCCGCGATAGCCGCGGGGATAATCGAGGAAGACGCGCGGCGCGGCGTCGGGCGCAAAGCCCATCACCGCGAAGGGCTCGGGCTTCAGGCCGTCGACCTCCATGCCGGGCGAGCCCACCGGCATGCCGGGCACGGCGAGGCCGGCGAGCTTCGGCCGCCCGGCGAGGAGGCGGTCGATCGCCTCGGCCGGGACATGGCCCTCGACGACATAGCCGTCGATCTGCGCGGTGTGGCAGGAGGCGAGCGCGGCGGGCACGCGCAAGCGCGCCTTGACGAGATTCATGCGCGGCTCGACCTGCACCTCGACCGAAAAGCCGGCGGCGCGCAGATGCTCGACCCAGGCGCCGCAGCAGCCGCAGTCGGGATCCTTGTAGACCAGCATCGCCGGCCGCGGCGACGCGACGGCGGGGGCGGCGAAAGCGGCGAGCGCGCCGGTCAGCAGCGCGCGGCGATGGAGGCGGACAAGCGACATGGCGGCGTCTCCCGAACGCGGCGACCCTGTGCGAAGCCGACGCGACTGGCCTTGATTTCGGTCATCCCACGCGCTCTTCATCGGCGTTGAGCGTTCGACGCCGGCGCCGGGCTGCGCCGGGGCCGGGGCGTTGCGATCCTCGCGCGCATGGCTCGCTATATCCGCATCGACGACGACTCGCCGCCCTGGCCTGCGCCCGCGCCGCGTCAGCTCGTCCAGTTCCGCCGCTCGGCGGCGCTCGATCCGGCGCCGGCTTCGCGGCCGGGCCGCGACAGGCTATTGGCGTTCGCATGGCTGCCCCGTCCCGACCCGAGCTCGACCCCGCCCTCATCGCCGCCGACGCGGCGGCCTGGGACGATCTGCGCGCCTTTCTGGCTGTGGCTGTTCATGGATCGATGAACCGCGCGGCGCGGGCGCTGGGCGAGAGCCAGCCGACGATCGCGCGGCGGCTGGCGCGGCTCGAAAAGGCGCTCGGCGTCGCGCTGGCCGCGCGCGGCGTCAACGCCATCACGCTGACCGGGGCGGGACGGGCGGTGCTCGGCGCCGCCGCGCCGATGGCGGCGGCGGCGGGCGAGGCGGCGGCCGCGGCGCGGCTGCATCGGCGCGATCCGGGAGCGCCGGTGCGCATCACCACGACGACGTCGCTGGCGCTGTTCCTGTCACGCCACCTGCCGGCGCTGAGGGCGGCGAGCGCGCCGCGCGACATCCTGCTCGTCCCCTCGCGGCGGCTGTTCGACATCGCCGCGGGCGAGGCCGATCTCGCCTTGCGGATGCGCGCGCCGCCCGACGATCCGCGCCTGCTCGTGCGCAAGCTCGGCGTCGTCGTCTTCGCCATCTATGCCCGGGCCGACGCGCGCGAGGCGCCGCTGCTCACGCCGCCCGATCTCGGCCCGACGTCGCGGCAGTTCGCGCTGGCGCGGCGGGTGCTCGCCGACCGGCCGGCCGGGCCGGAGATCGA
>JAEULW010000198.1 GCA_016793505.1 Methylobacteriaceae bacterium | reverse complement strand
TGAAGGCGGCCGTGTCGATCGCGCTCGGCTTCGCGCTGGCGGCGGTCGGCATGGATTCGGTGTCTGGCAGTCTGCGCCTGACCTTCGGCTATGACGCGCTGCTCGCCGGCGTCAGTTTCCTCGTGGCGGTGATCGGCCTGTTCGGCATCGGCGAACTGGTGCTGACCATCGAGGACGGACTGAAGCTCGACGGGCTGCATGCGCGCATCCGCCCGCGCGACGTGTGGGCGGCGATGCGCGAAATGCCGCGCCACTGGGCGACGCTGCTGCGCTCCGCCGCGATCGGCTGCTGGATGGGCATCACGCCGGGCGGGCCGACGGCCGCCTCCTTCATGTCCTACGGCATGGCCAAACGCTTCTCGAAATTCCGCGCCGGCTTCGGCAAGGGCGAGCCGGACGGGATCATCGCGCCCGAAACGGCGGACCATTCCGCCGGCACGTCGGCGATGCTGCCGATGATGGCGCTCGGCTTGCCGGGCTCGGCGACGGCGGCGGTGATGCTCGGCGGGCTGATGATCTGGGGCCTCAATCCGGGGCCGATGCTGTTCGTCGAGCGGCCGGATTTCGTCTGGGGACTGATCGCCTCGATGTATCTCGGCAATGTCGTCGCCGTCGTGCTGGTGCTCGCCACCGTGCCGGCCTTCGCGGCGATCCTGCGCGTGCCCTTCGCGGTGATCGGGCCGGTGATCGTCGTGGTCTGCTTCATCGGCGCCTATACGATCGCCGGGCGGCCGTTCGATCTGTGGCTGGCGCTGATCTTCGGCGTCGCCGGCTACGTGTTCAAGAAGCTCGACTATCCGATCGCGCCGCTGGTGCTCGCCATGGTGATCGGCGACAAGGCGGAGGACGCCTTCCGTCAGTCGATGATCATGTCGAAGGGCTCGATCGCCATCTTCTGGTCGAATCCGCTCGTCGCTGCGTTGATGGGCCTCGGCCTCGTCCTTCTATTCTGGCCGGCGCTTTCCGCGCTGCGCGCGCGGCTCGCCGGCGCCGGCGCAAGCGCAGCGCGCGGCTGAGCGGTCGCGCCGTCTGCGTCATTGCGAGGAGCGCAGCGACGAAGCAATCAATGGAAGAAGAACGCGGCGCCGGGGATGGATCGCTTCGCTGCGCTCGCGATGACGGCGCAGCAGGGCGCGTCGCCTACGCCGCCTGCGCGCGTTTCGCCGACGCCATGCGGGTCGCGATCGTCATCGCGTTGCGCATCGCCTGCGGATTGGCGATTCCCTTGCCGGCGATGTCATAGGCCGAGCCATGCGCGGCGGTGGCGATCGGGAAAGGATAGCCGCCGAGCACGGTGACGCCCTGATCGAAGCCGATCAGCTTCATCGCGATCTGGCCCTGGTCGTGATACATCGTCAGCACCGCGTCGAACTCGCCCTTGCGGGCGCGCACGAACACGGTGTCGGACGGGAACGGCCCGGCGCAGACGACGCCTTCGGCGCGCGCCGCCGCGACGACCGGCTGGAGCACATCGATCTCCTCGCGTCCGAAATTGCCGCCGTCCCCGGCATGCGGATTGAGGCCGGCGACCGCGATGCGCGGCGCGGCCCAGCCCGCCGCGCGCATCGCGCGGTCCGTCAGGCGCAGGCTGCGCAACACGTTCTCGCGGGTGATCAGCGGCGCGACGCCGGAGATCGGCACATGCGAGGTGACGCGCGCGTTCCACAGATCGGGAAGAATGTTGAACTCGCTCGCCGCCCCCCTGAAGCCGAGGAACTCGTTCATGAACACGACCTCGTCCTCATAGGCGGGATGCGACAGGCGCATCGAGGCCTTGTTGAAGGGCGAGAAAGTCACCGCATCGACCGCGCCGGCCGCGGCGAGTTGAAGCGCCTTGCGGAAATTGGCCATCGCCGCGTCGCCGGCCGGCTTCGACAGTTCGCCGACCTTCAGCGTCGCCGGATCGGCGCGCGGCACGTCGATCAGGATCGGCCCCTCGCCCGGCGGCGGATCGGCGTTTTCGCCGATCGTCGGCAGCGCCAGGCTGACGCCCGCCGCCCGCGCCCCGGCGGCCAGGATGCGCGCGTCGCCGATCGCCACGATGCGCGCGCCGGCGTTGAGGTCGGCGTCGGCCAGCATCCGCGCCGACAGTTCCGGCGCGATTCCGGCCGGGCAGCCGATCGCATGGGCGATCACCGGTCTGCTGGACGACATGGCGGATTCACTCCTCGGGGCGGGAAGAGGAAACAGGCGATGACGTCAGCTTGCGGTCCGCCGCGACAAACGTCAAGTATGCTGCATACAGCACATCAGAGGCGATCGTACGACCCATCGCCCTCGTCAAGCGCCCCGGCCGCTGATATAGCAGCCGCCGCAAGGCCGGCGCGACAGCCCGGCGCACAAAGGCCTGGTTGATGCACCTTCGAATTGGCACGCGGCGCAGCCCGCTGGCGATTGCGCAAACGAACTACATCATCGGGCTGATCAAGGCGAAATTCCCGGATACGGAGTTCACGCTCTGCCCGATCTCGACCGTTGCGGACAAGGACCGGGTGTCCGAATTCCACCGCTTCGGCATGATCGGCGTCTTCTCGATGGAGCATGAGCAGCAACTCGTCTCCCGCGAGGTCGATTTCGTCGTCCACTCGCTGAAGGATCTGCCGACGCTGTTGCGCGACGGCCTGACGCTCGCCGCCGTGCCCGAACGGGAGGACCCGCGCGACGCGCTGTGCGGCGCGACGATCGAGCAGATGCGGCCCGGCGCCAAGGTCGGCACCGGTTCGCTGCGTCGCCGTGCGCAGATTCTCAGCCTCAGGCCGGACGTCGAGGTCGTGCCGATCCGCGGCAATGTCGGCCCGCGCCTCGCCAAGATCGATGGCGAGTCGCTCGACGCAATCATTCTCGCCCAGGCCGGCTTGCGCCGCCTCGGCCTCGACGAGGCCAGCACCCATGTGCTCGACGCCGACGCATTTCCCTACGCCGTCGGCCAGGGCGCGCTCGGCGTCGAGGCGCGCGCCGACGACCACAAGGTCGTCGAGGTGCTGAGCCAGATCCAGTGCGCCAGGACGCGCGCCGAAGTCGACGCCGAGCGGGCGATGATGCATGCGCTCGGCGCCGGCTGCAGCCTGCCCGTGGGCTGCAACGCCGGCTGGAAGGACGGTCGCCTCGTCCTGCTCTCGCAGGTGACCGCGCTGGACGGCGCCGAGCGCGTCGTCGTGGTCGAGGAAGGAAGCGCGGACAAGGCGACCGAACTCGGCCTGCAATCGGCCGAGGCCCTGCGCCAGCGCGGCGGCAGCCGCATTCTCGAGACGAGCTACCGCGAATTCTGCAGCCACTACAAGCTGACGCACGCCTGACCGCGCCCGCCGGCGCCGAGGCGCGAGCGCCGCGCCGCCGGCTTCGATGACGCCGTGCGGGACGAGCCGCGCGCCACTCTGCGATCCCGATGCGATGACCCCGCGCGGGCGCCTGGCCGGCTGGCGCCGCAGCGTGAACATTGCATTAAATCC
>JAEULW010000195.1 GCA_016793505.1 Methylobacteriaceae bacterium | reverse complement strand
GGCGACGGCGCGGGCGATGTCGTCGACATGGATGCGGTTGAAGACCTGGCCCTTCTTGACGATGCGCCGCGCCACGCCCTGCCGCAGATTGACGAGCGCGTTCTGGCCCGGACCATAGATGCCGGACAGGCGCAGCACGTCGACGCGCTTGCCCGTTCGCGCGGCGAGTTCGAGCCAGTCGTTCTCGGCGCGCAGGCGATCCTGCGAGCGCTCGTTGCCGGGCGCCGGGGCGCTCGTCTCGTCGACCCAGGCGCCGGCGCGATCGCCATAGACGCCGATGGTCGAGAGATAGACGATGCGCGCGACCGGCGCGGCGGCGATGGCCTCGCCGCAGACGCGCAGCGCCGGATCGCCGTCGCCATCGGGCGGGGCGGAGACGAGCAGCGCGTCGCAGGCGGCGAGCGCGGCGGCGAGGCCCGGCCCGGCGCGATGACCGTCGAAGACGTGCCCATCGACGTCGCGGGCGCCGAGGGCGGCGATTCTCGCCTCGCTGCGCGTCGTGCCGGCGATGGACGCCGCGCCGCTCGACAGCGCATAGCGCAGCGCGCTGTAGCCGAGGCCGAAGACGAAAAGCTTCATGTCGTCGTCTCCCCGAGCGCGCTCGCCCATTCCTCGCGCACGAGCGGATCGCGCTCTTGCGCCAGCGCCGCGGCGGCCGCGGCGCGCCGAGTGGCGCGGTCGGCGAGGCGCGACAAGGCCCAGACCGCGGCGCCGCGCACCAGCGGCGATTCGTCGCCGAGCGCGGCGCGCGTCGCCGGCAGGAGCGCGGCGTCGCCGGAATTGCCGCAGGCGATCATCACATTGCGCAGGAAGCGGGCGCGCCCGAGGCGCTTGACCGGCGAGCCGGAGAAGCGGGCGCGGAAGGCGGCGTCGTCGAGGCCGGCGAGTTCGGCGAGCGGCGGGGCGACGAGATCGTCGCGCTGGCGCAGCTTCGCCTCGCGCGCGCCTTGCGCGAACTTGTTCCACGGGCAGACGGCGAGGCAATCGTCGCAGCCATAGACGCGGTTGCCCATCGCGACGCGGAATTTGCGCGGAATCGGGCCCTTGTTCTCGATCGTCAGATAGGAAATGCAGCGCCGCGCATCGAGGCGATAGGGCGCGGGGAAGGCGTCGGTCGGGCAGATGTCGAGACAGGCGCGGCAGGTCCCGCAATGATCGGCCTCGGGCGAGTCGGGCGGCAGGTCGAGCGTCGTGAAGATGGCGCCGAGGAACAGCCAGGAGCCGAAATCGCGCGAGACGAGATTGGTGTGCTTGCCCTGCCAGCCGAGCCCGGCGGCGGCGGCGAGCGGCTTCTCCATCACCGGCGCGGTGTCGACGAAGACCTTGACCTCGCCCTGCCCCGCGGCGGCGAGGAGCGTTCCGGCAAGACGCTTCAGCGCGCCCTTGATCAGATCGTGATAATCGCGGTTGCGGGCGTAGACGGAGATCGCGCCGGCGCTGCGGCGCGCCAGCGCGGCGAGCGGGTCTTCCTGCGGGCCGTAGTTGACGGCGAGCATGACCACGCTGCGCGCTTCGGGCCACAGCACGCGCGGATCGGCGCGGCGCTCCTGCGTTTCGGCGAGCCAGTCCATGTCGCCGTGACAGCCCGCGGCGAGCCAGTTCGCGAGCCGGGCCGGCGCGTCGGGAATGGCGTCGGCGCGGCAGACGCGGCAGAGGTCGAAGCCCTCGGCCCGGGCCGCCGCGTCGAGCGCGGCGCGCAGGCGCGCGGGATCGCCCGCCCGGGCGGGCGGCTGCCGGCTCATGGCTGCGTCCGTCGCGTCATGCCCCCGCCTATAGCGCATCCTCGCCCCGGCGCGGGGATGGATCGCCGCCGCCGCGCCCTATAGAACGGCGCGAGACGGCGAAATCCCCGATTCGCGCCCCCGGGATCGCCCGCCGCCCGCCTTTTCGACGCGCGACCGGATTGCCGCCCGATGGCCGCCATGGAATTCGTCAAGGCCGCCATTCTCGGCGTCGTCGAGGGATTCACCGAGTTTCTGCCGGTCTCCTCGACCGGCCATCTCTTGCTGCTCGGGCATTTCCTCGGCTTCGAATCGAAGGGCAAGACCTTCGAGGTGCTGATCCAGCTCGGCGCCATCCTCGCCATTCTGCTGGTCTACGCCGGCAAGCTGATCGCCATCGCGCGGGCGCTGCCGACGGACGTGCAGGCGCGGCGCTTCGTGCTCAACGTGCTCATCGCCTTTCTGCCGGCGATGGCGATCGGCGGGCTGTTCGGCTCGCAGATCAAGGCGATGCTGTTCAATCCGGCGATCGTCTGCACGACGCTGATCGTCGGCGGGCTGATCCTGCTGCTGGTCGACGACATTCCGTTGCAGCCCCGCCATCACGACGTCATGGAACTGCCGACGGCGACCTGTCTGAAGATCGGCGCGATCCAGTGTCTGGCGATGATCCCGGGCGTGTCGCGCTCCGGCGCGACGATCGTCGGAGCGATGCTGATGGGCGCGGACAAGCGCACGGCGGCGGAGTTCTCCTTCTTCCTCGCCATGCCGACCATGGCCGGCGCCTTCGCCTACGATCTTCTGAAGAACTACAAGATCCTCGATCTGAACGACGGGCTGCTGATCGCCACCGGCTTCGCCGCCGCCTTCGTCTCGGGGCTGATCGTGGTGCGCGGCTTCCTCGTCTTCGTCAGCCGGCACGGCTTCCTGCCCTTCGCCTGGTGGCGCATCATCGTCGGCCTCGCCGGCGCGGCGGGGCTGCTGGTCTACGGCTGAGGCGCGGAGGCGGGTTCGGGAGATGGGCGGATGATCGTCGTCTTCGGCTCGATCAACATCGATCTCATCACCCGCGTGGCGGCGATTCCGCGGCCGGGCGAGACCGTGCTCGGCTCGTCCTATGCTCTGGCGCCCGGCGGCAAGGGCGCCAATCAGGCGCTGGCGGCGCGGCGCGCCGGGGCGCGCGTGCGTCTCGCCGGCGCGGTCGGCGCCGACGCCTTCGCCGAGGCGGCGCTGGCGCTGCTCAGGGCCGACGGCGTCGATCTGACGGCGGTCGCTGTGGTCGACGCGCCGACCGGGGCGGCGTTCATCGCCGTCGACGCGCAGGGCGAGAACGCCATCGTCGTCGCCTCCGGCGCCAACGGCCATGTGCGGGCGGGCCAGCTCGAGGCCGCGCCGCCGCGCGCCGGCGATCTCCTGCTGTTGCAGCGCGAGACGCCGGAAGCCGAGGCGCTGGCGGCGGCGCGCGCGGCGAAGACCGCCGGCGCGCGCGTCGCGCTCAACCTCGCGCCCGCCGGACGGCTTGCGCCGGAGTGGCTGGCGCTGCTTGATTTCCTGATCCTCAACGAGCACGAGGCGGCGACGCTCGGGCGCGATCTCGGTCTCGGCGAATCGCCGGAGGCGGCGGCGCGGGCGATCGCGGGCCGGCACGGGTTCGCCTGCATCGTCACGCTCGGGTCGGCGGGGGTCGTCGCCTTCGCCGGCGGGACGCGGCTCGCCGCGCCGGCGGCGAAGGTCGCCGTCGTCGACACGACGGGAGCGGGCGACGCCTTCGTCGGCGCCTTCGCGGCGGCGATCGACGGCGGTCTGCCGCTCGCGGCGGCGCTGCGGCGCGGCTCGGCCGCCGGAGCGCTGGCCTGCACGAAGGAAGGCGCGCAGCCGAGCCTGCCTTCCGCCGCCGACATCGCGGCGCTGGCGGCGCAGCTCGACGCGGACGAAACGCGGCGGGATTGAAGGGCGGCGTTTACCGCCCTGCAAGCCCGCGGCGCCATGCTGCGCGCTGGCGCGGAGCTCCAGATGCAGGCCATTCTGAAAGCGGCGGGCGGACTGATCGCGGTCGCGGTGGCGGGCGCCTATGTGCTGTCCGAACGCGTGGCGCGGCCTTCGCAGGGCGCGACGGCGACGGCGACGCAGCAACGGGCCGCGGTCGCCGCGCCGGCCGCGCCGCCGAAGCCGACCGGCGCGACCGTTGTGCTGAAGGCCGGACGCGGCGGCCATTACGAGGCCGGTTTCGACGTCAACGGCCGGCGCATCTCGATGCTGGTCGACACCGGCGCGAGCGTCGTGGCGCTGAGCCACGAGGACGCGCTGAAGGTCGGCCTGACGCCGTTCCCGTCCGACTACACGATCCCGATGTCGACGGCCAACGGCGTCATCAAGGCGGCGCGCAAGACGCTGTCGGAGGTGCGCATCGACTCGATCGTGGTGCGCGACGTCGCGGCGGTGGTGATGCCGCCCGGCGCGATGCAGGGCAGCCTGCTCGGCATGAGCTTCCTGCAGCGGTTGTCAGGCTTCGAGATCGTCGGCGGCGACCGGCTCTACCTCAAGCCCTGACTCCTCAGACGGAAAAGCCCGCGGCGGCGAGATCGCGCGCAAAACCCGGCGGATCGACGAACAGCGCGGCCTGCATGCCGACGGCGCGGGCCGCCTCGACATTGGCGCGCGAGTCGTCGATGAAGAAGCAGCGCTGCGGGGCGAGCGCGAAACGGGCGCAGAACAGGTCGAAGATGCGGCGGTCGGGCTTGATCAGGCCCGCCTCGCCGGAGACGACGACGCCGCGGAACAGATTCAGGAAATCGAAGCGCCGGCGCGACTCCGCGAATTTCGGCGCGGAGAAATTGGTGATGGCGTAGAGCGGCGCGCCGGCGGCGTGCAGGCGCCGCAGAATGTCGACCGAACCGGCGACGGGGCCGCGCACCGTCTCCTCCCAGCGATGGTGGAAGGCCTCGATCTCGCGACTCCATTCGGGAAAGGCGCGCGCCAGGAGCGCCACGGCCTCGCCCCAGTCGCGGCCGCGATCCTGCTCTCGGTTCCAGTCGGGCGTGCAGACATGGGCGAGAAACCATTCGCGCGCGTCCGCGTCGGCGATGACCTTGTCGTAGAGATGGCGCGGATTCCAGTCGAGCAGCACTTCGCCGACGTCGAAGACCACGACATCGGGGCGATGATCCGGCTGCGCCATGCGTTCTTCCCCCATACGCCCCGCCGGCGCGGCGCGACCATGCCTGTCGCGTCGCCAAAGAGAAAGGGGGCCTGAGCCCCCTTTCGTCGAAGATCAGGCCAGGCTTGCGCCGATCAGGGGAAGGTCGGCGCGCAATTGTTGCCGCTCAGGCCGGTGGTGGCGATGCGCGTCACCGAGCGGGGCCGCATGTAGGTGGTGTTCTTCAGCTCGAACGAGGTGCGGCCGTTGCCGATCTCGCGGAAGGCGCCGCCGAGCAGCGGGGTGTAGAAGTACTTGACGTCGGCGACGATCACCGTCGAGCCGGCCTGGACGAGACCGGCGGGAATGTTGTTGGGCGCAGGCGCCGTGCCGTTGGCGACCTGGGTGAGCTCGCCGCAGGCGCGCAGCGCGCCGTTGCGCGTCGTGCTCCAGTCGACGAAGGCCTTGACGTTGCCCGAGACGGTGGAGAACACCACGCTGGTGACGGTCATCTGCGTCGACGTCGGGTCGAAGGGCGCGAGCACGGCGCGCGAGGCGTCGAAGATATTGTTCATCTCGGCCGTGGCGACCGCGGTCGTGGCCTGCGAGGTCAGGTCCGACAGCGAGCGCGACAGGATCGCCACCTTGCGGCTGGCCTGAAAGCCCTGCGTCACCTCGAGGCAGCCGAAATAGGCGACCAGCATGACCGGCAGAACCAGCGCGAACTCGACGGCGGCGAGGCCGCTGCGATCCTGCCGGCAGGCGCGCAGGAAGCCGGCGACGCGGTCGGCCGTCCTGGACAGAGAGAGACGTTTGATCAACATCGGCGCCTCGCTCAGTACGGTTCGTTGCGGAAGGTGGCGGTGGCGAGCAGGATGCGCTTGCGGCCGCTGAGATCGATCGTGCCGGCAGTGCCGAGCAGAGACACGTAAACGGGCAGCGGATAGACCGCTCGCACCACGACGATGTCGCCCGGCGCGCCCGGATTGTACTGGAACGTCATCGCCTGGTAGTCGGGTTTGGCGAGGTCGGCGGCGTTGAAGCTCGTCACCGTGCGCACATCGATCTTGACGTCGGAACAATCGATGAAGGTCGGCAACAGCGTGTTGGCGCCGTTGCACATGATCTGGTCGCGGAATTGCTGCGCCGTGGTGATCGCCGCGTTGCCCTGCGCCTGACCGGTGAGAATCTGGCGCGCCGAGTCGGCGAGCGCCGTCTCCAGCGTCTGGCTGGCGAAGAAGGCGAAGGCTGTCTCGAGCACAGCGAAGAGGGTGCCGAAGAAGGGCACCGAAACCATCGCGAATTCGACGCTGGTGACGCCGTCGCGGTTGGTGCGGAAACGGCGGATCAGTTGCAGCGGCGTAACACGCCCGCCCGCCGGCGTCTCCGGCTTCAGAGCAGTCGAGTCCATGACGAACCTCCTGGGCGCCTTCCTTCAGGAGGGCCCTTGGATCGTCACGCTAGCAATGACGCGTTGAAGGCGCGTTACGTCGACTTCGGAAAAAGCGGCCGGGGCCGGCAAGGATTCGTCAACCATACCGGCGCGGATTGCGCCTCAGCGCGCGCCGGTCGGGCCGGCGAGATTGTTGCGCACCTGAATCTGGGCGTTGACGCTCTCGAACAGCTTGCCGTCGCCGAGCTGGGCGGCCGGCACGCATTGCGGCGAGCAGCTGTAGGATTCGCGCTCGGCGCCGCGCTGGACGAGAAGGGTCGAGCCGTTGCCGCGCACGCGGATGGCGGATTCGGCGACCAGTTCGCCATTCTTGTCGAGGGCGATCAGATTGGTCTCGCCATATCCCTTGCCGGTGATCACCATGGTGCCGGAGTTCTTCAGCATGGTGACGTCGGCGATGCCGGGATTGCCGATGATCAGCGTCGTGGCGTTGGCCGGCAGGCGCGCCACCTTGGCCTGATCGAGATTGACGAGAATGGCGTCGACCGCCGCAGCCGGCCCTGCGGCCGCCGCCAGACAGGCGATCGCGCCCAGCAGCGCGCCGATGCGCTTGCGTTCCGACGTTCTCCTCGTCATCCGACCCACTCCGACGCAGCCGATCCGTTGGTTAGCGTCAATAGACCCTAAAATGGTGAACGCTTCGTTTCCGACCCAGCCCGGCGGCGGCGGACGCGCCGCAAGACGCCGGCGCGGCGGCGATTTCGAGTCGGCCGCCGCGCGCGGCTGCGGCGCCCTTGCCGGCGACGGGCGATGCGACGCAATGGAATTGGAGGTTTTATTCAACACTGCGTCAACCAACCGCCGATCGCAGGGCCGGAAGGCGCGTCCTGTCGGAATTGAATTCGGTTTGCATTAAGTTTTGGCGACCATCGTGCCGGACAGCGGGGAGCCAAACAGACCCGCACAAACAGGGTCCAACAGGAGCACGAATTCCAATGTCCAAGCTGATCGCTTTCGCCAAGAACGAGTCGGGCGCCACGGCCATCGAGTACGGCCTGATCGCCGCCCTGGTCGGCGTCGCCATCATCACCGCCGTCACCACGCTCGGCACCAAGCTCTCGAGCACGTTCGGCAACGTCTCCGGCAAGCTCTGATCTCTCGGTCCGGACATCAACCGCGGCGGCGCGCTCCGGCGGCCGCCGCGACGCAGACTGGAGCCAATCACATGTCGAAGTTCTACGCTTTCGCCAAGAACGAGTCGGGTGCCACGGCCATCGAATACGGCCTGATCGCCGCCCTCGTCGGCGACGCCATCATCACCGCCGTCACGACGCTCGGCACCAAGCTCTCGAGCACGTTCGGCAACGTCTCGGGCAAGCTCTGAGTTTCCTGGGCTCGCCCGACGACGGTCAGCAGATCCCGGGGGGAGCGAGACTCGCCCCGCGATGCAACCGGAGGTCAAAGAGGATGTCGAAGTTCAGCGCTTTCGTGAAGAACGAGTCCGGCGCCACGGCCATCGAATACGGCCTGATCGCCGCGCTCGTCGGCGTCGCCATCATCACGGCGGTCACGACGCTCGGCACGAAGCTCTCGAGCACGTTCGACAACGTGTCGGGCAAGCTCTGATCGATCACGCCTGAAACAGACGAAGGGCGCCGGACCCGAGGTCCGGCGCCTTTTTTCATGCCTGCCCTCACCAGCAGCGGCGCACCCAGACGCGCTGCGGGCCCCACGGGCCATCGACCCAGCGCGGCCGCGCGACGCAGCGCGGGCCATAGGCGCGCATCGGCCGGTACCAGGGGCGCGGCCCGTAGCCGCGCCAGCCGGAAAAGCCATAGGCAGGCGGACCGCCCCAGCCGTGACGCCAGTGCGGTCCGCCATGCCAGGCCTGGGCAGGCGACGCCAAAGCGGTAAGGCCCATCGCGGAGGCGGCGGCAACCGCGAAAGCGAGGCCGCGAAACGACGTCATCGACATCGGCTGCATCTCCTCTTGGCCCCAGACCCGCCGGGACATTCGCGCAGCGGCGCTGAACGCCCGCCGAACGCGGTTTTCAGGCGCCGTTCACCATGATGGCGAAACCGCGGCGCCGGGGCGCGCCGGGGCGTCGCGTTGACCCCCGGTCGGGCGCCGCCTAGGTTGCGCCGCCTCCCGCCAGACAGACGCCGATGACGCCTGACCCCTCGCTCGATCCGACCCGCTCCTTCCAGGGGCTGATCCTGACCCTGCACGATTTCTGGGCGCGGCAGGGCTGCGTCATCCTGCAGCCCTACGACATGGAGGTCGGCGCCGGCACCTTCCATCCGGCGACGACGCTGCGCTCGCTCGGGCCGAAGCCGTGGAAGGCGGCCTATGTGCAGCCCTCGCGCCGGCCGAAGGACGGGCGCTACGGCGAGAACCCGAACCGGCTGCAGCACTACTACCAGTATCAGGTGATCCTGAAGCCCTCGCCGCCCGACCTGCAGCAGCTCTATCTCGACTCGCTCAAGGCGATCGGCGTCGATCCCGGCCTGCACGACATCCGCTTCGTCGAGGACGACTGGGAGAGCCCGACGCTCGGCGCCTGGGGACTCGGGTGGGAATGCTGGTGCGACGGCATGGAGGTCTCCCAGTTCACCTATTTCCAGCAGGTCGCCGGCGTCGAATGCGCGCCGGTGTCGGGCGAACTCACCTACGGGCTCGAGCGCCTCGCCATGTATGTGCAGGGCGTCGAGAACGTTTACGATCTCAATTTCAACGGGCTCGAAGGCGGCGACCGGATTTCCTACGGCGAGGTGTTCCTGCAGGCCGAGCAGGAATATTCGCGGCACAATTTCGAGGCCGCCGACACCGAGTTGCTGTTCCGGCACTTCCGCGACGCCGAGCAGGAGTGCAAGGCGCTGCTGGAGAAGGGCCGGCCCGCGCCGGGCGACAATGACCAGCGCCACAGGCTCGCCCTGCCCGCCTATGACCAGTGCATCAAGGCCTCGCACCGCTTCAACCTGCTCGACGCGCGCGGCGTGATCTCGGTGACCGAGCGGCAGAGCTACATCCTGCGGGTGCGCGAACTGGCGAAAGCCTGCGGCGCGGCGTGGCTGACGACAGAGGGCGGCGGGGCGTAGGCTCTGCCCCGCTTCACCCCGCCAGCGCTTTGGCGACGATGCGCGCCACATGCGCATCGAGCGTCAGCGCCTTGGCCGCGTCCTGCCCGGCCGGCGACATCTTGCGCCAGGTTTTTTCGACGATGTCGACGCATTTGGCCTCGTCGTGGCGGGCCATGAAGGCGGCCGCCTCGTGCTCGAGGAAGACGAGGCAGGCGACGTCCTCCAGCGTCTGCGACTCGGCGTCGCGCTTCAGGCCTTCCTTGCGCACGAGGGCGGCGACGCGGGCGCGGGCCGCCTCGTCATAGCCGGTGCCGGCCATGATCTCGCCGAGGCGGGCGGCGTGCCGGTCCTTCTGGGCGTTGCGCCACTTCAGATAGCCGACGCGATCCATCGGGAAATCGCCGCGCGGGATGGCCCAGCGCTCGATGTGCTGGCCGCGCGCGGCGATGCGCAGCGCCTCGCCGGCGTCCGGCGCGAAGGCGGCGAGACGGGCGCTCATGCGCCGGCCATAGACGAGCGCTGACGGCGCGCCGTCGGCGTCGGCGCCGGGATCGGCGGCGTTGGCGGCGTCGATGGCGGCGAGGACATGCGCAAGACGATCCATGCCGCATCATCGGCCGGGCGCGCCGGGGCGTCCAGCCGCGCG
>JAEULW010000187.1 GCA_016793505.1 Methylobacteriaceae bacterium | reverse complement strand
CGTGATGGTGCGCCCGCACCGCATCGCGCTGCGCGAGCCGGCGACGACGGTGGGCGCCGATGAGAACCGGCTGGTCGGGGTGGTGAAGCGCGCCGTTTTCGCCGGCGACGTGCTGCATTACGAGGTCGATGTCGGCGGCGTGACGGCGACGGTCGAGGAGGCGACGCGCGGACAGAACGCCGGGGTCGCGCCCGGCGCGCCGGCGGCGATCGTCTGGCGCGTCGCCGACACGCTCGTCTTTCCGGCGCCGCCATGAGCGACGACGCGCCCCGCAGCACGGCGCTGGCGTTGTCGCTGATCGTGCCGATCGTGGCGCTGAACGCGCTCGCTTTCGTCGCGCCGGTGGCCAATCTGGCGCGCATGTCGTTCATGACGGCGGAGGGCACGGGCGCCCTGTCGGAGGCCTTCACCTGGGAGAACTGGGGCAAGCTCGTCAGCGACAGCTTCTATCTCGAACTGCTGACGACGAGCGTGTCGCAGAGCCTGATGATCACGCTGCTGACGCTCATCGCCTCCTATCCGATCGCGCTCTATCTGCACCGCTCGCGCGGAACGTGGCGCACGGTGCTGCTGATCATGGTGATCTCGCCGCTGCTCACCTCGGCGGTGGTGCGCACCTATGGCTGGATCGCCATCCTGTCGGATCAGGGCCTCGTCAATTCGGCGCTGGCGGCGCTCGGCCGCAAGGAGCCGCTCAGGCTGATGTTCAACGCCACCGGCGTCACCATCGGGCTGACGGAAATCCTGATGCCCTACATGATCCTCGCCCTGCTCGCCGGCTTCGGCCGGCTCGACGCGCGGCTCGAGGAGGCGGCCTCGACGCTGGGGGCGAGCCCGATGCGCGTCTTCTGGCGCGTCGTCGCGCCGCTGTCTGCGCCGGGCGTGGCGCTCGGCTGCCTGCTGTGCTTCGTGCTGGCGGTGTCGTCCTTCATCACGCCGAAGCTGCTCGGCGGCGGCCGCGTCTTCCTGCTCGCCACCGAGATCTACGATCAGGCGATCGTCACGCTGAACTGGCCGATGGCCTCGACGCTGTCGATCCTGATCCTCGTCATTTTCGGCGTCGCGCTCGTGCTCTATGCGCGGGCGCTGCGCGCGCTGGGGTGAGGCGATGGACGAGCGGCCGATCTCCCTCGCCCTGAAGCTTACGGCGGCGGCGTGTTTCGTCTTCCTGCTCGCCCCTGTCGTCATCGTGCTGCCGATCTCGTTTTCCGGCGAGGCCTTCATGGCTTTCCCGCCGGCGTCGTGGAGCGGCAAGTGGTATGCGGCGATGCTCGCCCATCCGCGCATGCTGGAGGCGTTCCGCGTCAGCCTGACGCTCGCCGCGCTGGTGACGGCGCTCAGCCTCGCCATCGCCTTTCCGGCGGCCTATGCTCTGGCGCGGCTGCGCCCGCCCGGCGCCGACGCGCTGATGAGCGCCTTCACCGCGCCGCTGCTCTTGCCGACGATCGTGCTCGGCCTCGCCATCCTGATCGTCTTCGCCTCGATGGGGTTACTGGCGAGCTGGACCGGGCTCGTCATCGCCCATCTCGTCGTCACCGTGCCCTATGCGCTGCGCGTGCTGTCGACGGCGCTGGCGACGCTGCCGCCGGCGGTGGAGGAGGCGGCGGCGACGCTCGGCGCCTCGGGCTTCACCGTGTTCCGGCGCATCACCCTGCCGCTGATGGCGCCGGGGCTCGTCGCCACCTGCGCGCTGTGCTTCCTCGTCTCCTTCGACGAGGTGGTGATCTCGCTGTTCATGACCGGACCGCGGATCACGACTCTGCCGGTCGCCATGTTCCACCATGTCGAGACGCGGGCCGATCCGCTGGTGGCTGCGCTGTCGGTGGCGCTGGTCGCGGTGACGCTGGGGGTGGTGCTGATCGTCGAGCGCAGCGTCGGCCTCGGCCGGGCTTTCGTGAAGTGACCGTGCGGCGCGGCGATGGAGCGGGTGAAGGGAATCGAACCCTCGTATTCAGCTTGGAAGGCTGC
>JAEULW010000160.1 GCA_016793505.1 Methylobacteriaceae bacterium | reverse complement strand
CGGTCGGCGGGGGCCGGGGCACCCGGGCGGCGGGGGGAGGAGGTGGGGGCCCCCTTGGGGGCCGATTATCTCCCGCGGGGGGGGGGGCGCGCCGCCCCGCGCCACCTCGTCGATCCAGGCGCCCGCCGTCACCAGATTCATCCGCGATTTCACGATGATCGGCGGCGTCTGCGACAGCATGTCGGTCAGCTCGATGCGCCAGCCCTCGCCGTCGCGTCCGGCGATCCGCGCGGCGGTGTGGTTGCGCGCCCGTGCGCCGGCGTCTTCGGCCCGGCCGATCGCGTCCACCGCCACCCGCTCGGGCCACTGGAACTGGTATTCGCGGAACGCGGCGACGCCCAGAAGCCTGTCCGGGTCGCGCAGGCCGCCGATCAGCGGCAGCGCGCGCGCCTCTTGCGGCGTGAGCCGACGGTAGTCGAGCGGCAGGTCGCCCGGTCCCAGCCGTTCCAGCAGCCTGAAAGCCAGGTCGAGGTGCCAGCCGCGGTAGAGCCCGCCGGCGTAGATTGGGAAGTGCAGCCGCATCTGGCCGACACGTTCGGGAAAGGCTTTCACGAATTCGCTGCGCGCCTGCATGGCGAGGCGCGCCATGCGCAACGCCGTCTTCAGCCGGCTCGGGCGTCGGGCGAAATCGAGGATGGAGCGGCCCGGCGCGAGATAGCGCAGCCCGCAATGCAGCAGCCGGCTGGAGCGCGACGACGCGCCGGAGGCGAAGTCCCCCTTGTCGACGATGAGCACGCGGTAACCGTCGGCGGCCAGACGCTCGGCCGCGCTTGCGCCATTGACCCCTGCGCCGATCACGACGACGTCGAATTCCGCGCCGTCCAGCCCCGCCAGCGCCTCCCGCACCTGATCACCCATCTGGACCGCGCCCCGGACGCTGCAGCCGGGTCAGCATGAACGTGGGCGCTATTTGGTCAAATGCGACTCCGGCGCCTCCGCATGCGGATTCGTCATACGGTCTCTGCCAGCAGCTCCCGCTTGCGGCGGCGCAACAGGTTGACGAACTCGCTGGCGATGCGCGTTTTGGCCTTGTGCGTGGGCTGCAGCAATCCGATCCGCATGGCGATCGCCGGTTCGAACGGCACGGCGACGACGCCCCGGCCGGCGAAATCGGCGGCTGTGAACGGATCGACCAGCCCCACGCCTAGCCCACGCGCGACGAAGCTCGCGACGACAGCGGAGATCTGCGAATCCAGGATCATTTGCCGTTCCACGCGCGCGCGCTCGAACAGCCGGTCCACGACGAGGCGGGTGACCGTGCTGCGGTTCAGCGAGATGTAGCGCTCGCCCTCGATGTCCTCCGGCCGCGCCATGGCGGCGCCCGCGAGCCGATGTCCCTGGGGCACGGCCAGCACCAGCCGCGCAGCGCAGAATTCGTCGACCTCGACGCCGGGCCGGCCGAAGTCCGTCGCCTCATACGGATACTCGGCGAAGCCGAAATCGACCTGCTGCGCCGCCACCATCTCCGCGACATGCGGCGAGAGGCGCACGTTCACCGAGATGCGGGTGCGCGGATGCGTCTCGTTGAATTCGGCGACGGCGTCCGGAAGGAAGCCCAGGGCGAGCATCGGCAGGGTGGCGATCGAGAGCTCTCCCATGCCCGCAGCCTGGATGTCGCGCGCCAGCTCCCGGATCTTCTCGACCGATATGAAAGTCCTTTCGACCTCGGAGTGAAGGAGATTTGCCTCGACCGTCGGCAGCAGCCTGCCCGTGCTGCGATCAAACAGGGTCAGCGCCAGCGAGGCTTCAAGCTGGCTGAGCAACCGGCTCACGCCCGGTTGCGACATCCGCAACAACTTGGCTGCGCCAACCGTCGAGCCGCTGATCATGACGGCCCGGAAGGCCTCGAGCTGCCTGATGTTCAAGGAGGAGCCTCCATGTCCCTCGCGGATTGTTGCAGGACCGGGAGGACTTTGCAGGTCATTGGATGCACGGGGCATCCTGTCAATGGAATAGCCGGCCCCACCTTGCGTGCGGCGGCGAGGGCCGTCGCGAAACCCCGCCTGCCCGATCTCGGCGTGGCCCTGCGTCATGCCGGGAAATCGGGAACGGAGCCGCGCCATTTCGCGGGCGCCGCCTCCGACGCAACGGCTGTCCCCGCCGAACGAACCGCGCAAACCCCGCGGCGTCCGACGCCCCACCGCCGGCGCCGGCGCCCCCGACTAAAACGAAGAGCGCGCAGGTCCGGCCGGCCGCAGCCGTCCTGTGCGCCGCCGCCCGCGCCGCGGCGCGCCGACGCCTGCAGCCCAAAGTTTGACCCGCCGGGGCGCCGCCCGCGCCCGCATCTTATCAATGGTCAAGGCAATCAAGGGCGGCCGGGTGTCTGACAGCTCCATCGGCGTCAGCGGCGCCGCGTTCCGGCTCCGCCTCCATCAGCCCGGAACGGCCGCGGGCGACCGGTCAATGATGGAGCACGATCATGCGGTCGGTTTGGAAATCCACAGTGGCGCTCGGCGTTCTGGCGGGCTGGCTCGGCGCGTCAGCGGCTGGCGCAGAGACGCTCGACGAAGTCATGAAGCGCCGCGGCCTCAGCCAGAAGGACATCCTCGCCGCCGCCAAGACCTATACGCCGACAGGCAAGCGCGACGAGTTCCTCGTTTTCTCCTCGGGCGGCCAGTCGGGACAGGTGCTCGTCTACGGCGTGCCGTCGATGCGCATCCTGAAATACATCGCAGTGTTCACGCCCGAACCCTGGCAGGGCTACGGCTATGACGAGGAATCGCGCGCCATTCTCGATCAGGGCAAGATCGACGGGCGGCAGGTCAACTGGGGCGACACCCACCATCCCGCGATTTCCGAGACCGACGGCAAGCTCGACGGCCAGTTCCTGTTCATCAACGACAAGGCCAATCCGCGCGTCGCGGTGATCTCGCTGCACGATTTCGAGACGCAGCAGATCGTCGTCAACCCGATTCTCCAGTCCGAACATGGCGGCACTTTCGTCACGCCGAACACCGAATACGTGATCGAGGCGGCGCAATATCCCGGCGTGCTCGGCCGCGGCTACGCGCCACTGTCGGAGTTCAACGAGAAGTTCCGCGGCGCCGTCACCTACTGGAAGTTCGATCGCCAGGCCGGCCGCATCGACGAGAAGAAGTCCTTCTCGATCGAACTGCCGCCCTACACGCAGGATCTGACCGACGCCGGCAAGGGCCCCTCCGACGGCTGGTCCTTCACCAACTCCTTCTGCGCCGAGCGTTATGTCGGCGGCATCGAGCAGGGCCGTCCGCCCTTCGAGGCCGGCTGCTCGGCCAATGACGCGGACTATCTGCACGTCATCAACTGGAAGAAGGCGGCCGAAGTCGCCGCGGCCGGCAAGACCACCAAGATCAACGGCCACGATGTCATCACGCTGCAGACGGCGATCGAGGAAGGCCTCGTCTATCTCATCGCCGAGCCGAAATCGCCGCACGGCTCCGACGTGACGCCCGACGGCAAGTACATCATCGTCGGCGGCAAGCTCGACACCAACGTCACCGTTTATTCCTGGGAGAAGATCAAGGCCGCCATCGACGCCAAGAAATTCGCCTCGAAGGACCCCTACGGCCTGCCGATCCTCGACATGAAGGAGACGATCCACAAGCAGATTCAGCTCGGCCTCGGACCGCTGCACACGCAGTTCGATTCCAAGCCCTGCATCGCCTACACCTCGCTCTATGTCGACAGCCAGGTCGCCAAGTACGACTATTGCGAAGGCAAGGTGCTGGACAAGCTCTCGGTCCACTACAACATCGGCCATCTCATGGCGATGGAGGGCGAGAGCGTCACGCCGGGCGGCAAGTATCTCGTCGCGCTCAACAAGCTGGCGATCGACCGCTTCAATCCGGTCGGCCCGCTGCATCCCCAGAACCATCAGCTGATCGACATTTCCGGCGACAAGATGGAGCTGCTCTACGACATGCCGCTGCCGCTCGGCGAACCGCACTACGCGACCTCGATCGCCGCGGACAAGCTGAAGCCGCTGGTGCGTTACGGCTACGGCACCGACAGCCGCACCGGCAAGCGTCACGCCAACTCCGTGCGTCCGGGTTCGGAGAAGATCGTGCGCGAGCCGGGCAAGGTCACGGTGTTCGGCACGGCGATCCGCTCGCACTTCACGCCCGAGATCGTCGAGGTGAACGAGGGCGACGAGGTCACTTTCCACATCACCAACGCCGAACGCGCTCAGGACGAGACGCACGGCTTCACGGTGTCGACCTACACCGGCAATCTCAGCCTCGAGCCGGGCAAGACCGCCTCGGTCAAGTTCAAGGCTGATCGCGCCGGCGCCTTCTCCTTCTACTGCACCGAGTTCTGCTCGGCGCTGCACCTGGAGATGCAGGGCTATCTGATGGTCAAGCCGAAGGGCCTCGTCGAGCAAACGGTCGCGAAGGTGTCGGAGGGTCAGGCCTACAGCAAGGCCGACTACGACAAGCAGCACAAGACCAATGTCGAGACGCAGGCCGTCATCGACACCGTGGTCAAGTACATCCTGTCGACTAACTACAAGGACTTCCCGACCGTGGTCGCCCTCGTCGAGGACGCCACCGATCAGTTGAACTTCGTCAAGGACGCGCAGGCGAAGTCCGAAGAGGCTGCCAAGAAGCAGGACTGGCAGCAGGCCACGCTCTGGGCCAACCAGTGGTGGCAGTATCAGGTCAAGGCCGCCGACATCGGCCTGCGCGTGAAGACCTATCTGGAGCAGAACGGCGCTAAGGTGGTCGCCAAGTAAGCAAGCCCACGGCACGGCCCGCGCCAGGGGCGGCGCGGGCCGGACCAGACAGGGGGCGCGACGCGGCAGGCCGCGCTGCGCCTCTTTACGCAAGAGGCGCCCGCCGCGTCCGGAGATCACGATGATTCGTTCCGCACTCGCTCTTGGCTTCGTTCTGGCCCTTGGCGCCGGCCCCGCGACGGCCCAGTCCACGCCTGGCGCGCCTCCGCCGCCAGCGACCGCGCCGGCGGCGGCCGCCGACGCGGGCGCGCTCGACGGCAAGGCGCTCTACCGCACGAAAACCTGCATCGCCTGCCACGGCCGCGACGGTTCGCGCGCTATACAGAATTTCCCTGAACTCGCCGGCCAGGACGCCCGATACATGCTGGCGCAGACCAACGAGATCGCCGACGGCAAGCGCGTCTCCGGTCCCGATGCGCGCGGCTATCCACGCACGCAGGGCATGAAGGACGTCATGCATCTTGTCAGCGTCGAGGAGCGCGCCGCGATCACCGACTATCTGTCGAAACTGCCCGCGCCCAAGCCCCGCCCGCTCGATCCGCCGATCGACGAGGCGCGCAAGGCGGCGGGTAAGGACGCCTATCTGAAAGGCGGCTGCATCACCTGCCATGGGCCCGAAGGGAACAAGCCGCTCGCCGCGCATCCCTATCTCGGCGGCATGAAACGCGACTACCTCGTGCTGCAGACGAAAGAAATCCGAGACGGCGTGCGCAAGAGCCCGAAGCTCGCCGCGATGATGCCCTTCGCCAGGAAGCTCGACGACGAGAAGATCCTGCTCATCGCCGACTATCTGTCCCAGATCGAGCGCCCCGCCAGGTGACGGGCTGATCCCATTCACGGAGAACGACGATGCGCAAAACTGTGATCGGTTCCCTCGCCCTCGCCGCGCTGATCGCCGCCGGCGCGGCGATCGCCGCCGGCCCGCCCGGCAAGCCCGGCGCGGAAGGCGCGGTCGACCAGAAAACCTTCGAGCAGAATCAATCCAAGAAGGAATGGATGAGCCAGGGCGGCGAGCGCGAGGAAGCGCTGGCGCTGAAGCCCGATCTCGACAAGGGCCGCGAGATCTACGAGGTCTGCACCGCCTGCCACCTTCCCGAGGGCTGGGGCACCAAGGACGGCACCTTCCCGCAGATCGCGGGTCAGCACCGCACGGTGGCGATCAAGCAGCTCGCCGACATTCGCGACGGCCATCGTGACAACCCGACGATGTATCCCTTCGCGCTGCCTTCCGAGATCGGCGGCACGCAGGGTATCGCCGACGTCACCGAATACATGCAGACGCTTAAGATGAACCCCGAGCCCGGCCTCGGCAAGGGCGACGATCTCGAACTCGGCAAGAAACTCTATACCGAGAACTGCACGCGCTGCCACGGGGACAACGGCGAGGGCAACGCCGAGAAATTCTATCCCCGAATCCACGGTCAGCACTACGAGTACATGCTGCGCCAGTATCAGTGGATCAAGGAAGGCAAGCGCCGCAACTCCAATCCCGAAATGGTCGAGCAGATCAAGTGGATGACCGATCGCGACACCAAAGCGGTCATCGACTATGTCTCGCGCCTGAAGCCGCCGGCCGAACTGGTCGGCCCGGTCGGCTGGAAAAACCCCGACTTCAAGTGATCCCGCCGCGGGCGGCGACCGCCGTCGCCCGCCTCATGTCTGATATTGCGCCGCCCCGCGCGGCCACGGATGATCGCGACCGATGAACCACAGCGCCACGCACGAAAGCGGCATGATCCAAAGCGCCGAGACCGTCGGCGTCAGCCTCGCCGCGCCCGCCGCCACTGCGCCCTCCCGCGCCGCGCTGATCTATCGCGCGCTCTGCGTCATCGCGCTGCTGGCGCTCGGCGCGGCCTATTTCCAGCCGGCATGGTGGGTGGCGTTGCGCGCCCCCAATTATCCTGCGCACACTTTCCCCGACGGTGTGCGCATCAACTTTCATGTCGATCGCGTCTCGAACGGCTGCACGCTGCGCAAGAGCTCCGAGGTTCTCGAAAAAGAAGCGCTCGACTGCGTGCATGAGATGGACACCATCAATCACTTCGTCGGGATGTTTCCGATCGCCTCCGGCGGCCCGGTCGAAAAGCTGTTCTCCCCCTTCCTGTTCGCTTTCCTCGGCGTGCTGATCCTCGGCTTCGCCCTGCCCGGAACTGCGCTTCGCACGGGCGTGATGGCGCTCGGATTTGCCGGCATCGTCGCATGGATGACGCTCGCCCTGTTCACGCAGAATGGCGTTCAGTATCTTGGCAAGGGTTGGGTCGCCGGCCTTGTCGACAGTCTCGGCCGTTCCGAGGACGAGACGAAGGACGAGAACCTCCATCCCGTCGTCAAGCAGCTGAAGGAGTCGCTGGCCAGGAGCGGCCTCGGCGACGCGTCCCGCCCAAAGGTCGACGCCTCCGCCAGTAAGGCGCAATTGATCGAGATCCTCAAGACCGTGCATGACCAGAAAGCGCCGGTCAGCCTTACCGACCCCACGCCGAAATGGACCGGGCGCGGCCTCGACGTCATGGCCTGGCACTATGCCGAAAGCCTCGGCCGCTGGTTCAACGAGCCGGCAAAGAATGGCCGCCTCGTCGCCATCATGACGACCGTCGCCCATCTGCTCTATGGCGGGCTGATCCTAGCCATGCTCGCCATGCTGTGGCTGGCGACGCGCCCGCGCTCCGTGCTCTTCTACGCGCTGGCTTTCGCGCCGATGATGCTGCCGATCGGCTTCGTCGCGGAATATGCCGGCTGGCTCTGGTGGTACGGCCACAGCCTCAACGAGATGGGCGCGTTTACGCTGAAGCCGTTCATGCCGACCGTATTTGGCGACGGCAAGGTCGCGCAGTTCTCGACCCACTCCTATCCCTCCACTGGCTTTGCGCTGATGGCGGTTGTCGGCCTCGCCATGGCGGCGGCGACCCTGACCCGTCGCAGCCTGCCAGAGGCGGAGAAGTGCTGACATGGCGCGCGCGCTCGCGACGCTCTGGGCAAAGCGCCTGACGACGGGCCTCGCCGCACTCGCCGTCACTGTCGTCGTCGGCGTCGCGGTGACGAAAGTCGCCTCCCGCTTCGGCGTCTACGATCTGACCCGCAACGCGAGTTTCACCGATCACTCTCTGCCTCCGCCCGATCCGCGCTCCGAAGACGAGCTCGAAAGTCTCCGGCGTTTCCCGCCCGGCGCGACCCGGCTTCAGCCGCTGATCGACGCGACGCCGACGGGCGGCGTTCTGACGCTGCGACCCGGCGTCTACGCTGCGCCCGGCCGGGTCGATCGCCAGATGCGCATCGAGGCCGAGAAAGGCGCCGTCGTCGACGGCGGGGGCGTCGGTTCGATCGTGACGGTGACTGCTGACGACGTGGCGATCTCGGGCCTGACCCTGCGCAATTCCGGCGAGCGCCACGAGACGACGGACGCCGCAATCCGCCTGCGCGGCAAGCACGGCAGCTTCAAGGACAACGTGATCGAGAACTGTCTGTTCGGCTTCGAGCTGAAGCAGGCCGATCGCAACATCATTCGTCGCAATCGCATCCAGTCGAAGCGCCTGCCCGAGGCGTTGCGCGGCGACGCCATCCGCGTCTGGTACTCCACCGGCAACATCATCGAGGACAACGACATCGAGCGCACGCGCGACCTCGTCGTCTGGTATGCCGGGCAGAACCGCATCGCCGGCAATCGCATCCGCGAGAGCCGTTACGGTGCGCACCTCATGTATGCGCACGGAAATTCGATCGAGAAGAACCACTTCATGTCGAACACCGTCGGCGTCTTTCTGATGTACGCCAACGACACGAAGATCGTCGGCAACGTCATCACCTACAGTCAGGGTCCGTCCGGGATCGGCGTCGGCTTCAAGGAATCGTCGAACACGCTCGTCGTCAACAACGACATCTTCGCCAACGCCCGCGGCGTCTTCATGGACGCCTCGCCTTACGATCCTGAAGGCTTCAACCGCTTCGAGATGAACCGCATCGCCTATAACGGCGTCGCCGTAGCCTTCCATTCCGACTGGGAAGGCAACGCCTTCGCGCACAACGCCTTCATCGGCAATCATCGCGCCGTCACGGTCGCCGGCGCGCGCTCGGCGAAGCGCAACCGATGGGACGGCAACTATTGGGATGACTACGAGGGCTTCGACCGCAATCGCGACGGCGTCGGCGACACACCCTATGAGAGCTGGAGCTGGGCCGACCGGCTGTGGATGGATGTCCCCGACGCGCAATTCTTCCGCGCCGCGCCGTCCCTCGAGGCCATCGATTTCGTCGAGCGTCTCGGCGCCTTTCACGAGCCGCAGCTGATCATTCGCGACTCGGCGCCTTTGTTCGCGCCGCCGGCCGGCGCGGGCGCGCCTCGTGCGGACAAAGGCTCATGAGCGATATCCCCGAGTCCGCCGCGCCGGTGCGCCGTCCCTCCAAGAAGATCGACGAGGAACGCCGCAAACTGATGCGTTCCGTGGCTGTCGGGGCGGCGATGACCTGCGCCGCTCTCGCCGGCCTGCTGCCGCAATACGTCGCGAAGGCCGCCCCGCGTTTGCGCCCGCCCGGCGCGCTCGACGAAAAAGAGTTTCTCGCCGCCTGCATCAAGTGCGGCCAATGCGTGCAGGTCTGCCCCGTCAAGGCAATCCATCTCGCCGACATTCAGGAAGGCGTCGGCAACGGCGCGCCCTACATCGTGGCGCGCGACCAGGCCTGCGACTTCTCCTGCGACGCAACGCAATGCGTGCTCGCCTGCCCGACCGGCGCCTTGTCGCATCTCATCGACAAGAAGGAGCAGGTGACGATGGGCGTGGCGCGGCTCGCCCGGCCCGACGCCTGCCTCGCCCGCAAGGGTGAGGGCTTTAAAGGATCGGCGCGCGGCGAGGCGTTTCGTGGGCTGTTGCGCTACGCAAAGGTGGATCGCTGGAAGCCCAGGCCCGTCGCCTCGCAGCCCTATGATCTCGCCCTCTGCGATCTGTGCGTGCGCGAATGCCCGATCGAAGGCGCGATCGCGCTCGAACCCGTTTCAACCGATCCCGCCGATCGGCGACGCACGCCGGTCGTGAACAAGAGTTGCGTCGGCTGCGGCGTCTGCGAGATGATGTGCCCGGCCGAACCGGCCGCCATCGTCATCGACGTCTCTCCCGGCGCGCGCGCGCCCAAGCCGAGAGGAGCGGCCTGATGAGCGCCTTCCTGCCCCGCACGATCAAGGGCCTCGCGCTTATGCTCGGCAAGGTTCCGGTCAAGCCGGCGCCCGAGGAGATGAGCGCCGACGCCCGCGAGCTGCTCGCCTTCAAGAAGACGCCATCCGAACGCAAGCGCCGCAAGGAGGCGATCGCCGCCGAGCGCGAGCACGAGGAGATGTCGTGGAAGTGGCGCTCCCGCCGCTGGGCCTCGATCATCGTCCTCAACGGCATTTTCATTCTGTCCTACTGGCTCGACCTGCAACTCGTCGAAGGCGCGCTCACCGCCTCGCGCGTACTCGGCTTTCATTTCGCCGATCTCAATTCGTCGCTGCAGCTGATGCTGGCGCACAAGCATGTCGTTCTCAATCTCGTCATCGGCGTCGCCACCGTCTTCCTGATCTACATCCTGTTCGGCGGCCGCAGCTTCTGCGCCTGGGTGTGCCCCTATCATCTGCTCTCGGAAATTGCCGAGATGCTGCACCTGAAGCTCGCCGAAAAGCGCCTCGTCAAGGATCATGAACTCGACCGGCGCCTGCGCGTCGTCATGTTCGTCATCTTCGCCGCGCTCGCCTTCGGCACAGGCTACACGCTGTTCGAGGCGATCTCGCCGGTCGGCATTCTGTCCCGCGCCCTCACCTATGGCACGCTCGTCGCGCTCATCTGGATTGCGCTGCTGCTGGCGATCGAGATTGTGTGGTCGCGCCGCTTCTGGTGCCGCTATATCTGCCCGATCGGGCTCACCTACGGCTTCGCCGGCGTCGCCGCGCCGGTGCAGATCGTTTATAACGCCGACGCCTGCTTCCATGAAGGCAAGTGCCGCCAGGTTTGCCTCGTGCCGCATGTGCTCGACATGACGAAGATGAGCTATGGCACGGAAGTGCGCGAGCCGATCGGGCCGGACTGCACGCGCTGCGCGCTCTGTCTCGACGCCTGCCCGACCGGCGCTCTGACCTTCGAGGTCGCCGGCGTCACGAGGCCTTATCAGCGCCCCGCGCGCCCGCGCCTCGACGCGCCGGCCGAGCGCGTCGGCGCGGAGACCCCGCCCGCATGATCGCGATCGAGGCCTTGACCAAGACGCTCGGCGGCGCGGCCGTGCTCGACGGCCTGTCGCTCACGGCGTCGCAGGGTCAGCGCATCGCCCTGATCGGCCAGAACGGCGCCGGCAAGACGACGCTGTTCCGCTGCCTGCTCGGCGAGTATGTCTATCGGGGTCGGATCGCCATCGACGGGCGCGATCCGCGCACCGAGCGCGCCGCCGTACTGCGCGACATCGCTTTCGTGCCCCAGATCGCCCCGCGCCTGGTCACGCCGGTCGGCGGCCTGATGCGCTATGTCGCCGACGTATGCGGCGCCTCCGTCGCGTCGATGGCCGATGTCTCGCGCCGCCTCGGCCTCGACCCGGAGGAGGTCGCCCGCCGCCCATTCGTACGGCTTTCCGGCGGCATGAAACAGAAGCTTCTGATCGCCATGGCGCTCGGCCGACGGGCGCGCCTGCTCATCCTGGACGAGCCTGCCGCCAATCTCGACCCGCAGGCCCGCGCCGGCCTGTTTGCGCTGCTCGCCGAACGCGCGCAGGATGCGACGATGATCATTTCGTCCCACCGCATCGACGAGATTGCCGGACTGGTGAATCGCGTCGTCGAGCTCGATCGCGGCCGCATTGTCCTCGATGACGAGATCGCCGACGCCGGCGCGCTCGGCTCGCACTTCGATGTGCGGCTCGAGACGGTGCGCGACGAGCCAGGTTTCGCCCGCGCCGCAGCTGAATGGGCGATGACCGAAGGACCGCCGCGCGTCTGGTCTGGCGTCATCTCCGGCCCGGACCGATTGCGCTTTCTCGGCTTCCTCGCCCGTCACGCCGGCCTCGTCGGCGCGATGCGGCTCGACGCGGCGCGAAGGGAGAAGGCCGATGCGCCGCGCGTCTCGTGAGGGTTGCGTTTCGCGTCGCGCGCTGATGCGCGCCGCGTTCGCCGTCGCAGTCGCCGCGGGTCTGCCCGCCTGCGCGCCGACCGTCGCCGCGCCGCGAAAGATCCGCTGGGGCCGAGATCTCTGTGAGTTCTGCCACATGACCTTCGGCGACCGCCGCTACGGCGCGCAGATCTGGGACGCGACGCAGAACCGCCCGCGCATCTATGATGATTTCGGCTGCGCCGTGGTCGCTGCTTTCGACGCAGGAACCCTGGACAGGCAGGACGTAAAGTTCTGGACGATCGACGAGACGAAACCCGAGACCTGGCTCGACGCGCGCAGCGCTATGTTCCGCGTGACGCCGACGCCGATGGGCTATGACCACGCCTCGGGAACCGGCGCCGCCTTTGGGCTCGACTTTGCAGCCGCGACGAAGGCGATCAAGATCAAGGCCGGCTGCGAACACCCGGCAGGAGCCCGCAGTTGAGCGCGGTCGACGCCCGCACGGGAGATTTCTGGCCCGGGTTTCGCGCCACCTTCCGGCTCGAGATCGCCGAGGCGCTGCGGGCGCGCTGGTTTCTCGCCTATGCAGCCGTCTTCATCCTGCTCGTCGGCGTCTTGCTCGTCTTCGGGCTGACAGAGGCGCGCGTGCTCGGTTTCACCGGCCTGTCGCGCACCTTGCTCACCTATGTTCAGCTCGTCATGGCGATCCTGCCGATCTTCGTGCTGATCACCACCGTGCGCTCGCTCGCCGGCGATCGCGAGGCTGGCGTCTTCGAATATGTGCTCGGCCTTCCTGTCGGCGTCGGCGCTTGGTATGCGGGCCGCTTTTTCGGTCGCTACGTCCTCGCCGCCGCGCCCGTCGTCGGCGCGCTGCTGCTGGCTGCGGTCTATGGCGCCGTCCGCGGCGTCGCCGTGCCATGGACCGAGCTCGGCTTCGACATCGGCCTTCTGCTCGTGATGATCCTCGCCTTCGTCGGCCTCGGCTTCCTTATAGCGGCGACGACGCGCACGGTCGACACGGCGCAGACCGTCGCTTTCCTCGTCTGGCTGGTCTGTGTTCTCGCGCTCGATCTCGTGCTGCTCGGCGCGCTGATCCGCGGGCGCATGGCGATCGAGGGGATCGTCGCCATCGCACTCATCAATCCGTTACAGGTGTTCCGCACCGGCTCGATGCTGCTGTTCGATCCGCAACTCGTCCTGCTCGGCCCAACGGCGTACACGATCTTCGATCTGTTCGGCCGCATGGGCTTCATGATCTGGGCCTTCGCCTGGCCGGCGACGCTGGGCCTCGTCAGCGCCCTCGTCGGCTTTCTGATTTTCCGCCGCGGGGATCTGCCATGAGGGCGCGCGGCAGGATGCTGGCAGGCGAGGTTCGACGCATATATGGTGCTACTCGTCATGGCCGGACTTGGCCCGGCCATCCACGCCTGACTCTCGGCCGCACAATGTCGAAGCCATTCGAAACCGCCGCCGCGAGGAAAGCCGGGACAAGCCTGGCCATGACTGCATGAGGCCGGCGACATGACCGAGAGCGCCTTCACGTCTGCGCGCGCCGGGCGCCTCGATCGCGCAGTCCTGTGGCTGCGCGGCGCGCGACCGCGCACGCTGTTCATTTCGTTCGCGCCGATTCTCGTCGGGTTCGCGCATGCGACGACGCTGACCCCGGTCGTCGCGAAGCTGCCGGTGCTCGCCGCGGCGATCTCAGCGCTGGCGATCCAGATCGCCACGAATCTGGCCAATGACGCGGCGGACGGGGCGCGCGGCGGCGACGGCCCGGCGCGACTCGGACCGCAGCGTCTCACCGGCGCGGGTTTGATGCCCGCGTCGACCGTCGCCGGCGGCGCGCTGGCCGCCACGCTCATCGCCGCGCTGTTCGGCGCCATCGCCGTCTTCCACGGCGGCTGGCCGATTCTGGCGATCGGCGTCGCATCGCTGCTGGCCGGCTGGGGCTACTCTTACGGGCCGCGGCCGATCTCCGCCTCGCCGCTGGGCGAGATTTTCGTCGTCCTGTTCTTCGGCGTCGCCGCAGTGACGGGGACGGTCTGGCTCGGGGCGGGCCGGGTCGATCCCACGGCGCTTCTGCTCGGCCTCGCCATCGGTCTGCCCGCCGCCGCGGTGCTCACCGTCAACAATCATCGCGATCGCGTCGAGGACGCAGGCAACGGGCGCCGCACGCTGGCGATCCGGCTTGGTCCCGAACGCACGGTCGCGCTTTACGCCGGCGAACTCGTCGCCGCCAGCCTGATCGCAGCTGTCGCGCTCGCGCCGCTGACCATGATCGGCGCCGGCGTCGTCGCCGCGAGCGCCGTCGGCGCGCTTCCGCTCGCCCGCCGCCTCGCCGCGACGCCGGTCGGTCGCGCGATCAATCTGCGTCTTGCCGACACCGCGCGCTTTCAGGCCATTCTGGCGTTGCTCGTCGCCCTCCTCCTTTGGTGGCGGCCATGATCACCCGCCGCGCCGCGCTTGCTCTCGCTCCGGCGCTGTTCGCTGCGCCGGCTCGCGCCGGCGCCGGCGAATGGCGCCTGTCCGCGCCGCGACCGATCGCCTTCGCCGTGTACGACCGCCATGGGCGCGTCCATGACGTCGGCAGTTTCGCCGGACGGCCGACGCTCGCCCACTTCTGGGCGAGCTGGTGCGTCGGTTGTCGCGAGGAATTCGCCGCGCTGGAGGCGCTGCAACGCGACATGCGCGGCGAGGGCCTGCGGATCGCAGCCATCTCGATCGATCGGCTGGGCTGGCCCGTGATCGACCGCACGGTGGAGAACCTTGGCCTCGCCGAGGTCGAACTGTTTCACGACCTCAATCGCGAGGCGACGCTTGCGACCGGCGTCGATCGTCTGCCGACGACGATCGTGCTCGATCCCGCCGGCCGCGAGGTCGCCCGCGCGCTCGGCGCGATCGATTGGGACGCCCGCGTCACGCGCGAGCAGCTGCGCGTGCTCATCGCGCCGCGCGGTTGAGTCTAGCGACGCTCGAACGCTTTCTGGATCAGCGCCGCCATCCGGTCAGCGGTGATGTCGTGCGGGAAGCGAGCCGCCAGTTCGCCGCGCGCATCGACAAGAAACACGCTCGCCGTGTGATCCATCAGATAGGGTCGCCCCTCGCCGATCTCGACGCGCACATATTTCACCCGCCAGGCGGCGGCGATGGAGGCAAGTTCCTCCGCAGAGGGTGAAATCCCGATCATGCGCGGATGGAAAAAGGCGACGTAGTCGGCCATTGCGCTCGGCGTGTCGCGCTCCGGATCAACTGTGACAAAGACCGGCGTGACGCGCTCGCCGAGCGCACGCAGGCGGTCGATCGCGTCGCTCATCGTCTGCAGTCCGACCGGACAGACGTCCGGGCAGCGGGCATAGCCGAAATAGACGAGCTTCCAACCCGTGACCGCAGCCGGATCGTATCGCGATCCGTCATGTCGCGTGCCTGCCAGTTCGAGCGTTCCGGCGCGCGACGGCGTCGCCAGGATAGTCATGGTCAGCGCAAGAAGCGCGCGTCTGGACAACATGAGACGCTTCCTCCGCCGCATGCTCGGCCGCGGCGATCCCAACGTGCTTCTAGAGCAACCACGCCTGCAACGCCAGCGCTGGCGCCTACGTTCTGGAGCCGCGCCCGCGCGATCGCCTCGAATTCAGCACACCCCGCAGCGCCCCGCGCGTGACGCAAGTGGCTTCGCGCGATGGTCGCAGTCGCGGTCTCATGGCGCCGCGCCGATCTTGGCGCGCACCCAACCCTCGGTCAGCGCGCGGTAGGCCGCGATCTCCGCCATGCAGGCGCGATGCGCGCGCATGGCCGACAATGTTCTTTGCAGTCGCGGCTGTTCGAGCCGGCCCAGCAGCCCGACGTCCGCCAGGGCGTCGATCCACGCACAGGTCGCGGTGAGGCCGCAATCCGCCAAACCCGGCGTCGGGCCGGCCGCGAACGGGCCGATCGCGTCGAGCCCTGCCTCGAGACGATCCAGCCGAACCGTCACGATCTCGGCGCATTCCGCCACCGCCGAAGGCTGGCGAGTCTCTGGCGCCACCAGCGGAAACAGCCGACGGACAGCGGGCTCGAGCCCGAAATCGCACCAGCGCGACAGCATCCGGTCCCGAGCCCGCGCCTGCAGATCGTCGGATCGCAACGGGCGACCTAGGACTGCATCATCCAGATACTCGATGATCGCGTCGGATTCGGCCAGCCAGAACGCCCCATCGCCCAGCGCAGGAATCGTTCGTGCCGGATTGATCTGCGCGAAGGCGTCGGAACGATAGCCGCCGGGCGGCTCGCGGAAGGGGATCTCGATATCCTTGAGCCGCAACGCCAGCCGCAATTTGAAGCTGTAAAGCGAGATCGGCAGTTGATAGATGTGCATGAATGCGCCCCGCTCAGCTCCAGCCCTGGCGCCGAGCGTAGCGCATCGCCGCCGCGAGCCGGAAGGGAGCCGTCACGATGCGTCTCGAAATGATGACCAGCGCGGCCGTCGAGCGATATCTGGGCGATTGCCCTGGGCTCATCGTGCCGGTCGGCGCGACCGAGCAGCACGGGCCCGACGCGCTGATCGGAACCGATCATCTTTGCGCCGAGGCGATCGCCCGTCGCTGCGGTCGCGAGCATGACATACTCGTCGCGCCGACCCTCGCCTACGGCATGTCGCAATTCCATCTCGGCTTTCCGGGGACGATGTCTCTGCGGCCCTCGACGCTCACGGCCGTCGCGCTCGACCTGATCTGCTCCCTCGCCGCCACCGGCTTCACCCGCATCTATTTCTTCAACGGACATGGCGGCAATGTCGCGCCGATCCGCTGCGCGGTGCAGGAATATTACGCGGCGCGCTCTATGGCCGGAGCTGCGACGCCGACGCCGGTGCATTGCCGACTGAAGAGCTGGTGGGAAATGCCCGGCGCCGACGCTCTGCGACGCGAGCTCTACGGCGCGCAGGAGGGCTACCACGCGACGCCTTCGGAAGTCGCCGTCACGCTCGCCGCCTGTCCTGACGCGATCGCGCCCTTCAATAGGCCGCCGCCCGCCGTGTCGACCGGCGACATTCTCATGCACGCCGGGGACAACTACTACGACGCCGCCGATTTCCGGCGGCGCTATCCGGACGGGCGCGTGATCTCGCATTCGGCGCTGGCGACGCGCGAAGCCGGCGACAGATTGATAGCCCTAGCCAGCGCCGACCTCGCAGTCGATTTCCGCGCCTTTTGTGGCGCCGAGTAACCCGTCATCCGACGAGCATCGCGCCGCCGAGGCCGATCGCCAGAACGACCAGCGCAGCGCCGCAAAAGACCGCGAGATGTCGCCAGCCTACGGCGGCGAGCGAGGCCACCGACGTGCCGAGCCCCAGCGCCGCGATGGCGACGAGCAATCCCCACCGCGACGCCTCGATGAGAGTCGCCTTCAGCGGCGCGAAGCTGGCGGCCAGAGACGTGCCGCCGACAATGGTGTTGACGATGGCAAGCGCGATGAACGCCGCTGCGAACAGCGGCGCCGGCACCCGCGCCTCCCCCGTTGGCGAGCCGCGCCGCGCGAACCAGGCGCCGATCGCCAACACCACAGGCAGGAGCAGCAGAACGCGGAACAGCTTGACGATGACCGCAACATCGCCGACTGGATCCGACACCGCATAGCCCGCCCCGACGACCTGCGCCATGTCCTGGATCGTCACGCCGAACATCACGCCTGTCTGACGCGGCGAAAGCCCGAGCCAGGCGCAGAGCGGCGGATAGGCCAGCATGGCGAGCGTCGAGATCGCATTCGCCATCACCACGGTGAAGGCGATGTCGGCATGCTTGGACTTGTAGTCCGGCACGACGGTGGCCGTCGCGAGCGTCGCCGAGGCGCCGCAGACGGCGTTCGCCGCGCCTGCCAGCGCCCCCAGCCCGGTCTCCCGCCCGACGAGCCGCGCCAGCACGACGCCGCTCACGAGCGTGATCGCCATGGCCGCGATCACCACGGCGACGACCCCCGCCCCAAGACCAATGATGTCGCCGAGCGCGATGCGCAGGCCGAGCAGTGCGATCGCGTAGCGCAGCAGGGTCTTCACCGCATAGGTCAGCCCGGCCTGGAACAGCGGCGTCAGCGCCGCCCGGTGCAAGGCGATGCCGAGAATCAGCGCCATCACCATGTCCGGCAAAGCAATGAGGCCATGGCTGGCCGCTTTGACCACCGGCGCGGCGACGACGGACATGAGCGCAACCGCGAGCGCCAGCGCCAGACCCGGCGCTCGCCCTCGCCAGGTCTCCAGCCAACTCGCGGGCGACGCCTGCGCCGTCATCGTGTCATGCTTCCCCGAGTGCAAGCCGCAGCGCAGCAACCGCGCGATCGTTCTCCGCCGGCAGACCGACGCTGAACCGAATGTACGTTTCATAGCCCGGATCGCGCCATTCCCGGACGAGAACGCCGCGCCGAGCCATCGCCGCCATCACCGGCATCGCTGGGCGGCGGAGATCGAAGGAAACGAAATTGGCCCGCGACGGCAAGGGCGCAAAGCCCATCGCGGCCAAAGACCCGGCCAGACGTTCACGTTCCACGACCATCGCAGCGATGAGACCGTCCGCATATTCCTTGTCGTCCAGCGCCGCAAGTCCCGCCTGCACCGCGATACGGCTGAGATTGAAGTTGAGCTTGACCTTGGTCAGAGCTGCGGCGATGGCGCCGTCGGAAACGATCGCATAGCCGAGTCTGAGTCCAGCCAGAGCATAGGCCTTGGAAAAGGTGCGCACAGACGCCCATGGTCCGTTTCGCCGCGCCAGCGCCGGCAACGCATCGACTCCGCCTTCATGTCGATGGAATTCGGCATAGGCCTCGTCGACGACGAGCAGCACGTCTGCGGGAACGCGCTCGCACAAATGCGCGATCTCCTCCGGCTCGAGCGGCGCGCCGCTGGGATTGTTCGGCGTGCAGCAATAGACGACGCGTGTCGCCCCGTCGATCGCGCCAAGAAGTCCGGCCACATCGTTGCGCCCGTCCAAGAGCAACTTCACCAGTCGCGTCTGCGCACCCTGGATCGCGGCGGAAATCCTGTATCTCGGAAAGGACGGCGTCGGCGCAACGGCGACATCCCCCGCCTCGAGCGTCGCGCTCGCGATCATCGCCAGCACCTCGTCCGATCCGTTGCCAATCACAATGCGGTCCGCCTCAACGCCCGCAAGTTGCGCAAGGCGCTCGGCCAGCAATTGCGGACGGGGCTCTCCATACCGATTGACGCCGGCCGCGCCGTGCGTGATGGCCTCCACGACGCGCGGCGAAGGCGGATAGGGGCATTCGTTCAGGTGCAGAAACGCTTGGCCGGCCATGCCTGCCGTGTCGCAGGTCGGCACGCCGCCGAACGCCGGAATGCGGTCGACCGCAGGTCGAATGAAGCCGCGCTGGTTCATCATGCCGCCCTGCTGCGTCGGATAGGAAGATCGCCGGCGAAATCGACTTTCTCGGCGCATGCATGCGCAATGAACGACTGGACGAGAGACGGCGTCGCGCCGGAAGGCGTCACGATCGTCACTTGCGAGGCCATGCGCGGTCGAAAGCGAAGCAGCGCGAGCCGCGCATCCGCAACGATGTCCGGGCCTGGGCAGGGCGCGATCGCCACGCCGCCCGTCGCCGCCACCAGTTCGCAGACAGCGGCTGTGGTTCGGGCGTCGAGGCGCATGTCGCGGCGCACATCACGGGCTGCAAAGAGGCGATCGACCTCGCCGCGGAAAAGCGAGTCGCTCTGATAAGAGACAAAGGTCGCGCCTCGCAAGTCCTGCGGACGCACATCACGGCCGAGCCGCGTCAGTGGATGCCCGACCGGCGTCACGCAGACGGCCTCAGTCCGCCCGATCCGGACGCTGTGGACGCCCGGCGCGGTGGTCGGCTCGAAGGTCACGCCGAGATCGACGGCGCCCGTGGACCGCCAGTCGAGTGCGTTCAGCGTCGCCACGATTTCGAGCGACACCGACGCCTGCGGATGGCGTTCGACGAATGGTCCGATCAGCCGACTGCTGACGATAGATGCCAGACTTGGCACGACGGCGAGACGCAATTGCCCCTCGCCCCGCTCGCGCAACGCCATGATCACCGACTCGATCCGTCGAAACCCGACGAAACTGCGCTCGACCTCGGCATGTAGCGCGCGGGCCCGCGCAGTCGGCGACAAACTGCGCGACGAGCGGACGAACAGCGCAAATCCCGCCTGCTGCTCCATCTCGGCCAGCAGCCGGCTGATCGCTGGTTGGGAGACACGCAGCGCAGCCGCCGCCCGTGTGACGCTTCCAGCCGCGATGACCGCCCGGAACGCCTCGAGCTGCTTGAACGTCAGAGCCATGGCCGGCGCGCGCGACACATAACGCAGCTTGCATCTTTTCGAATTTGAATTCAATAATCTTATGGGCTTTGGAACCTTGCGCCTGATGCAGCGCTATTCGTTTTTCACTCTGGCGCGTAACGCGCTGACCCGACACCAGGATTGGGCGCGCGCCTGGCGCAGCCCGCCGTTGCGGCCATCCTACGACGTCGTCATCGTCGGCGCGGGCGGCCACGGCCTCTCCACGGCCTACCATCTGGCCAAGGAGCACGGCGTCTCGAATGTCGCCGTGATCGAGAAAGGCTGGCTCGGCGGCGGCAATACCGCGCGCAACACGCATACGATCCGCTCGAACTATCTGCGCGACGTGTCGATCCGGTTTCACGACGCCTCGGTCAAGCTTTACGAGCAGATGTCCGCTGAGCTGAACTACAATATCCTTTTCAGCCAGCGCAGCATGATCGATCTCGTCCAGAGCTGGGGCAAATTGCGCGATCTGCGTCGCCGTTCCCTCGCCATGGCGCTGCATGGTCCGACTTATCAGCTGATCTCAGTCGACGAATTGCGCCGTCGCATTCCGGCGATGGGCGACCTTCAGAATGTCAGGCTGCCTCCGCTCGCCGGAGTCTTGCATCCGGAAGGCGCTATGGCCCGGCACGACGCCGTCGCTTGGTCCTATGCGCGCGCCGCCGACGCCCGCGGCGTCGAGATTCATCAGCACACTGAGGTGACCGGCTTTCTCTCCGATGCGCGCGGCGCCGTCGTCGGTGTCGAGACCAGCCGCGGCGTCGTTCGCGCGGGCAAGGTGGCGTTGGCGACGGCCGGCAACACCAGCCACGTCATCGCGCGCGCCGGTCTGACCTTGCCGCTGGTCACGCGCAACCTTCAGGCCTTCGTCTCCGAGCCGGTGAAGCCCATTATTGACGTCATCGTCAATTGTCCCGATGTCGGGCTCTACGTGATGCAATCCGACAAGGGCGAGCTGGTGATCGGCGGCGGAACGGACCCCTATCCTTCCTATCGACAAGGCTGCCATTTCGCGACGTTCGAAGACGTCGTCGCCTCGCTGATCGAGGTCTTCCCGCGCTTCGGCGCGCTCAAGATGCTCAGGCAGTGGGGCGGCGCCATCGAATTCGCCTACGATGCGAGCCCCATCATTTCGGCGACGCCCCGCGACGGCCTGTTCGTCAGTACCGGCTGGTATGGCGGCTTCAAATCGATCCCGATCGGCGGTCTGACATTCGCGCACCTCATCGCGACGGGACGTCCACACGCTTTGGCCGAGGCCTTCACGCTCGGGCGCTTCGGCGGACTGCGTTATCTGCTCGAGGCCGGCACCGTGGCGCAGCGCTAGGACGTACAGCATGTTGCTTATTCCCTGTCCCGACTGCGGCGTCCGGCCTGAAAACGAGTTCCAGTGTCTCGGCGAAGCCGTGACGTCACGACCCGAGCCCGCCACGCTCGACGACGCGCAATGGGCCGGTTACATCCACGAACGCGCCAACAGGCGTGGCCAGCACGTCGAGCGCTGGTGGCACTTTGCGTGCTGCGGTATGATCTTCGCGCTGAGCCGCGATACCCTCACCCATGCGGTGTCCGCAAACGCGCAGGATGCCTGGCGATGAGCGCCCGTCGCGTCGCTGGCGGCAGCGCGATCGATCGCTCGCGCGAGATCGCCTTCACATTCGACCGCCGGCCCTTCCGCGGCTACGCTGGCGATACGCTCGCCTCTGCGCTGCTTGCGCAGGATGAGCTTCTCATCGCCCGCAGCTTCAAATTGCACCGCCCACGCGGCGTTTTCGGGGCGGGTTACGACGACGCAGTCATGGTCGATCGGCTGGCGCCGCGTCCGGCCGCCAATCAACTCGCGACAGTGACGGCGATCGAGGACGGCGCCGCCTATCGCAGCGTCTCGACGTTTCCCGACGCCAGTCGCGATCTCGGCGCGCTCGCCCAGTTCTTCGCGCCGCTGCTGCCGGCGGGCTTCTACTACAAGACCTTCATGCGGCCGAACTGGCGCCTGTTCGAGCCTTTCGTCCGCGCCGCGGCCGGCCTCGGCAGTGTGCCGCAAGAAGCCTGGCGACCCGTCTGCGAGAGCCGCTTTGGCGACTGCGAACTCCTGATCGCCGGCGCAGGGCCGGCCGGTCTCGCGGCGGCCTTGACGGCCGCGCAAGCCGGCGCAGAGACAATCCTGGTCGACGATGGCGATGAGCCAGGCGGCCGTCTGTCCATCGATTGCGCCGACGCGACGGGCTGGGTCAACGGCCTCTCGCAAGCCTTCACCAGCCTCCCGAACCTGAAGATCTTGCGCCGATCGACGGTCTGGGCGCTGCACGAGCACAATTTGCTCGCCGTGCTGGAGCGCGCGCCGCGCGACGGCGCCGGCCTCGACTTCCGCAACTGGAAGATTCGCGCGCGCCAAGTGCTGGTTGCGACAGGCGCGCACGAGCGCGGTCTGCTCTTTGCCGACAATGATCGTCCGGGAATCATGCTGGCCTCCGCCGCGCGCAGCCATCTTATGCGTCACGGGGTCTTGTGTGGGGAGCGCATTCTCGTTTGCACGAACAACGATTCCGCCTACGGCGCCGCGGTGACGCTGGCGGCCGCCGGCGCGGATGTCGCGATCGTCGATACGCGCTCGGCGCCGGCCCAATCCTGTCTCGACGCCGCGAAGGATTCGGGCGTCGACGTGCTGCCGGGATCGCGCATCGTCGCTGCGCGCGGCCGTCGCCGCGTGTCAGGCGCCGACATCATGCTGGCGGACGGCAGGTCGCGACGCATTGCATGCGACCTGATCGCCGTCTCCGGCGGCTGGAATCCTGCTTACCATCTTGCCTCGCAGTCGCGGCGGGCAACATCGGTGTGGAATGACGAGATCTCCTCCTTTGTGGCGCGATGCGAGACCGACGCGCCGCTGCGCGTCGCAGGCGCGGCGGCAGGCGTCTTCGCTGCGTCCGACTGCGCGGCCGACGGCGCAGAGGCGGCGCGATCTGCGCTTCTTGCATTGGGGCGCACCGTGGATCCGGCGCCGCCGCCAGAGCTGGCGGACGCGTTCGTAGCGCAGAGCGTCGCGCCCTCATGGCCTCAGCCCGGCAAAGTCCGGGGCAAGACGTTCGTCGACCTGTCCGGCGATGTGACCACGGCCGATCTCGCCCTCGCCCTCCGCGAGGGCTACGATTCCATCGAGCTCGTCAAACGCTACACGACCGCCGGCATGGGCGTGGACCAGGGCAAGACCGGCAATGTGAACGTCATCGGCGTCGTCGCGGCGATGGCCGGCAAGTCTGTCGATGCGGTCGGCGTGACGACGTTTCGGCCGCCCTATGCGCCCGTAGAATTCGGCGCGATCGCCGGCCAACGTCGAGGCGCCCGGCTATACCCATGGCGGCACACGCCGTTGACGCGCTGGCATCTGGCGAATGGCGCAGTCATGTACGAGGCCGGCCTGCGCTGGCAGAGGCCGGGCTACTATTCCAAGCCCGGCGAGAACTGGGAAGCTGCGGCGCAGCGCGAAGCGCGCGCTGTCCGTGAGGCGGTCGGCGTGTATGACGGCGCGCCCCTCGGAAAACTCCTGATCAAAGGGCCTGACGCGGCGGCGCTGCTCGATCTGGTCTATGTCGGCGACTTCGGCAAACTACGCCCCGGCCGCGGCAAGTATGGCGTGATGATGTCGGATGACGGGTTGGTGCTCGATGACGGCGTCACCTTCCGTTTGAACGACAGAGAATGGCTGCTGCACGCCTCGACCGGCGCGGCGGATCGCGTCTATGCACATCTCGAGCAGGTGCTGCAGATTCACCGCCCGCACTGGCGCGTCAGCGTCATTCCGGTGACTTCCCAATGGGCGAACGTCGCGATCTGCGGCCCCCGCGCGCGCGAGGCGCTCGCATGTCTCGATCCGGACTTCGACATCTCGCGCGACGCCCTGCCTTTCATGGGTATGGCTGAAGGTCGTCTCGGCGATATCCCTGTGCGGGTTTTTCGCGTCAGCTGGACTGGCGAGGCGAGCTTCGAGCTGAACACGCCGGCCCGTCATGCCGAAGAGCTGTGGCGCCGCGTCATGACTGCTGGCGCTCCGTTCGGCATTGCGCCAGTCGGATCCGAAGCCAATCACATTCTGCGTGTCGAGGCCGGCTACATCTCCATCGGTCACGAGGTCGACGGTACAGCTGACGTCTACGATCTCGGTCTCGGCGCCATCGTGTCGCGCAACAAGACGGACTTCATCGGCAAACGCGCCATGGAAATTCGCCGGCGCACCGATCCCGTGCGCCCGGAACTGGTCGGCTTCCTGCCCGACGATCCGCAAAGGAAAATTCCGGAGGGCGCGCCGATCGTCCCGATCGGCGGGACGGATCAGGAAGGATTCGTCTCGGCTTGCGTCGCCAGCGTGGCGCTCGGTCGCGTTGTCGCACTCGGCCTGTTGCGCGATGGCCGCGCGCGGCGCGGGCAGACCGTGCATGCGCATGTGCGCGGCGAGACGATTGCGCTGCGCGTCGTCGATCCGGTGTTCCATGACGCCGATCGCCAGAGGGTGAAGTCATGACCACGCAGCGCTATGATGTCCGGATCGAGCGCCGACTCATGGAAGCTGTGTTCGAGGCGCGCGGACCCGCCTCGGAACTCGAGGCGGCCTGCCGCGCCGCAGGCCTCGCATGGCCGGAGCAGACGCATCGCATGGCGCGTGACGCGCAAGGCTGCAATCTGCTGCGCCTCGGCGCAAAGCGCATCGTCATCCGCGCGCCGCTTGCGCTAGAGCAGGAACTGCGCGCCGCATTGGACAGCGCCTTTGCCGCCGTTCCGACCGCCAATTGCGCGCTCGTCAGCGACATGACTGCGATATTTTGCGTCTCGGGACCAGGCGCCCTCGATGTGTTGCGTCAGGGCGCCCCGCTCGATCTCGGCCTCCCAGCGTTTCCGCAGGGCGCCGCCACTGGCGCTCGCCTGTGGGACGCAACAGTGATCTTCGAGCGTCGCGCCGCCCAGCCGCACTGTTTCGACATCCTCGTCGACGCCTCATACGCCGGCTATGTCGAGAACTGGCTGCGCGTCGCCGCCGGCGAGGCGGATGGCGACGAGGCGCCCGGCGTCATGCGCGCGCCGCCTCCGGCGGCCTGACCGACGTGCCGGACGATGCTCTGTTCTGGAGCGCGGCGAGCCTCGCCACCATTCTTGTCGGTCTGGCCAAGGGCGGTTTTGCCGGTCTCGTCATTCTTGGCATGAGCATTCTCTCGCTGGTCATGGCGCCGGCCCGCGCCGCGGCGATCATGCTGCCGATCCTGATCCTTCAGGATGTAGTTTCGCTGTGGGCCTATCGCCGCGACTATGATTCGAAGTCATTGCGCATTCTCGCGCCTGGCGCTTTCCTCGGCGTCGCGCTTGGCGCGGCGACCGCCGCCTATGTGTCTGATGCTGCGATCCGCATCGTCATCGGAGTCATCGCGCTCGCTTTCGCGGTCAACGCGCTCGCCGGCTTCGGACCACGTCTCGCCCGCACGCGCTGGGCGTCCGGCCCGGTGGCTGGGGCGGTCTGGGGCGCTTTGTCCGGCTTCGCCAGCCAAGTCAGCCACGCTGGTGGTCCGCCCTTGCAGATATGGATTCTCTCGCGCGGTCTTTCGCGCGACGCCATGGCCGGGACGGCGGCCTGGTATTTCGCCATCGTCAACCTGATGAAGGCGCCGTTCTTCGCCGGGCTCGGGCTGCTGGATCGTCAGACGCTGCTCGCCGCGCTCGTCCTCGCCCCCCTTGCCGTCGCCGCGACGCTGTTCGGCGTCTGGCTGGTGCGCAGATTGCCGCCCGACCGGTTCTTCGGTGTCATCTACAGCCTGATGCTCGTGACCGGCGCGAAGCTGGTCTATGATGGCGGCCACATGCTGATGCGAGGCGCAGCGCCATGACAGCCGGCGCGATCGACATGCACGCCCACTTTTACGGCGGCCTTGTCGACGATCTGATGCGGCGCGAGCGCCGTCCCTTTGTCTCGCGCGACGCGCAGGGACGGCTCGTCCTCAACGCCATGACCGCCTCGACCGTGATGACGCCTGGCTATGTCGATATCGACGCCCGCCTCTCCTGGATGAACGGCGCCGGCATCGCGATGCAGCTTCTCACCTTTCCGGGCGCTCTCGGCGTCGATGTTCTACCGATCGAAGAAGTCGCCGCGCCGATCGCCGACTTCAACACCGGCCTCGCCGCGATCTGCGCGCGATCGTCCGGACGCTTCGTCGGCCTCGCAGGCCTGCCGCTCGCGGACATCCGGCGCGCCGCCCGGGAGATGCAGCGCGCGCGCCGCGAGCTACGCCTCGTCGGCGCTATTCTGCCCGGCAACTACTTCCTGTCGGTGGAAAGCGCGCGGTCGCTGGCGCCGGTTTTCCAGGCGGCCGACGCATGTGGCGCGCTGCTGATGATCCATCCCGGCCTGATGTGTGGCGAGCCGCCGCCGGCTCCGCCGGCCGACGCTGCGGTGTATCGCGCGTCCGTGCTGAATCTGCAGGCGAGCCTTGCGCACATGGCGATGACGATCATCGCCGACGGCCTCGCCGAAGCCTATCCCAACATCGCCTTCCAGATCGTCAATCTCGGGGGAACCATCCCCTTCGTTCTCGAGCGCCTCGAGGCTGTCGCGCTGTCGCGGCCGCCGCACACACCCTTCCCGCGTCGGGCTTTGCGCGGCATGGTGTATGATTGCGCCTCGCTCGGGCCCCGCGCGCTCGAACTCGCCGTGGAAACGTTCGGCGCCGATCGCGTCATGTTCGGCACGGACTACCCGATCTTCGCTCCCGAACCGGCGCTGCGCGCCATCGACGATGCGCGCCTTACGCCAGAACAGAAGGCGCTGATTCGGCGCGGAACCGCCGAGCAAATTCTCGACCGTCTGGGATAACTTCAGTGTGACAGGATCTGGTCGAGAAACTGCCGCGTTCGGTCCGACCTGGGCGCGGCGAAGAACTCGGCCGGCGGCGAGGACTCGACCACGCGGCCGTGATCCATGAACACCATGAGATCGGCGACCTTGCGCGCAAAGCCCATCTCGTGCGTCACGCAGATCATTGTCATGCCGGACTGGGCGAGGTCCGTCATCACGTCCAGCACTTCCTTGATCATCTCCGGATCGAGCGCCGATGTCGGCTCGTCGAAGAGCATCACCTTGGGCTCCATGCACAGCGAACGCGCGATCGCCACGCGTTGCTGCTGCCCGCCGGAGAGCTGGCCAGGATACTTGCTCGCCTGCTCCGGAATGCGCACTCGCGCCAGATATTGCATCGCGCGCGCCTCGGCGTCCGCCCGCGGCGTCTTGCGAGCGCGCACCTGCGCAAGAACGCAATTTTCCAGCACGGTGAGATGAGGGAACAGGTTGAACTGCTGGAACACCATGCCGACCTCGCGGCGGATCGCGGCGATGTGTTCGAGGCTTTCGTCGAGACGAATGCCGTCGACGATGATCTCGCCCTCGTCATGCTCTTCGAGCCGGTTGATGCAGCGGATCAGCGTCGACTTGCCCGATCCCGACGGCCCGCACACCACCACCTTCTGGCCGCGCTGCACGACAAGATCGACATCCTTCAGCACATGAAAGGCGCCGAACCACTTGTTGACGCTTCGCACCGCGATCATCGGCGTATCGGTCATCCGAGCCCATCCAGGAATTCGACGTCGCCGATCGGCGACCCGGTGTGACAAAGGAAATCGCCGCGCCGCACCAGTGGGGTGGTGCGGACGCAGAGCACCCGGCCGGCGGCGGCGAAGGGAACTTCGACCGGCGGACGCTCCAGATCATCCATCGGCCAGATCATGCCGGCGAGCGCGCCCGCCGCCACATCCTCGCCGAGGCCGCGCGCCGGCTCGAACAGGCCGTCGATCGGCGCCATGACGAAAGACTCTGCGGACCGCGTGTGCAACAGCGCAGTGCGCGTCGGGACAGGCGCGCCGCGCAACACGCCGGCGTGACGCAGCAGATTGCGCGTTCCGTCGCGGCCGATGCGGAAGGCCCCGGCGTCGAGCCGCGCGCCGCCGCCGAGCTCTGTCGCCACCATCGGCACGCCATGGCGCTCGCAGGCGCTCGACAAAGAACCGGACGACGATGTCGCCGTCACCACCACCGTCGCCGGCGCGCCAAAAGCATGCGCCGCAGCGAGCTTGTTCGCCCGGAACGCCGGCGCGCCCATGCCATAGACATAGCCGCAGGGGCTGTAGATCGACTTTGTTCCGCCGGAATGGAGATCGATCGCCACGTCGACGCCGGGCAGCAACACGCGCTCGATGAAATCGGCGATCATCGCCGTTGGCCCGTCCTGCGCGTCGCCAGGAAAGGCGCGGTTCATGTTCTGCTGATCGATCGGCGAGGTGCGCGCCCGCGCGAGCACGGCGGGCCAGTTGACTCCCGGCATGACGATCAGCCGGCCCGCGACCTCCGCGGGCGCGATCTCGGCGATCAGCCGGCGGGCGATCAACAGGCCCTCATATTCATCGCCATGCACGCCGGCCGTCACGAGGCCCGTCGGCCCCTCGCCGCCGCGCACCACCGCAATAGGCACAGGAATAACGCCATAGGCGTTCTCGACATCCGACCATGCCAGTCGCAGAAAACCGACGCGTTTGCCCGGCGATTCAAGATCGATACTGCAGGAGATCGGCGGTCGCGTCATGACTGGTTCCGGTGTTCAAGCCGCGCGAAGAGCAGCGACAGACTCCAGCAGATGATGAAATACAGCGCCCCGACGAACAGAAGCACCTCGAAGACGCGGCGCGTCGAAGTCTGGATGTCCTGCGCCATGAAGGCCAGCTCCTGCACCGACACCAGCGAGACCAGAGAGGAATCCTTGATCATCTGGATGAACTGGTTGGACAGCGCCGGCACGACGTTTTTTAGCGCCTGCGGGAAGACGACGTAGCGCCGCACGTCGAAGGCCGACAAGCCGAGACTCTCGCCCGCCTCGATCTGCGCGCGCGGCACCGATTGCAGTCCGGCGCGGACGATCTCGGTGACATAGGCGCCGGTGAACACCGCCAGACAGATAAGGCCGACGAGAAAATTCTCGAGCCGCGCGACCGGCCCGAACAAGGCTTCGACCACCCATTGCGTCGCAGGCGACCATGCCTTGACGCGTTCGGAAACGCCGAGTGCGGGCAGGACCTGGCTGGTGATGAAGAACACGAAGACAAAGACGAAGACCAGCGGCGGAATGTTGCGGATCAGCATCACATAGCCGCTGGCCACGAGGCGGAAGAACAGGCGCCGGCTGGTGCGCGCAAAGCCCATGACGACGCCGATCATCGTCGCCAGAAGGATGCCCCAGACGGCGAGGCGCAAAGTCACCGCAAGGCCGACGAGAATGGGACCGGCGACGAAGCCCTCCTTGTCCTCGAAGCGCGCCACCCATGGCCAGATCACGCTCCAGTTCCAGCGATAGTGCAGCTGGACGTTGGTGCGCCAGACAAAATAGCCGCAGACCACCAGCGCTGCGGCGAGCAGCACGATGTCGAGCCAGCCAAAAAAGGCGCCCCGCGCGCGCAGCGGAGGCGCCCGCCCCTCTTCCGGCCGACTCTGCGTCATCATGAGCGACGGCGCTGCGTCACTGACCGACGCGGCTCGCCCAGTCGCGTGTCTTGAACCAGTAGTCGTGACGTCCCTTCAACCAGCCATTCGCCTGATGCGCGGCGATCCAGGCGTTGAAGAAGGCCAGCGCGTCGGGATCGCCCTTGCGGATCGCAAAGCCCTCGGTCGATGTGGCGAGATAGCCTTCCGCCGGCTTGTGCAGCTTGTCCGCGTTCTGCAACACGGAGAAGGTCGGCAAGGGCTCGCTGCCGATGCTCGCGTGGGCTGTGCCGTTGATCACTTCCTGCACCATCACGGCGTTGTCGTCGAACTGCCGGATCGTCGCCTTCGGAAAAGTCGCCTCGATGTAGCGGCAGGGCAAGGCCCCGCGTCGGCAGGTGAAGGTCACGTCGGCGCTGTTGTAGTCGGCCGGCCATTTCATCTTCGCCGTCTTTTCCTTGTTCGCGACGACGCCAGTGCCCGACTGCGAATAGGGAATCGTGAAATTGACCTGCATCGCGCGCGCCGCGGTGATGCTGAGGCCGCCGATGATGGTGTCGAAGCGGCTCGAAATCAGCGCCGGGATGATGCCGTCCCAGGCGGTCGGAACGAGTTCCAGCTCGACCTCCATGTCGGCAGCGAGCTTCTTGGCCACGTCGATCTCGAAGCCGATCCACTCGTTCTTCGAATCGCGCATCGCCCAGGGCACGAAGCTCGCCATGCCGACAATGAGCTTGCCGCGGCGCTTGATCGTATCGACGAGATTGCCCTGGGCGGCTGGCGCGGGCGCACTCTGCGCGCTCGCCTCGAGCGTCGTCGCAGCGAGGAGGCCGAGGCCGACGAGACCGGACAGGGCTGACGTGAAGACCTTCGGGATGCTCATTTGTGCTCCTCCTTCTTGATGTCGGTCCGACGCGCACGCCGTCAGTGGCCGCGCGCGAAGCCGTATCGTCGCTCGAGCCCCGCCACCGCCAGCGACAGGCTCAGCGTGATGACAAGGTAAATGCCGGCCACCGTCAGCCAGATCTCGAACGCCATGAAAGTGTCGGCGACGATGGTGCGGCCCTCCGTCGTCAGATCGAAGATGGCGATCGCGCTGACGATCGAGGAATGCTTGACGAGATTGACGAGCACGCCCGCCATCGGCGGCAGCATCAGCGGCAGCGCTTGCGGCAGGATCACGTCGCGATAGGTGTCGAACGGTCCGAGCCCGAGCGAGCGCGCTGCTTCCCATTGGCCCTTACGCACCGCCAGAACGCCGCCGCGGATGATCTCGGCGGCGAAGGCGCCTTCGTAGAAGGCCAGCGACAGAACGCCCGCCCAGAAACGTGAGATGCCGAGGATGTAGGCGATGATGAAATAGAAGACCAGCACCTGCAGCAGCAGCGGCGTGTTGCGCGCGATCTCGATGTAGCCATAGGCGAGGGCGCGGCCGACCGGACTGCGCGACAGGCGCAGCAGCGCCGTGACGAGACCGAATGCGGCGGCGCACAGCATCGCCAGCGCCGAAATCTGCAGCGTCACGATCAACCCCTTGATCAGCGCGCCGAGGATCACTTCGCCGTCGACGATGCGCCATAGATAACGCGGCACGCGGAACCATTGCCAGTTGTAACCCATCGCCTGCGCGCCGCGCAGCACGATCCATGCGAGCGCCGCCAGACACGCGGCGAACAGCGCAGCGTCGAGCGCGCGGGCGCGCCGCGCGCGCCGCGCCCGCGTTTCGCGTGGCGAGAGCGATTGGCTGCTCCCCTGTCCGGCCTTCGTCATCCGTTGCGCCCCCTCCCCCGGCGTCAGATCTGCAACGTGACCGGTCCGTCCGGCGTCGAGCAACATATCAGCGCCTGGCCGGCCGGGGGAATATCGAGCGGCTCCTCGAAATAACGCACGCGGCCCTCGATCTCGCACAGGCAGGTGCTACACACCCCGGCCCGGCAGGAGAAGGCGGGCGTCAGCCCATGCGCTTCGGCCAGTTCCAGCAGGCTGCGATGTCGGCCGTCCCAGGGCACAGAGAGCCCGGACCGGGCGAAAACCACCATGTCGCCGTCGGCCTGCGGCGCGGCCCCGGTGCGCGGCGTTGCAGGCGCGGCGGAGACGTCGGCGGCGCGCAGCGACTGCCCGGCGCCGAAAAATTCATAGGCGATGCGCGGCTCGGCGACGCCGAGCAAGGTCAGCAGCGTGAACATCGCCCGCATGAACGGCGTCGGGCCGCACAGATAGACCTCGTAGTCGTCGATCGGCAGCAGCGCTTGAAGGATCTCGCGTGTCACGAAACCCTGAAAATCGAAAGCGCGCGCGGCGAGATCGGCGGCTGTCGGCTCGGCGAGGCACACGGCGTAGCGCAGGCTGGCGCATTCCCGGGCAAGCGCGCCGAGTTCCCGCGCAAAAGGCTGAACGGCGCCGTTCTGGCAGGCATGGATGAGCGTCGCGCGACGCGCCGTGCGCGCCAGCGCATGCGCCATCGCGAGCAGCGGCGTGACGCCGATGCCGCCGGCCAGCAGGATCACCGGCCGGTTCGATGTCTCATCCAGCGTGAAGGCGCCCTTGGGCGCGAGCGTCTCGATCGTCGCGCCGGGCGGCATCCTGTCATGCATGTGGCCTGAACCGACTCCGCCCGGCTCGCGCTTGACGCTGATGCGCCGGCGCGTCCCGTCCGCCGGATCGCTGGAAATGCTGTAGGTGCGCTGCGTCGGCGCGCCTGCGCGATCGGCGAAGCGGAAAGTCAGATATTGGCCAGGGCGAAAGGGCGGCGGCGGCGAACCATCCGCCGGCGCCAGATCGAGCGAGACGATCGTCTCGGACTCGACCTTGCGGTCGATGACGCGATAGGGGCGCCAGTCGGCCTCCTTCGCCGTCACGCCGCCGCCGCAGCCTGTTCGGCCTCGATCCGCGCCTTCAGAAGGCGACGGAAGCGTAGCGCGCCGGCGTCCAGCCCGAGATCCAGATAGGGCGTCGTACGATGCTTCATGCCCAGATGCACCGCCTCCAGCACCTCCTTGTCCTCGTTGAAGGCCATATAGGCGCCCTTGTTCATCGACTCGGAGATCGCCGCGTCTTCCGGATCTGTATTGCGATGCTGGAACCAGTAGTAGAGCGTGTTGTCCTCGTCGACCGGCGTCATGAAGTTGTAAGAGATGTTGACGAAAGTCTTCTCGTGCAGCGACTTGTCCGGACCGCCATGGCCGGCCGGAGCGAAGATCGACTTGTTCACGCCGATCGAAGGGATCCGGCACTCGTAATGCTGCTTGCGATCGCAGGCCCCGCGAAATTTGACCAGAGGCGCATAGTAGTCGGGCGGCGCGACGTCCATCATCCAGCGCCACACCGTGACGCCCTCGGCGCCGACGTCGATCGACAATGGCGCCGAATCCGCCTTGGCCCCGGCGAACGACGTCAGATGCACCCAGGCGACATGTGAAGGATCGAGCAGATTGTCGGTGATGTAGAGATAGTTGCAGGCGATCGCCATGTCGCCGCCGGCGGTCCGGCCCCAGCGCGGGTCGTCATAATTCGGAATGTCGACGAGGCGCGAGGCGTCCGCCGACTCGGCTGCGCCCATCCACAGCCAGACGAAGCCGTAGCGCTCGAGCGCGGCATAGCGTCGGACCTGTGCGCCGGTCGGAATGCGCTCTTGCGTCGGCGCTGCGACACAGACGCCGCCCGCATCGAACGTCAGCCCGTGATAGCCGCACACGACCCGGTCATCCTTCAGCTGGCCTTTCGACAGCGGCAGCTTGCGATGCGGGCAGGCGTCCTCCAGCGCGGCGACCTCGCCATTCGCCCTGCGATAGAGAACGATGTTCTCGCCGAGCAGGCGCGTCGCGGTCAGCCGCGCGCCGACGTCCTTGGACCATGCCGCGACGTACCAGCAGTTCCTCAGATACATGCCCCCGCCCTCGCCCGATCGGCCCGACGGCCGCGCCGCCCGTTGCGGCTGCGTATATTTCTTGTCTATTAGTAAACAGTACCATGGGGGAGATGTCGGTCAATGGGGGCGTGGGCGGCCGATCAATTGGCGTTCGAACGCGGGGTGCGCAACCTGCTCGTCGAATGCGCCGGCGCGCAGCCGGGCGAAAGACTCGTCATCTTTCACGAGGATCCGGCGCTCGGCTTCTATGAAGCCGGCCTGCACGACGCGTTGGCGGAGGCCATGTCCGGCTTCGGGCTCGACGTGCGGCAGATGCGCGTCGACTTCGCGCCGCGCGATCCGACGTTGAGCGAGCCTGTGCGCCGCGCGCTCGGCGAGGCCGATCATGCGCTTTTTCTGGCGCGGCTCGGCGACCAGCTGCGCTTCTGCGCGATGCCGCCTGGCAGCCGTCCGATCGTCAGCTACGCCGTCGATCGTCGCAGCTTCGCCTCCGAATTCGCCGGCGCCTCCTATACGGGCTTCGTGGCGCTCAAGTCGGCGCTCAACGAACTTCTCGCCGGCGCAAGACATATTCGCGTCACATGCCCGCTTGGCACCGATTTCAGCGGCGCGTTGCCGACGCAGGAGTCTGCCGAGCCGCCCGACGTGACGATCCAGCGCTTCCCGATGACGGTTTTCGCCCCGCTCGATGCGCGCGGCTTCGCCGGCAAGGTGGCGCTCGGTCCGTATCTGCTCGGCACCGGCTCGCGCTACTACGAGCCTTACCAGCTGCGGCTCGAGCAGCCGGTCGAGGCGCATTTCGAGGCCGGCCGGCTGTTGCGTTTCGAGGGCCCGGCCGATGCGCGCCGCAGCGTCGAGGCGCACTACCGGCGCGTCGCCGACGAATTCGGCATCGACCCGGACGTCGTTCATTCCTGGCATGCGGGCATCCACCCCGCCTGCGCCTTTGACGGCCGCATCGAGGACAATTTCGAGCGCTGGAGCGGCTGCGCCTTCGGCAATCCGCGCATCCTGCACTTCCACACATGCGGCGACTACGCGCCCGGCGAAATCTGCTGGAACGTCTTCGACCCGACCATACTTGTCGACGGCCTCGCCATCTGGCGCAACGGGCGGATCGACATCGACCAGGCGCCCGGCGTCGCGGCCGTGCTTGAGCGCAGCCCCGAATTGCGCGCACTATTCGATCGGCCGGAACGGAGGATCGGACTTGGCGCCGACGGGTGATGCGAGCCGGCCCGGCCGACGCCCGGTCGGCCGCGCGGCGGCGCTCGAGACCAGCGAGCACGGCGCCGCCGGCGGCGTCAGCGCCGCCGTTGGTCGGGGTCTGCGCGAGATTCGCGAGCTGCGCGGCCTGACGGCGCGCGATCTGGCCGCGCGCGCCGGAATCTCAGCCGCCATGGTCTCGCGCGTCGAGAACGGCCAGGTTTCGCCCTCGCTCGGAATTCTCGAGGCGCTGGCCGGCGCGCTGGAAGTGCCGCTCGCCAGCCTGTTCTCGAACGCCGGATCGCCGATCGCCGACTTCACCCATGTGCGCAAGGGTCAGGGCCTGCGCTCGAAGCGCCTGATGGGCCAGCACGCCCATTCCTTCGTCGTGCTTGGCTTCCATCGTCGCCTCGATCTGCAGTTCGAGGCGCTGCTGGTCGAAATCGAGCGCACCGGACAGACCTCGCCGCCGACCTATACGGGGCACGGTTGCGTCTTCATCTATGTCTTGGAGGGCGAGAGCATTTATCGCTATGGTCGCGAGGAAATCCGTCTTGCCGAGGGCGACTCCGTCTGCCTCGACGCGGAAATCCGCTACGGCATCCACAAGGTGCTGACGCCGCGGTTGCGCTTTCTGTCGGTACAGGCGGAACGTCGCTGAAACAGATCAACGAACCGGCGCAAGCGCGCCAGCAGGAGGAGCGTATGAAACGTCGCGATCTCGCCAAGTCCCTTCTCGTCGGCGCTGCTGCCGTCGCCGCGACGCGCGCGCAGGCTCAGGCTCCCGCCGCCCCCGCCCCGACCGGCGCCTCGCGTCTGGCAGAAGTTCTGCGACGCGGCAACGTGCGCATCGGCACGACGGGCGATTTCAATCCGATGTCGTTCCGCAATCCCGGCTCGAACGAATATGTCGGCTTCGACATCGAGGCGATGACGCAGTTCGCCGCCGATCTCGGCGTCAAGGTCGAATGGGTGCCGACCGAATGGGCGACGCTGGTCGCCGGCATCGCCGGCAACCGCTTCGACATTTTCTCCGGCGCCTCGGTGGCGATGGGCCGCGCCCGCACCGTCAATTTCAGCGTCCCCTATCTCGAGGCCGGCACCGTTCCGCTCGCGTCCAAGGCGAACGCCGGCAAGTTCAAGACATGGGAGTCGATCAACGATTCGGGCGTCCGCGTCGCGGTGAGCATGGGCACGGTCTTTCACGATCAGGCCAAGCAGCATTTCCCCAAGGCGACGATCAACGCCGTGCAGGCCCCGGCCACCGGCTTCCAGGAGGTTCTGGCGGGCCGCGCCGACGTCACCATCACCAGCAATGTCGAGGCCTCGACTCTCGCCAAGCGCTTCGATCAGCTGACCGTCACCGTGCCGGGCGCAGAGATGCGCAACAAGCGCCCCTTCGCCTATGTGGTGCCGCAGGACGACGTCACCTGGCTCAATTACGTCAACACCTGGGTGACGCTGAAGCGCATCGAGGGCTTCTTCGCCGGCCTTGAATCGAAATGGCTGCAGGCCTGAAGACCGGTCGATGAGCATTTCGGCGCGGCGGCTCGCAGCCTTCGTCGTCGTGGCTGCCGCCGCGCTGGCGCTCTCCGGATGCGCCGGCCCCGGCTACACCTGGGGCTGGCACGTTGTGTTGCCCTTTGATCAGCGCGGCCTCGCCAACCTGCTGTTCCTGACCGCCGGCTTCTGGGCGACGCTGCTGATTTCCGTCGTGTCAATCCTCATCGCCATGACGCTCGGCCTGCTGGTTGCGTTCGCCGCGCTGTCGAAGCGCGGCTGGCTGCGCCTGTTCAACCGCACCTATGTCGAGCTGTTCCGCTCGATTCCCCTGCTCGTGCTGATCCTGTGGGTCTATTACGGCCTGCCCGTCGTCGCCGGCATCCAGTTCGGCGTCTTCGCGGCCGGCGTGATCGCCCTGTCGCTGTCGGATTCGGCTTTCGAGGCCGAGATTTTCCGCGCCGGCATCCAGGCGATTCCCAAAGGCCAGTGGGAGGCCGGCGAGAGTCTCGGCCTGACGCGGCGTGACGTCATGCGCTTCGTCATCCTGCCGCAGGCGATCCGAAAAATTCTGCCGGCGCTCGGCAACCAGTTCGTTTATGTGTTGAAGATGTCGTCGCTCGTCTCCGTCATCGGCTATCAGGAGCTGACGCGACGGGCCAATGAGCTGACATTGATCGAATACAGGCCGCTCGAGATCTACACCTTTCTGGTGGTCGAGTATCTGGTCATCATCGTCATCGTGTCATGGCTCGTGCGACGCCTCGAGCGTCGCTCCCTGCCCTGACGGCGCGGTCGCTCAGACCGGCAGACAGGCCGGCCCGATCGGCTCGAAGGACTTGTAGGTCAGAATGAATTCCTGATGGCCGAGCGCCTCGGACTTCGTTTGCTCGCCGCAGGCCACGCGCAGCAGCAGCGCATAAATCTCCTCGCCCACCTCGTCCAGCGTCGCCCGGCCTTCGAGGATGCGCCCGGCGTCGACGTCCATATCGTCGGCGAGCCGGCGGTAGGTGTCGGGATTGGCGCAGATCTTGATGACCGGCGCGAGCGCCGAGCCCGACACCGAGCCGCGTCCGGTGATGAAGAACACGACCTGGCAGCCCGAGGCGATCATTTCGACGATCTCGGCATTGTCCGAGATGTTGGGGAAGCCGAACCGCACCTCGCCGTCGGGCACGACGTCCATCAGATACAGCCCGCCGCGTGGCGGAATGTCCCCTGGCTTGATCAGGCCGGCGATCGGCGAGGCGCCCGACTTGGCGTAGGCGCCCATCGACTTCTCCTCGATGGTGGTCAGCCCGCCATCGGCGTTGCCCGGCGCGAAACTGCCATAGCCGAGCGTCGCGTAATAGCGCGCCGCCTTGGCGACCGAACGCCTCAGCTCCTCGCCGAGCGCCGGCGTGACGGCGCGCGCCGCCATGATCTCCTCGCAGCCGATCAGTTCGCCAGTCTCCTCGAAGATGCAGGCGGCGCCTGCCGCCACCAGCCTGTCGAAGGCGCGTCCGGCGGCGGGATTGCCGGTGAGGCCGCTGGTTCCGTCCGAACCGCCGCACACCGTGCCGACGACGAGCTCGCTGACGCCCATCGCGACGCGCGGCTGCCGTCGCAGGATATCGAGCTGCGTCGCGATCCAGGCGCGGCCCGCCTCGATCGTCGCCTTCGTTCCGCCCGCCTCCTGGATCGTCAGCGTCGACACCGGCCGGCCGCTCGCCGCGATGATCCGCTCCAGCGAATATTTGTTGAAACTCTCGCAGCCGAGCGACAGCAGTAGCGCGGCGCCGACATTCGGATGCGTGCAGAGGCGCTCCATCATGCGCTGCGCATAGGCGTTCGGAAAGCAGCCAGGAAAGCCGATGAGATGAACGTCGGCCTCCTCGAAGCGCGTGGTGATCTGACGCGCCACATGATGCGCGCACTCCACCAGATAGGCGACGACGACGACGTTGCGCACGCCCTTGCGGCCGTCCTGTCGCAGATAGCCGCGCAGGCTCATGGCTCCGCTCCCGCCGATGCGTCGATCAGGTGCGTCGCCGTGTAGTCGCTTTTCACGTTGTGGACATGAACATGCTCGCCGACCTCGATTGGCCGTGTCGCCGACCCGATCGGCGCGCCGTATTTGAGGATCTTCTCGCCGGCCGGGATCGGCAGGCGCGCCAGCTTGTGTCCGCGCGCGACGCCGCGGGCCAGAACGACTTTGCGCCTGCCGACCAGCACCGTTTCGCCAGGCCGGATTGTCTCGCGCGCCACCAGCACATTGTCGCGCCCTGACAGGAGCAGGAGCCGGGGATCGTGTTCGTCCGTCTCGCCGTCGATCATGGCCTTGCCGCCTGATTGCGCCCGAAATCGCCCGATCGCGCCGGCGCCCGCGGGCTGCGCCGCGCGCTTCGGCCATCCGGTCGGCGCAGCCTAGCCGAACCTGAGGCGGAACAAAATGTCGGCGCGCAGGTCCTAGGTCGAGAACAGGACCGCCGTTATCGCGCCCGTGGCGAGCAGAGCGATCGTCAGCGTCGCCCTGGATATCGCGCGTTGTCGATACAGCAGCATCGCCATGCTCGCGATCAGGATCGGGGCGACGACGAGTCCGATCTTCCATTCGGTCATGGCGTCGCCCTTTCCGCGACGCGTGCGCACCGGCACGACCGGGCGCCGCCCGCTGCGCGAACCACGACGACGCGCTTGCCGGCACTCGCCTCGCCGGCGCACAGACCGTCGAGCGCCGTCGCGCCGATCTGGCCCGGCGCATCCGCGGCGCCGACCCGCAACCGCCTCGCCTCGCGCCGATAGTAGACGCGGATCGCGGCTGGCGCCCCCGGCTCCTCGATGATCACGTCCGCCGCCTGCAAGCGCTTGACGTCACAGATGCGCAGACAGTCCGCATGCAACGGCGCGACGATCTCATGCAGCGATCCGGCGCGCCCGCTTCCTTCGCGCTCGATCTGCTGCAGATGCGCGATCATGTCGGCGCGACTCGCCTCGTCGAGCGGCCCCGCCATCGCCGCGTCCGAGAACGCCTCCCAGAAGGCGCGCCGCTGCCCGCCGCGATCGAGCCGTCGCATTGCTTCGGGACGCAGCTCGCGCGCCAGTTCGGCCCATCCGCCCAGCCATTCGGGCGCCGCGATTTCGACCGCCCGTCGGATCGCCTGACCGAGGATCGGCGCGAGGCCGTCGGTGGAAATCCCGATCACGACCGGCGAACGGCTGACGATCGAGCCGAAGTAGAAATCGCAGGTCGCAGGCTTGTCGACGGTGTTGGCGATCACACCGGCCGCTTGCGCCGCCGCCTTGAACGCCTTGGCCTCGTCCGCCGCGAGATCGGCCACCGCCACGGCCGCGCCTGCCAGATCCACCGCTGACCACGCCCGCGCCTCGAACGTGATCACGCCCGTCCTTGCCGCGCGCGGACGCGCGAGCAGCGCCCGCATTTCCGGCGACGGATCGGGCGAGAGTACGAGCACATCCGCGCCGGCGGCCGCCAGAAGCTCCGCTTTCCAGGCCAGACCCGACGAATCGCCTGCAACCACCGCGCGACGGCCCGCGAGTTCCAGGAAGACCGGCAATTTCGACAGGACGCCTATCGCCTCGCCTGCGCCGCCCGCGTCCCTCATGACTCACATCTCCTGCAGCGCCGATCAGCGTCGCCTGAACATAGCTGCGGCCGGGGCTGCGGCCTTGACCTTCGACAAGCGCCGCCGGCCTGACCCTCCGGATTACCATTCATCAAGGACGCTCCGGGGGGGCCGCCGGACTATGCGCCCCGGTCAGGCTGAACTCCGGGGCAGGCGCATGAGCGAACTTCTCACGAAATCCGCAGCGCGAAACATCTTTTATGGCGGCTCGCTGTTCTTCTTCGCGATCTTCGTCGGACTTGTCGCGCATACGCACATCTATGCGCGCACCGTGTCCACCGACGAATCGAAATTGACGGTCGCGGTGGCCAACGGCAAACATCAATGGGAGCGCCACGCCTGCATCAACTGCCACACCATTCTCGGAGAGGGCGCCTATTTCGCGCCCGAACTCGGCAATGTCTGGCTCCGCTATGGCGGCGACAAGGATCCCAAGGTTGCGCGCGAGGCGCTCAAGGCCTGGATGCTGAACCAGCCGACCGGCATCCCCGGCCGTCGGCAGATGCCCAAATTCGCGTTCACTGAGAAGGAACTCGACGATCTGATCTCGTTCCTGGAATGGTCGAGCACGATCAAGACGAACAACTGGCCGCCGAACAATGCCGGCTGAGTCGGACCCGAATTCGAGGATCGTCAGATGAAATACGAAACCCAAGCCATCGCCAAGTGGTACTGGTTCGCCGCGCTCGCGCTGTTTGCCGTCCAGGTGCTGATGGGGCTCATCGCCGGCTATGTCTACGTGCAGCCGAATTTCCTGTCCGAGCTGCTGCCCTTCAACATTCTGCGCATGCTGCACTCGAATGCGCTGATCGTCTGGCTGCTGCTCGGCTTCTTCGGCGCGGCCTACTACATCATCCCCGAGGAGGCCGAGCGCGAAATCCACTCGCCGGCCATCGCTTACTTCCAGCTGATTCTGCTGGTCGTCGGCACGCTCGGCGCGGTGCTGACCTACATGTTCAACCTGTTCGACGGCAACCCTATTCTCGGCAAGCAGGGCCGTGAATTCCTCGAGCAGCCGCTGTGGGTCAAGCTCGGCATCGTCGTCGCAGCCCTCGCCTTCCTCTACAACATCACCTTTACGGTGCTCGCCGGCCGCAAGACGGCGATCACCAACGTGCTGTTGCTGGGCCTTTGGGGCATCGCCATCTTCTTCCTCTTCGGCCTCTACAACCCGGCCAACCTCGTGCTCGACAAGATCTACTGGTGGTGGGTCGTGCATCTGTGGGTGGAAGGCGTCTGGGAGCTGGTGATGGCTTCGGTGCTCGCCTTCATCATGCTCAAGCTGACCGGCGTCGACCGCGAGGTCATCGAGAAGTGGCTTTACGTGATCGTCGCGACCTCGCTGTTCACCGGCGTGCTGGGCACCGGCCACCACTACTACTGGATCGGCGCGCCCGGCTACTGGACCTGGATCGGCTCGATCTTCTCGTCGCTGGAAGTGATCCCCTTCTTCGCCATGGTCGTCTTCACCTTCATGATGGTGTGGAAGGGCAAGCGCAATCATCCCAACAAGGCGGCGCTGCTGTGGGCGCTCGGCTGCTCGACGCTGGCCTTCTTCGGCGCCGGCGTGTGGGGCTTCATGCACACGCTGCATCCGATCAACTACTACACGCATGGAACGCAGGTGACCGCAGCGCACGGCCATCTCGCCTTCTTCGGCGCCTACGTCTCGCTGAACCTGGCGATCATGACCTATGCGTTCCCCTCCATCTTCCGCATCAATCCCTACAACCAGATCGCCAACATGGTGTCGTTCTGGATGATGTCGAGCGCGATGGCCTTCATGACCTTCGTGCTGACCTTCGCCGGAGCGGTCCAGACGCATCTGCAGCGCGTCATGGGCATGAGCTTCATGGAGGTGCAGGATCAGCTCGCGCTCTTCTACTGGATGCGTTTCGGCGCCGGCGTCGCCGTCGTCGTCGGCGCGCTGATCTTCATCTACGCGACGATCGGTCCGCGCAAGGAAGCGACCGGTCTGGAAGGCGCCGCGCTGTCGCCGGCCGAATGACGCGCCGGGCGCGCCCTACCGGCGCGCCCGCACACACGGGCCCCGCAGGAGCCATGATGAACGCCCCCATGACGAACCCCGTGACGACTGGCGGCCAGCCGATCCCCTACTATCGCGAGATCGGCAGGGAATGCGCCGTATTCGAGGCTGCGTTCCGCAATCGCATGCCCTTGCTGGTCAAGGGACCGACCGGCTGCGGCAAGACGCGCTTTGTCGCGCACATGGCCGCACGCCTCGGCATACCGCTGACGACCGTGTCCTGTCACGACGATCTGACAGCGTCCGACCTGACGGGGCGCTGGCTCATTCGCGGCGGCGAGACGATCTGGCAGGACGGTCCCTTGACCCGCGCGGTGCGATCCGGCGGCGTCTGCTATCTCGACGAGGTCGTCGAGGCGCGCAAGGACGTCACGGTCGTTCTTCATCCGCTGACCGACGACCGGCGCATTCTGCCGCTCGACCGCACTGGTGAGACGCTTGCCGCGCCCGACGACTTCATGCTCGTCGTGTCCTACAATCCCGGTTACCAGAACATCCTGAAAAGCCTCAAGCCCTCCACGCGCCAGCGCTTCATGGCGATCGAGTTCGACTATCCGCCGGCGGCGGTCGAAGCCGAGGTCCTCGTCGCCGAGACCGGCGTCAGTCGCAATGTCGCCGAGCGGCTCGTCGCACTGGCAGGTCACATCCGCAAGCTCAAGGGTCGCGATCTGGAGGAAGGCGCCTCGACGCGCCTGCTGGTCTATGCCGGCGCGCTCATTCACGCCGGCATGAAGATCAATGACGCCATCGAAGTAGCGCTCATCGAGCCGCTGACCGACGACCCCGACGTGAAGCGCGCGCTCACAGACCTGGTAGTCGCCGTCTTCGGCTGAGCGGCGCCGCGGTCGGGCGACTTCACTGCGGCGGGCGGCAAGGGCGCAAGAGCCTGCCTCCCGCTTCGACGGAAAGGCCGAGGAAACGGGCGTGGCGATACGCATTCCGCACTTCTGGGAGCCGGAGGAGACCGTTGGCTCGGCATGGCATGACGTCGTGCGCGACTGGGGCGCCGAGCCGCGCTATCCGGAAGCCGCCATCGACTACCCCTCGGTGTCGACATCGGTCGGCCTTTTCTATCGCGCCGCGGGCGGCGCAACCGGCGCCGAGATCCTGCCTTCGGCGGCGACGGCCAGCCGCAGCCGCGTCACCGGCCGGCGCCGCCTCGGCCATGACGTGGATCATGTGACGCGCGCCAGCTATGACGGCCAGACGCTCGCCTTGCCCGCCGCTGTTGCGCTGTTTCCCGAAGTAGCGCTCAACCGCCGCCTCTACCTCTGGATTGCCGCGCTCGCGGCGTTCGTCGAGACGCCGTTCATCGCACCCGAAGCGCCGCTGGCCAGCGACGTCGCGATGCTGCGAGCGCTTCACGCCGCCGAGCAGTCGCTGCTCCGGGCGATGCCTGGCCTGCGCGCGGTTCGCGCCGAACTCGCCGCCGCTTTGCTCGCATCGCGGCCGACGCCGCGTCTGCCGCCGGTCGAAGCGGAACTCGAGCAGGCGATCCGGTTGCTGCTCGCCGACGCGCCGCTCGAGGCCAACCGCATGCACGCCGCCATCCTCGGCGACGGCGATCCTGCCGACCTGGCGACGCCGGACGACTACAAGACGTTTCGTCCCGTCGCCATGTGGCCGCTGTTGGCCCCCGAACGTCCGGCGGACCGCGGCCAGGCCGACGATGATCCGGCCGCGCCCGGCGCTCCGTCGAACGAGGGGTCGGAAAAAACCCTGCGCGCAAAGCGCCATGACGCCGATCAGGCCAACCGAAAGGACAGCCTGATTCTGCATCGCTTCGAATCGATCATGTCCTGGGTCGAGTTCCTCAACATCAATCGCGCCATCGAGGACGATGACGAGGACAACGCCAGGAAGGCCGCAGAAGACCTCGACGAGATTTCTCTGGCCAGAAACTCGCGTTCATCGAAGACGAAGTTGAAGTTCCATCTCGATCTCTCGCCGCGCGACGTCGACCGCGAGCGGCTGATCGGGGAGACGACCTATCCCGAATGGGACTGGAAGAGCGGAAGTTATCTGCCCGATCACGTCTGCGTGCAGGAGCGCCTTGCAGAAGAGAAGGACGCCGACGCGTTCGACAGACCGCGGACGCGCCGCCGTGTTGAACGCGTCAAGCGGCAGTTCGAGGCGCTGCGGCCGCGCCGCCGCATCGTCAGGCGGCAAGTCGACGGGTTCGACCTCGACCTCGACGAGGTCGTGCGCGCGCATTGCGATCTCGGAGCTTCGGGTCAGGCGAGCGACCGCCTCTACCAGGCGATCCGTGACGACGAACGCGATCTCTGCGTCAGCGTCCTCATCGACGTCTCGCGCTCCACCGAAAGTTCCGTCGCCGGGCGCCCGGTGATCGAGATCGCGCGCGAGGCGCTGGTTGCGCTCGTCGGCGGGGTCGACGCGTGCGGCGACGCCGTGTCCGTTCACGCATTCTCCTCGCTGCGCCGCGACCGCGTCATGATCGAGCGCGTGAAGGACTTCGGCGAAGCCAATGACACCGCGATCCGCCGCCGGATCATGGGCCTCTCGCCCCGCTTCTATACGCGCATGGGCGCCGCGATCCGCCATGTTTCGGCCTATCTTGCCCGACGCGACGCCCAGCGTCGCCTGCTGCTCGTGATCACGGACGGCAAGCCGAATGATCTCGATCACTATGAAGGCCGGCATGGCGTCGAGGACACGCGCCGCGCCGTGCAGGAGGCGCGTCGCATCGGACAGGCGGTGTTTGCGATCACGGTCGACGCGCGCGCGCGCGACTACATTCCACATATTTTTGGTCAGAACGGATTCGCGATGACGCCGGACGCCGAAAAGCTGCTCGAGGCCTTGCCCGACATCTACCGGCACGTCGCCGGGTGAGACGGCGCAGGCCAGCCCTCGCTCGAACCTGATCGATGAACCGATCTCAGACCGATCCCTTCGAGGGCCTGCCCGGCCATCCGATGATGTGGATTCTGGTCGGCTCCGAGTTGCTCGTCTTCGGCGGCGCGCTCATCGCCTTCTCGGCCGCACGGATCGCCGACCCCTCCGGGTTCCAGGCCGCCCAGGATCATCTCGACCGCCTCGCCGGTCTGTTCAACGTGATGATTCTCGTCACGAGCGGCCTTTTCGCTGCTCTGGCGGTCGAGGCGATGCGCCGCGACGCGCCAGATGTCGCCAGACGTCACCTTGCCATGGCCGGGCTGCTGGGCTTTGTCTTCCTGGCGGCGAAAGGCGCTGAATACGCCCGGCACATCGCCGACGGCTTCACCATCGACAGCGGCGCGTTCTTCACGCTCTACTATCTGATCACCGGCTTCCATGCGCTGCACGTCGTGCTGGGCATCGTCATCCTCGCGATTGTCGGGCGATGGCCGACTGTCGCCAACATCGAATCCGGCGCCGTGTTCTGGCACATGGTCGATCTCGTCTGGCTGCTCGTCTTTCCAGTTCTTTATCTGGTCAGGTGATGGCGCCCGCCTCGTCACGCCTGCTTCGCGCCTGGGCCTACATGATGGCCCTGTCCGCAGCTGCGATTCCCGTCGGCCGCGCCGACGACATGCGACCGCTCGGCGCCGCGTTGACCCTTCTGCTGCTGGCTGCGACCTTCATGAAGGTCGCGATCCTGATGAATCACTATCTCGACCTCAGGCGCGCGGCTGCCTGGAATCGCGCTTTGCGCGCCAGCGCCGCAGTCCTGCTGATCGTGATCGCAGCGCTGTCCCTGATCGCGCGGCTCGCGTGAGGCTTCAGTGCGCGACCGCCGTTTCGAGGGTCCGCACATACGAGGCAAGCTGGCCGACATCGGCGATGCGAACGTCTGCGCCGTCGACCTGGACGCCCGCCTCCCGCAAGCGCAGGAAGGCGCGGGAAAGCGACTCGGGCTGCATGCCGAGCCGGGCGGCGATCAGGGTCTTGTCAAAGGGCAGCGCGATACAGGCAGGGCCGCCGTCGACATCGGTCAAGGAAAGAAGGAATTCCGCAACGCGTTCCGGGCCCTTCAGCGCCTTGAGGTTTTCGATCTGCCGCATCAACGAAAGCAGATGCTGCGCGGCAGACGCGATCATGCCGAGCGCGATGTCCGGATCGCTGTGAATGGTGGAGCGAATGCGCTCTGCGTCGATCCTGACGACGCGCGCGCGGGTCACGGTTTCGGCGGACGCCGGATAGAAACCGCCAGCGATCGCCACGGCCTCGGCCAGCGTCTGTCCGCGCGAGAAGACGCCGATGACGGTCGCGACCCCGTTCGGGGCCTGTCGCACGACTTTGGCCCAGCCGTCGAGCATCAGAAAGAAGCTGTGCGCCGGCTCATCCTGCCGGAACAGGAGACTCGACGCCGGATGCAGCTCGGTGACGCAGTCCGCCAGCAGCTTCTCGGCGATTCGCGGTGACAACGCCCGGAACATCGCCGTCGATTTCAACGATTTGTACTCTGAGGAGTCGATCGGAGCGGCCATCCGGCGCCTCCTTGAGGCCACAGCATGTCGATGCTTGGCCATCTTCGGCGAGCACGCCGGCTAGAGCCTTGAGAACCGTCAAGTCTCCGTCTCGAGAACCGGCCGCTGACGCTTTCCGCGCGCCGGCGCCGTCCCCGCCTGCGGCCTCGGCGGCGTCCGACATTGATGCGGATAGTCCTGCCCGGCCTCGACCGAATGAATGCAAGCCCGGATCATCGGGTTCGTCTCCATGGCCTTCTTCTGCTCGTCCGGCGTCAACCCGGCGAGCAAGGGGCACATTGCGGGATCGAACGCGTTGTTGCCGAAAGCGCTCCTCCCCATTTCAGAAGGCTCCTCTCTCCGTCATCACTTCGCTCGACCGGGCCGGTTGCCGCCGTCGAAGGCTTGTCGCTCCTGCAGGTCGATGCGCTCCTTTGGCGATCCGGAACGGCGCAGGCCAATCTTGACCAAGCCTTCTACCCCGCCCGTCGGGGGGCGGTCCAGTCGCACGCCGACGATCCCTTCCTCCAGGCGCACGACCTCGACCGGCGCCGGGCTGCCGCGCGAGGTCAACGCTGTCGTAAGCGTCTTGTCCTCCGCCCCGATTGCAACGTCATAGAATACATCGGCGCCCTCACCGCACTGCATACGCGTGATCCGCCACGCAATATGACCGCTCAGCACGCCGTCCGCGAGTTTTTCTGTCGAACACGACATGAAAAGCACGGATTGCATCGCCAGAACTGCAACAATCGGCGCGGCAAGGAGAGCGGACAGGCCGAGCCCCCAATAGATGACGCGGCGGTCCATTGTTGCGCCGGTCACTCCGGCCGGCTTCACGAGGCCGCCCCTTGCCCGGCGGCGCGCAACGAGCCGAACATCGCCCCGGATATCCGGCCATTCAGGAACTCGGCCGACACCCGATCGATGCTGGCGATATGGCCGGCGACCAGACCCGGCAACACGTCCGCCAGAAAGCCCCTCAACTCCGCTGGCCGCGCCGCACTCGTGGCCATGGCCTCGGCGGCGAGTTCAAGCAATCGCCGATGCTGGGCGACATGGCAGCCCAGCGCCGGAAAACCGGCCTCTGCCAGAAGCGTCTCTTCCCGCACGAAGTGTGCAGCAAGTTCACGCTGAACAGCGGCCAGAGCCGCAGCGAGATCGCTCTCGACCACCAGGGCCGCGGCCTCCATCATCGCTTCAAGTCGCGCATGGTCCTCGTCCATCTCCGCAACGCCGAGCGGCAATTGCGGCGCGCGAGCCGGCATCGGCGTCAATGGCTGGTCCCTTCCGACAGATTGATCTTGTTGAAGACATTGTACTTGCCCGACGGCTTGCGCATCGCCAGTCGCTTGATCTCGACGAAAGTCTCTGCGTCGTACACGACGAGCTCGCCGGGATCCTCCCAGACGGAGACAAGCACGCGCTTGCCATATCGATCGAACTCGACATGCGCTGCGGTCTTTCCGGCGCTCGGCGTGATCGACCGCACGATCTCGAGACTTGTCTTGTCGAGGATCGACATCGTGTCCTTGGCTTTGGACATCATCGAATCGGTCCAGGCGAATCGCGAGTTCTCATGACTGCGCATGAAGAAACCTGGCCCGGGCGTCGGAACCGTCTTGACGGGCGACCAGTCGTCCATGGCGATGATCGACACCAGCCCGGATCGAATGTGCGGCGTCGCCATCACCCGGCGGCCGTCGTATACGAATGAGATTCCCGAACCCAGATGCGGCAATCCCGGCAATGACAAGGCGGCTACTTCTCGTCCGGTATCCAGCGCATACACTTTCGAAACCGCCCCCTCCCGAGCCGACCCCAGGACATGGGCATAGCCCGGATCGAAGAAAAAATCGTCCAGCGGTTCATCCGTCTTGATCCGTCTCAGCTTGAAGTCGCCCTTCTGCGTTGAGATCTCCCACATCTCGGCCACATCCTTCAAGGCGACGACGAAGCTGTTGCGCGGCCGCGCCTGATAGACGGCCGAAACGCGCGACGACGCTCCGTTCGCGTCCTGCGCATCGAACGTGCGTATTGGCGCAAGATCGCTGGCGGACAACAGAACCAGCGACTTCGGCAGGTAATTCGCCACAGCGATCGTTTCGCCGTCGGGCGAAAGCGCAATGTTGCGCGAATTGATCCCCGCGCGCACCTCGCCAACCTTCTGCAGCGACCAGATATCGTACTTCTCGACCCATCCGTCGCGGGACATGAAATACACAAAGCGTCCGTCAGCGGAAAACTTCGGTCCGCCATGCAACGCAAATCGTGTTGGAAACCGCGCCAGCGGCTCCAGCGCGTCACCGTCCAGAATCGTCGCATGATGATCGCCGACTTCCACCACGACGAACAGATTCAGCGGATCGGCGGAAAAGACCGGCTTCTGCTCCCGCGCCGGAATTGTCTCGATCCTACGGCTCGCCGCGATCTCCGCCATGCCCCACACCGGCGGTTGAGCGAGCGGCTTGGCGATGTAGGCGACGATCGACTCGATTTCCGCTTTGCTCAGAACCTGACCAAAGGCCGGCATCTGCGTCGCATCGCGGCCGTCTGCAATCACCTTCTGAACCGCCGCGCCGCGCAGTCGCCCCATGTTTTCCGGCAGCAGCGCGGGGCCGATTCCGCCCAGGCGCTGTTCGCCGTGACAGGCGACGCAATGCGTCTCATAAAGTTGAGACGCATCCGCAGATGCAGCGGACGCCGACAGAGTCAGGCTCAACAGCGCCATTGCGATGGCGTCAGACAACCGCTTCATGACGGCTCCCGCGGAAAGGTGTGACGGAAAGTCTGGAGCCGGAGCTCTCGACGCCGATCTCGGCGTCCGTCAGATAGCAGCCCGGATCCTCGGCCCACGGATCTCCCGTTATCTTCAGCGCCCTGATGCGCGTGTTGCCGCCGCAAATGTCGAGATGCGCGCACGCGCCGCATCGGCCTTTGACAGCGCGCGGCCTCTGCTTCAGCCCGGCGAAAACGGGATCCGACCTGTCGCTCCAGATTTCCCCGAACGACCGCGATTTGACATTGCCGAGCCGATGGTGCCACCACATCGTATCGGGATGGACGTCGCCGATATTGTCGATGTTGGCGACATTGACGCCTGACGCGTTTCCACCCCAGCGTTCGAGCATGCGCTTCAGTCGCATCGCCTGATCGGGGTAACGCGCCTGCGTCCAGTGCAGCAGATAGACCGCATCGGCGTCATTGTTGCCGGTGACGATCTCCAGATCGCGGCCGTCTTCGATCGCCGACGCTGCTCGTGCGATGAGAATGTCCATCGCCTTGCGCGTCGATTCCCACGCTGAATCCTGACCTCGATTCTTGTTGCCGCGTCCGGCATAGACAAGGTGCGAAAGATAGAATTTCGGAAACCGTTCCGACTCGCAAAGATCAATGAGCGGCTCGAGGTGACGCTCGTTCTTCTGCGTCATCGTGAAGCGGACGCCGACCTTCACGCCCCGGTCGCGCAGCAGCCGCAACGCCGCCACCGATCGGTCGAACGCGCCCGCGCTGCGCCGCACCTCGTCATGCGTCTGCGCCAGTCCGTCCAGCGAAATCCCGACATAATCGAAATCGGCCTCAGCGATGCGAGTCGCCACCTTCTCGTCGATCAGCGTGCCGTTCGTCGACAGGCACAAAAAGAATCCGAGCTCGCGCGCACGCTTCGCAATATCGAAAATGTCGCGTCGCAGAAGCGGCTCGCCGCCTGACAGAATGAGGACGGGAACGCCCGCCTCACGCAGATCATCCAGGACGCAGAAGACGTCCTGCGTGGAAAGTTCGCCTGGAAAGTCGACATCGCCAGAAATCGAGTAGCAATGCGTGCAGGTCAGATTGCAGCGCCTGATGAGGTTCCAGATGACGACTGGCCCGGTCATCCGCAGCGGCGGCGCACTACCCTTCGGCCCGTGCGCAGGCGCGCTATGCCCCGGCGTCATCACCGCACGCAGGTAATGTGAAAGGCGAAACATGTTCCATCCCCTTTCAGACGGCGGTTCGGCCGCCCGGCATCTGCAACCCGGACTTCTTCAGGATACGCTTCGAGAACAGCACTTCGTGGCCCCGCGACGCCGGCCCGATCAGTCTGGAGATCTCCTCGACTTTCGCCAGGACCTCCGCGCGCGTGCAGCCATGCGCCATCGCGAACAGGTTGTACGGCCACAATGGCATGTGCCGTGGTCGCCTGTAGCAATGCGACACGAACGGAAGTTCGCCAACCATCGCACCGATCCGGTCGATGGCCTCGTCCGCGATGTCCCATACGCTCATGCCATTGGCGACGACGCCAAGCGCGTAGTGGTTCGGTATGAGCCCGATGCGACGGATGGCGCCAGACCGCAGCAGCGCCTCGAACCGCGCGAGAACCGTCTGCCGATCGCAACCGACGCGTCGCGCGACGTCGCCATAAGGATCGGGGTCGAGCGGAAGTCCGCCGGACGTTGCGGCAAGAAGGTTGCGATCGGTTGACGACAGTCTCATACGGCCACCCGGAACTCGACGAAATACTCCTCCTCTTTCGGCATGAGCCACACCTCGAGACCCGTTTCGGCCTCGATTGCGGCGGCGGTCGAGACAATTCCTTCAGGCTCGAGAGTCGAGATGACGAACCACATGTTGAGATGGTGCTCGCGCTCGTAATTGTGCGCCACCTGCGGATGCGCGTTCACGATGGCTGCGATCGATTCGAACCTTTCGGCAGGAACAGCCATGGCCGCCAGGCAGACGGCGCCGCCGAGACCTTCTGAATTCCAGAGCGGCCCGAATCGTGACATGGCGCCCGCCTGCTCAAGTTTTCGAAGCCGCTCGATCAGCGCGCTCTCCGTCAGTCCCAGAGCTTCCCCTGCTTCTGCAAATGGCCGTTCGCTGATCGGAAAGCCGCCCTGCAATCCGTTGATGATGGCGCGATCGATGGGATCAAGCGTCGGCATGTTGCGCCTCGCGTCTGACGAAGGTGGCGCCGCGCTGCTTGAAGCATCGGCGCGAAAACAGCACAGCGCTCGCATCGCATTGGCCGCGGGCGCGTTCGGTCAGTCCTCCGATCACGTCCAGGACGTTGTCGCGCGCAACGCCGTGAACCATCGTGAACAGATTGTAGCGCCAGCGGGGCGGCCGCCGTGGGCGTCGATAGCAGAGGGTGACCTGCGGGGCCTCGACGAACCGCGCGGCCACGCGGTCGACGGCTGCATCGGGAACGTCCCAGACCGCCATGGCGTTCGCGTCATAGCCGAAGGCGCGATGCCTGACGACGACCCCGAACCGCTTGACGATTCCCCGCGCCTGCATTGACGCCAGTCGGTCGATGACCGCATCTTCGCCTTCTCCGATCGCGCCGGCGATCACAGCGTAGGGCCGCGGCGTCAACGGCAGCCCGCTCTCGATCGCCGCCAGCAGTCGCACATCGGCCTCGCCCGCGACCTCGCGCGACTCGATGCATGGTGCGTTACGCGATGGCGCGTCGAACAAGGGAAAGCCAAGGTCGATGTGATAGGATTGCTCGAGCGGCAGATCGAGCACATCGAGTCCGGTTTCGCGCTCGATCTCGTCGATCGCGGAATGAACGTCGTCGCCGGTCCGGCCTGTCACGACAAACCAGAGATTGAATTCGTGCTCGCGCTCATAGTTGTGATTGACGCCGCGCTGCGAGTTGACGATCCCAGCAATGCGTTCGATGTCGGCGGGCGGCGCCGCGATCGCCGCGAGGGTGGATGCCCCGGCCGCATTCGGCCGGACGACAGCGCCGACGCGGCTGACGGCGCCGATCTCCCGCAAGCGCGCGAGTCGCTCAATGACATCCGCCTCGCGCAGGCCGAGTTGATCGCCGATCAGCGCGAACGGTTGCGGCGACAGCGGAAAATCGCGTTGATAGCGATCGACGAGCAGGCGCGTCGCTTCATCGAACTGGTTGATGGCCAGGGCGTTCGACACGCTACTTTCCGATCACATGCGCACGCGCGGTGAAGAAGATTCCCGAGGGTTTCGACGCCTTGATCCGCGCCTTCTCCTGAAAGCTTCTGGTGTCGTAGACGATGACGGCGTCCGCATCGCGCGAGGAAACCCAGACTTCGTGTCCACGCGGCGCGAATTCGAGGTGCAGGACCGCTGGGCCTGGCTCCAGTCGCTTCACGATCGCAAGAGACTGCGAATCGACGATCTCGACGACGTTGTTCTTCGGATAGGCGTAGTTGACCCAGACGTGCCGGCCGTCCGGTCGTGCGACGGCGAAGACAGGCTGACCATATGTCTGCACGCGTCCAAGTTCTTTCAGCGTGGAAAGATCGAAGACCAGCAGTTCGTCGCGCCCGACCGCAGGCAGGAAAAGCATGTTCTGCGTCGCCGCCCAGCCCTCGAAGTGCGGCATCTTGTAGACGGGCAACGGCGCTTCGCCGCGGCCGTAACCGTCGAGCACGCGCTCGGCCTTGAGCGGCTCCTTCCACAGATCGACATGCACGACGCCGTCCTCGCCGAACAGGCCGGCGAAGTAGTGCCGCCCGTCGCTCGTCACATTGCCGTCATAGGGCAGCTTGCCGACGTTCTCGAGCCGGGTCAGCCGCGGCGCCTCGGACACCGGAATTTCAAGCCGCCAGATTTCGCCGGCGTCGTAGAGGGCGTAGACGAAAGCGCGTCCAGGAATGTCGACGAGGCCGACGGTCTTGGATCGCGCCGCCGAGCGTGAAGTCGCGGGCACGTCGGCGACCAGCGCCAGCGTCTCGGCGTCGAACACCCGAACGCCGCCGGGCTCATAATTCGACACCGCGACGAGACGGCCGTCGTCGGAGACGGCGCCGCCGATAGCGTTGCCGCCCTGGACGATCCGTTTGGCGATGCGCCCGCCGAGAAGGTCGATCCTCGACAGACCGCCGTCGCGACCAAAGACGAAGGCGAACCGCTCGTCGCGCGAGAAACAGACCGAGGCGTGGGACAGATCGCCGAGTCCTTCGATGCGCGTCAGCACGGTCCGGTCGGTCGTCTCCACGATCAGGACGCTGCCTGTCGCGCGCTCGATGATGACGCCGAGATCGCCGGTGCCGCGCATCTGCGGCGCTGGCGCCTGCGCGAAGGCCAGCCGGGGCGCGAGCGCCAGCGGCGCAATCGCCAGAACGCTGCGGCGGTCGATCATCGGATGTCTCCGTTTTTCAGCATGACGGCGATCGCCGCCGCTTCGTTTTCGGAAAGCAGCGGTCGCCAGGGCGGCATCGGCGTGCCCGGGATCCCGTCAAGAATGATGTCCCGCACGGTCTCCTGCGGGAAGTGCGCCAGCGCGTCCTGCGTCAATGGCCGGCCGAGGCCGCCCTTGAGGACGAGCCCATGGCAGGAGCCGCATTCCTGGACGACCAGATGCTTCAGGCGCTCGCGATCGAGCTCAGCGGCGAGCGCGCTTGTCGCGCAGATCGCGACGATCAGCTTCGACAGGAGCAAGGCGCGCATCGTCACTGTGCTCACCCGAGGGTTCGTTCGGTCGCCATCCCATCGCCGCGCCGACGATGATCAGGATGGGGCTCGGCAGAGACGCCCGGTCCAGATCCGCTGTCAGACGGTCGAGGCTGGTGAACACTCGCTGTTCCTGCGGCGTCGTGCCTTGACTTATGCAAAGCGCCGGCGTTTCCGGCGGAAGGCCGTTTTCGATCAATCGGGCTGACAATTGCGGGGCCGTCGCCGCGCCCATGTAGAAGGCGACGGTGGTTTGCGGATCGGCGAGGCCTCTCCAGTCGAGTTCGAGCGGCTGATCGCCTCGGCAATGGCCCGTGACAAATCGCAAGGAGCGCGCCAGGCCGCGATGCGTCAGCGGCACGCGCGCCGAGGCGGCGCAGCCCTGCGCCGCAGTGATTCCGGGCACGACGGACCAGGAGATCCCGTGCGCCTCGAGCGCCTCGATCTCCTCGCAGGCGCGACCGAAGACGAAGGGATCGCCGCCCTTCAGCCGCACGATATTCTTGCCCTGCAGGGCGAGATGCACCAGCAGGCCGTTGATCTCTTCCTGCTTGTAGGAATGCCGCCCCGCCTCCTTGCCGACCGAGATGCGCATCGCCGAATCCGGCGCCACTTTCAGCACCGCGTCCGAGACCAGTCGGTCATGCACGACGATCTCGGCCTGCGCCAGCGCCTTGACAGCCTTCAGAGTGAGCAACTCCGGATCGCCCGGGCCGGCGCCGACCAGCGCCACATGTCCCTTCGACATCCTACTTCTCCACCGTGATCTTGCCGACCATCTTGTCGGTCTCCCAGTGTGGACCGCACAGCACCTCATGCTCGCCAGCCGGCAGGCGCGTGTCGACCTCGATGACGCCTTCATGGAAGACGCGCTCGGACTCCGCCTGTCCCGCGGCCTTCAGCCAGACCGAATGCGAGGTCCGCTTGTCGACATTGACGTAGCGCAGCCGCTCGCCCGCCTTGATCGTCACATCGGCCGGGCAGAAGCGATACTTGTACATGAGGACTGTCTTGACCCCCTCGGCCCTGTGGTCCCGTCCGTACAGTTCCTGATAACGCGCGGCCGCCTCGGCGCAGCGCTCGGCCGTGTCGTCTTTCGGCTGCGCCGCCGCCGGAGCAGCGGCGCCTAGCATCAGAAGTACGAGAAACAGCCGCATGGCGTCCTCATTGCGCCTTGGCGACGAGTTCGCCTTCGCCGTCGAGGGACAGCTCGTAGGCGAGCGACACGTGATGGAAGCGCGAGGCCGTGAAATCCTCGTGCAGGGCGAAGGACACGACATATTTCTTGCCCGGCTCCAGCGCGATCTCGCCGGGAGCGGCGCCTTTCAGCGCACGGGCGATGACCACGGTCCAGGTATCGCCAGCCAGGCCACCCGACGCCTCGATCGGCGAAAGCCCTGTCATGACGCGTTGGGCGGCGATCAATCCGTGCTCCGGGTCGCCGCCGGAGCGATAGCGCATGAGCTCCATGGCGCCGCCTTCGGCGACCAGCTTGGCGAGTTCGTCCTTCGACTTCAGCTTGTTCCAGCCGCCGCGCGGCGCCTCGCGCAACTCGATGGCGCTGCGCGATTCCGGCACGTATTTCGTCACGCCGTTCGACAGGTCGAGTCCGGCGTCGGCGGCGAAGGCCTTCAACGCGTCGTCCTTGGGCGTATCGGGCATGTTGCGCGCGTCGTGATGGCAGGTCACCCAGCAGCCTGCGAGTTCTGCGCGCTCGATCGAGGGCCCCGAGACCATCACCGAGACCTTGGTCTCATTGGCCGGGTCCATCTTGCCGTCGGCGTAGCCGTCAACCGGCGTGTGCGGCGCTTTGGGGAACTGGAAGCGGAAGTATATCTTCTCCTTGTCATGTGCGACTTGCACCTGCACGTCGACCGAGCCGCGCTTGCCCTTGATCGGCGTGGCTTCCGCCTTCTCGCCAGAGACCAGCTTGGCGCCCATCTCGCGCACTTCTTTGTCATGGCAGGTGACGCAGCGGTCGCCGCCGCGCAGGAAGGCGCGCGCGCCGCCGTGATCGCGGCCGTTCTGCACCCACTCGTAGGACGTCTGGCCGGGATAGAAGAAGCCGATCGTCTTGGCCGGCGCCGCAGCCCAGTCGATCTTGCCCGGCCCTGCGGCCGCGGCGGCGGCAGGCGCCGCCGGCGCCGTGGCGGCGGCCGTCGCCGGCGCAGCCGCGCCGGTCTGCGCCTGCGCATCGGCTGCGGCCTTCTGGGCGGCGGCGATGGCGGCGGCGGCCCTAGCCTCTGCAGCCGCGACGGCGGACTTGACCTTGTCGTCCACCTCGGACTGACGCTTGGCCTCCGCGTCCTTCTCGCGCTGCGCGGCGCGAACCAGACCATCGCGGTAGCTCTGCGGAATCTCACGAACATACTGCTGCAACGGCTTCTCGAGCTCTTCGAGCTCCGCGTCGGTGAGCTTGGCGCGCACGCTCTTGTGGGCGATGCCTTTGTGGCAGTCGATGCAGGTTCCGCCCGTCTCCATCGCTGAAAGATGCTGCTGGCGTGCGCGCGGCCTCTGGAATTCCGGGTTCATCGATTGGAGCGTGTGACAGTTGCGGCACTCACGGCTGTCCGTGCGCTTCATCGAACTCCAGACATTCTTGGCGAGCGTCAGGCGCTTGGCGTCGAACTTCTCGGGCGTGTCGACCGAGCCGAGCAGCCAGTGGAACACCTCGTTCGAGGCCTGGATCTTGCGCACGAGCTTGTGCGTCCACTCCTTCGGCACGTGGCAGTCGGAGCATGTCGCCTGCACGCCGGTGCGGTTCGAGTGGTGGATTGTCTTGTCATACTCCTTGTAGACGTTTTCACGCATCTCGTGACACGAGATGCAGAATGTCATGGTGTTGGTGGCTTCCATCGCCGTGTTGAAGCCGCCCCAGAAGACCACGCCCGCGGCGAAGCCGCCGACGAGCAGCGTGGCGAGGGAGTACCGCGCTGTCGGCCGCTTCAACGTCGCCCAAAGGCGGGCGATCCGACCCTCGGGGCGGGCGGGCGAAGCGTCGGACATCAGCCACTCCATGGAGACGTGTTCGCCCGACTCTAGGGGCATGGGCGCTGCTGACCTTGAGAGTTGGTAAGACCGCGTTCGGCGCGGCCGGCGGGTCGCAGCAAAAAACAAGGGGCGGCCCTGAGGCCGCCCCTGTCCGTCCGCCGCATGCAGCGCGGTCAGTAGACGTCGTGCTGGGTGTTGTTGACGTTGAACTTGCCGGTCGGGGTGATCATGTTCGGATCGGTGATCACCTTCTTCACCTTGCGCGTCGCATCGTCCATGACGACGATCGCCGACGGTTCGGTCTTGCCGGCCCACAGCGAGATCCACACCTCCGTGCCCGTCTCGTCATATTCCGGATGCACGGCGCGCTTGATCGCCTTGGATTCCGGCAGGCCCGACAGCTTGGCGATGTTGATGATTTCCGGCTTCTTGGTGAGGTCGTTGAGATCGTAGACGGCGACCGATTCGGCGACGTCCTTCTCCGGATTCTGCGGCGCGTCGGCCCACAGATTCTTGGACTTCGGATGCGTCTTGACGAACAGATTGCCGGCCCCGTGCGTCTTGAGTTCCTGCACGACCTTCCAGGCGCTGTCCTTGTTCTTCTCGGGATCCGTGCCGATCAGCGAGATCACGTCCGCGCCGAGATGGCCTGTCGCCCATACCGGTCCGAACTTCGGATGGGTGAAGTTCGCGCCGCGGCCGGGATGCGGGATCTTGGCCGTATCGACGAGCGCGGCGAGCTTGCCTTCCTTGGTGTCCACGACCGCCACCTTGTTCGAGGCGTTCGCCGCGACCAGGAAGTAGCGCTTCGAGGCGTCCCAGCCGCCGTCGTGCAGGAACTTGGCCGACTCGATCGTGGTCGTCTTCAGGTTCTTGATGTCGGAATAGTCGACCAGCTGGATCAGCCCGGTCTCCTTGATGTTCACCACCCATTCGGGCTTGGTGACCGAAGCGACGATCGAGGCGACGCGCGGCTCGGGATGATACTCGCCGTCCACCGTCACGCCGCGGGTCGAGACGACCTTGAGAGGCTTCAGCGTGTCGCCTTCCATGATCACGTATTGCGGCGGCCAGTAGGACCCGGCGATCGCATACTTGTCCTCGAAGCCCTTGAACTTCGAGACGTCGACCGAGCGCGCGTCGAGCCCGGACTTCATTTCTGCGACGACGGCCGGCTTCTCCATCCACAAGTCGATCAGCGACAGCAGGCCGTCGCGGCCGATCACGTAGATATAGCGGCCTGAGGCCGACAGGCGCGAGATATGCACGGCGTAGCCGGTCTTCACGCGGCTGAGGATCTGCTTGGTGTCGCCGTCGATCAGCGCCACCTCGCCGGCGTCGCGCAGCGTCACCGAGAAGACGTTCTTCAGATTGTAGGCGTTCATCTGCTTCGTCGGTCGCTTGTCGACCGGCACGATGTTCTTCCACGACGCCAGCATGTCCTTCATGCCCCATTCCGGCGGGACCTGCGGAGGAAGCTGGATATACGTCGCGACGTCCTTGATCTCCTGCTTGGTCAGGATGTCGTCGAAATTGACCATCCCGCCTTCGGTGCCGAGTGCGATGATCTTCTCGAGGCGGTCCTGTCCGAGCTTGGCGCTGTTCTGCGGCTCGAGATTCTTGCCGGTGGCGCCCTTGCGCAACACGCCATGGCAGCCGGCGCAGCGCTGGAAGTAAATCTTGCCGGAGGCCTCCATGGCCTCCTTCGAAAGGCTCGGGCCGGGCGCCGCCGTCTGCGCCGACACGGGCGTCAGCGCCGTGCTCGCCAGAAATGCGCCGAACGCCAATCCCAGTATGCTTGCCCCATGCGCCTTGCCGGTCATGACGCCGATCTCCTTACGGATGAATACGGCGTGGGAGGCTAGCGAGGAGCGGCCGCACGTAATTGAGAAGAGATAAGTTCCTCGCCGAATTCACCGGCACCAGGCGAACTGACGCATGCCGACGACACGATGCGGACCGAACTTGGCGGACTGGGCGAAGGCGATCGCCGCAGCGACAGCATCTGCGCCTTGATCGAAGTCAGGCGCCGCCCAGAATCTCAGCCGGCGAGCCGGATCGGACGCCGACTCGAGCAGAACGACCCGGCCCTGGCCGGCGACCGCTTCCGGTCGCCGGCTGGCGATATGGTCGCAAGGCACGCCGGGATTGGGGCTCTCGACCTCCACGGCGTCGAAGAAAAACGCTCTTCTGTAAGGGTCTTCGCCGGCCAGCTGTCGCATTTCCGCCTGGTGGCCGGCGAGCGCGTCCGCGACGCCGTCGCGTTGGGCGTCGGCCCTCGAGGCGGCCGCGACCGCGCAGATGGCCAGCGACAGTCCGCCGGCCAACCTGCCAAAATATGTCCGTCGGCTTGACGCGGCCGCCGCGGCGCCAATGCTGTTCGTCGCAACCCGCCGGGAGGTGACGTGAGGGAAGCACGTGACATTCATCAAGCGGGCGTCGCGCTGGACGACGCCGACTGGCGGACTTTGTGCGCCTCGGCCATGTTCAGCGAGGTGCATCGCGACATTCTCGCGCGGCTGTGCGGCCATCAGCATCCGGCGAGCTATGCGCCGCACCAGCTGATCTTTTCCCAGGGCGATCGCGCCGACGGCTTTTTCCTCGTGCTCGACGGCTGGGTCAAACTGTTCCGCAGCACCGCGTCCGGCGACGAGGCGATCGTCGGCGTTTTCACGCGCGGCGAGACCTTCGCCGAGGCTGTGTTCTTTCTCGGCGGCGCCTATCCCGCCAGCGCCGAAGCGGCCAGCCATCTGCGACTCCTCAAGATCGACGCCGGGCGTTTCAACGAAGCGATCGAAAACGACACCGGTCTTGCGGCGACGCTGCTCGGCTCGGTCGTCCAGCATACGGACAGGCTTTTTGCTGAAATCGCAAGCCTCAAGCTCCTCTCGACCCCACGGCGCCTTGCCGACTTCCTGCTTCGGCAGACGCCCCCCGGCGCCGGCAACGCAACGGTGGTCCTGCCCTATGAAAAGGCGCTGCTGGCCGGCCGCCTCGGCATGACGCCGGAGAGTCTGTCGCGTGCGCTGGCGACGCTGCGCAAGCTGGGCGTCGACGTCGTACGCGATCATGTCGCCATTTCCGATGTCGCCCGTCTGTCTGCCTTCGTTCGGCCGTCCCGCCGCGGCGCAAGGAGCTGAGACGCCGGGCGCCGCCGATACGATAGAACCGCTAGCCTGACGACTCGAGAAGGCCGCGCAACCGGCCGATGTCGGTGATGACCAGCCTGTCGCGACTGACGCGCACGCCATGTTCCTTCAACTGCCGCATGGCGCGCGAGAAGCTCTCGGGGGTCATACCGAGCCGGCCCGCGATGAGCTGCTTTTCGTAGGGCAACGTCACCTGCATCGCGCCCGCCCGCGCTTCGGAAAGATTGAGGATCATAGCGGCCAGGCGCGCCGGACCGGTCATCGCCTTCAGCTCCTCGACATGCGCCACGAGCTGCCTCAGGTCGGCCGCGGCCGCCGCCAGAAGCGCCATCGACAGCCGCACATCCGCCTGCATCCTGTCGCGCAACTCGGTCACATCGAGCATCAGCAGGCGCGTCGGGCTGACGGTCTCGGCGCTCGCCGAATAGGGCTTGCCGGTCAATCCCTCGGCCAGCATCAGGGCGCGCCCGGGCCCACAGATGGAGAGCACCGCGCGCTCGCCAGACTCCGACGCGCGATACAGCTTGACGAGGCCCTGAAGCAGCACGAAGCATGTGCTGGCAGGTCGGCCCCACTCGAACAGGCGCGCATCCTTGCCGAGCAAATGCACCGGCTGCCCCTCGAACAACCTTTGGAACGTCGCTTCCGGCAGGCGACCAAACAGCGGCGAGTGTCTGATCGTCCAGACATCCTCCTGCGTTGCCGGAACAGCGCGCATCGCAGCTGCGTCCATCTCCGTCCCCGAGCGTCTCCGCCTTGACGAGGCGAGACATTGACTGGCGAACGTCCCGCGCGCAAGCCCGCGGCGCCTGCCGCGTCAGGACCGTGACGCCAGAACGAGCCTCATTCTAATATCCTGATTGTGATTGCCAAATCCCTTGCCGAAAATGTTGACCCCTCCCGGACGGCCGCCCCGCTCGTCGATGCCGACCCGCAGCTTGATCGAATGATGTTCGTCGAGAGCCAGATCGCGCACAGATACATCGCTGATCCGTTCCGCGCCGCAAAACGCGCCGTCACGTGTGACGCGCCAACTCGTCAGGATGCCGTATTGCGACCCCTCGAGTTTCCACCAGGCCGGCGTCAGCAGGCCGCGGCGGTCGCCATAGTCGCCGGGGCTCGACCAGGTTCCAAGCTTGACGCCGTTGACCCAGAGGCTGATGTCCGAAGGCCAGTCGGGATTGGTGCCCGGCGTTTCCGACGACAGCTCCATGGAGAATTCCAGCTCCGCGATTTCCGCTTTCAGCACCTTGGCGTTGTTCGGGAACTTGTATTCCACATAGCCGCGGCCGAACCAGATCAGCGCCGCCTGAACGCGCACGGGATCGAGGAACAGCTCCGGCACGTCGAGAACACCCAGGATGCGTTCGGTCGAACACAGACCGCAGGGCGCCGACACGTTCGAACTCGTATAGAGCCCGAGCGGCATCTCAACCTCGATGACATTGGCCTTGCGGCTGCTGTCCTCAGGATCGAGATTGACGATGATCTCGGCGTATCTCGCTGAACAGATCTTCTGCTGACCCTTCGCGGCCTTGCCGAGCTGGGCCGTGATCAATTCCGATTCTTCCAGCACCTGAACATTCGTCGCAATCGTCGACTGCGGCAGCTCAAGCGCTCCGGCGATCTGCGAGATGTTCCGAGGGCCCTGCCGAAGCAGCAGGCGAAGGATGCGCAGCCGCACCGGCGAGGCGAGCGCATGTAACAGATGATGCTGGCCCTCGGCGTTGACGACGAGGAAGGACTTCCCGGGCCGACCATCCTCGAGTCGCGGCGGCGAGCGACGCGTCGACTGGCCGGACGCGCGCCCGCCGGTTCTCGCCTTCATCGGCTCGACCTCACGGCGTCAATCGGAGCACATTCCATGACGCCGGCTTGAGCTCCGCGACAATTCCTTGCCGGGCGGCGCGAACGTCCTTCAACGCCGCCGGCTGGACGCGAAGCGGGTTCTTGCTGTCATTGACCGCCTTGAGATCCTTGTGCTGCAACTCTGTCGCCTCCTTGACGCCGAGCTTCCCGAAACCGCGCGCATCGATCGAAACCTTCATGGCCTCCGTCAGATGGCGATTGAGGAGGAAAAGACTGACGCCGCCTTCCCCGTCCGCCACGACGGCCGCCTTCAGATAGGGCGCCTCGACCGGAAAATGCAGATCCTGGGGCCCGCGCGGGTCATAGTAGGATGCTGAATAGCTCTTCGAGTCGACTTTCGCCCTCAGCACGGCGCCCCGCCCCAGACGACTCATCTGCGCAAACGGCCAAAAGATGGTCTGCCGCCAGGCCGGTCCGCCGGTCTGGGTCATGATCGGCGCGATGACATTGACGAGCTGCGCAAGACACGCCGTCTTCACGCGATCGGCGTGATTGAGCAGCGAAATGCAGGCGCCGCCGAAGACCAGCGCATCCTCCATCGAATAGATTTCCTCCAGGATCGGCGGCGCAACCGGCCAACCCTCCTTGACGCGATCAGCGCGCTTGCGCCGCGTCCGATACCAGACATTCCATTCGTCGAACGACAGCATGATCTTCTTGTGCGAGCGCCGACGCGCGGCCACCCCATCCGCGATCGCCACCACCTCCTCGATGAAGCGATCCATGATGTCCGGGCTTGCCAGAAACGCCGGCAGATCGTCGGCGTAGTTGTTGAAATAGGTGTGCAGCGAGATGTACTCGACCTGCTCGAACGTATGCTCGAGCACCTCGTCCTCCCAACGTCCATAGCTCGGCATGTTTCGACCCGAGGAGCCGCACGCCGCCAGTTCGATGGAAGGATCGATCCATCGCATCATCTTCGCCGCCTCGACCGCCTTGCGGCCATATTCCGAGGCCGTCTTGTGCTCCATCTGCCATGGCCCGTCCATTTCGTTGCCGAGGCACCAGAACTTGATTCCATGCGGCCGCTTCCATCCATGGCGGATGCGCAGATCCGACCACGCGCTGCCGCCCGGATGATTGCAGTACTCGACAAGATTGCGCGCCGCATCGCCGTCCCGCGTGCCCAGATTGACCGCCAGCATCGGCTCGACATCGGCGGCGCGGCACCAGTCGACGAACTCGTTCGTGCCGAATGTATTCGGCTCGGTCGAGAACCAGGCTAGATCGAGCCGCGCGGGCCGATCCTTGACCGGGCCGACCCCGTCTTCCCAGTTGTATCCCGACACGAAATTGCCGCCGGGATAGCGCATGATCGTCGGCCCCAATTCACGGACCAGCGCCAGCACATCCTTGCGGAACCCGCGCTTGTCCGCCGTCGGATGCCCGGGCTCATAGATGCCGCCATAGACGCACCGGCCGAGGTGCTCGACAAAAGCGCCGAAGAGGCGCGGATCGGTCTCGCCGATCGTGAAATCCCGATCGAACATGATCGACGCGGTCTGCATGGCGGATCCTCGCAGGTTAGAGTCTGGATTGGACAGATGACCGGAAAATTCCCGCACTGTCGGGCGTGAGCACAGCGTCCTTCAGCATCTGCGAATAGGGATGTTTCGGCGCGCTCAGAACACCGCGCGCTTCGCCCGTCTCGACGATCTGGCCACGTCGCATGATGATGAGACGGTCCGATATGTGATAGGCGGTGGCCAGATCATGCGTGATGTAGATGATCGTCAGCCCGAATTCCCGCTTCAGGCGCGAGAAGAGATTGACGATCGACATGCGCAGTGATGCGTCGACCATCGACACAGGCTCGTCTGCAACGATCAGGCGCGGCCTCGACACGAGGGCGCGCGCAATCGCCGCACGCTGCAGCTGGCCGCCGGACAGTTCATGCGGAAATCGCCCGCGCACCTCGGCCAGCGACAGGCCCACGGCGCCCAATGCTTCGTCGCAAACCCGCTCGACATTGCCGCGCCCGGCCCGTCCGAACCGCTCGGCCGTCATGAAAAGATACCGATCCAGCTTTTTCAGCGGATTGAACGACTCGAACGGATTCTGGAAGATGGGTTGAACCTTCGCCATGAATGCATGTCGGTCCCGCGCCACACGCGCGCTGACCTCCTCGCCTTCGAAGACGATGCGACCCGACGACGGTGCGTGGATTCCAAGAATCATGCGCGCCAGCGTCGACTTCCCCGAGCCGGACTCGCCAATGATCGTCAGAACCTCCGGCGCGTCTGCGACCATCGAGAAGCTGACGTCGTCAACTGCAGTCACGCGCTGCCTCGAGAATAGTCCGCCCCGCACGAAGACCTTCGAAACATGCTCGGCTGAAAGGAGAGGGCTCATGCCGCCTCGCCGGTCACGACGTGGCAGGCGACGCGATGCTGTGTCGCCAGTTCGGTCATCGCGGGCGCCTGAACGCGACAGATATCGACGGCAAGCGGACATCTGGGATGGAAGCGGCACCCAGGCGGCGCGTTCGCCAAATTGGGCGGAACGCCGGTCAGGCTTTTCCGCTCCGACCGATCGCCGATGCGCGGCAGGCTCGCGATCAGATGGCGCGTGTAAGGGTGAAGGGCGCCGCGAAAAATCACGTCGGTCGGCGCCTCCTCGACGAGTCGGCCCGCATACATGATCCCGAGCCGATCCGTCAGCGCGGCGTGAACGCCCATATCGTGCGTGACGAACAGGATCGACGCGCCCATGGCGCCCTGGATGTCGCGCATCATTGCCAACACGTCCTTCTGGACGATCACGTCCAGCGCTGTCGTCGGCTCATCGGCGATGATGAAGTCCGGCGCGCAGATCGTCGCCAGCGCGATCGTCACCCGTTGACGCATGCCTCCAGACAGTTCATGCGGATAGGAGCGCAGGACGGAAGGCTCCAGCCGGACCCGCTGGAGATGCGCCTCGACACGTTGCTGGAAGTCGCCTGCGGAGCCGATGTGCCGCAATGCGAAATCCTCGAACGTCTTGCCGATGCGGCGCACCGGATTGAGCACGTTCATCGAACCCTGCATGATATAGGCGAGCTTCGACCAGCGGATCGCCGCAACGGCCGCCGGCGACGCCTGCGCGAGTGACTCACAGTCCGGCAGGAAAGCAAACCGAGCCGAGCCGCCGACGAGCTCGAGCGGCGGCTTGATCACGCCCGCAATGGTCTTGATGAGGGTCGTCTTGCCTGACGAGGATTCCCCCGCAAGCCCATAGATTTCATTGGCGCGCACATCGAAGGAGATGTCGTCGACGGCCGGAACGTCGCGCCTCACTCCGAAATGGTGCGTACGGAACGCGGCCCGAAGGTTTCGCACCTGCAGGATCGGCGCGGCGCTCACCGGGCGCCTCCGCCCATCCGCGCCAGCCGCGAGCGCGGATCGATATATTCGTTCATCGAAACGGCCAGGAGAAACAGGCCGACGAAAGCCGCGACGACCAGCGCGATCGGAAACGCGATCCACCACCAGATGCCGGCGACGACGGCCGTATGCTGATTGGCCCAGTACAACATACCGCCGATCGTCGGCGAATTGATATCCATGAAGCCGAGCACGGCCAGCGTCACCTCAAGCCCGATCGACCAGTTCATGTTGTTCATCGTGGTCGAGAACACGATCGGCATCACGTAGGGCAGGTGTTCGCGAACGAGGATCTCCCGCGTCGTCATGCCGGAGTAGATGGACACCTGGGTGAACTCGCGCGCCTTGAGACTCATTGCCACCGATCGGATCAGACGCGCGTCATAGGCCCAGCCGAGGCACGCCATGATGACGGCGAGCAACAACGTCGACATGGAGTCGCGAAGGACGAAGTAGAACAGGATCAGGATCGGAAACAGAGGGATGACGATGAAGGTGTCGTTCACCGACATCAGGATTCGATCGATCCAGCCGCCCTTGTAGCCGGCCAGGAGTCCGATCGACAGCGACAACACGCGCGATAGCATCGCGACAAGAACGCCGAAGGCCAGCGTGTTGCGGATGGCGAAAGTCAATTGCCAGAACACGTCCTGACCGCGCGACGTGGTGCCGAACCAGTGCGCGGCGCTCGGCGGCGCGTCGGGCGCGACCACAAAAGTGTCCGACGGCGGATAGGGCGACACGAATGACAGCGCGGACATGACCAGCACGATCGCGATCAGCATGGAGCCGACGCGAAACTCGATGTTGTATTTCAGGAGGTCCTTGAGGATCGCGCCCATCAGTCCACCTGCACGCGCGGATCGATCAACGGATAGATCAGGTCGATGATCAGAACGCCCAGCGACACGCCGACGATCGACACGGTGGTGACGCCGAGCACCAGTCCGTAGTCGCCCGCATAGACGGCGTCGACCAGAAGCGTGCCGACGCCGGGATAGCCGAAGACCTTCTCCGTGATGACCGCGCCGTTGAAAATGCCGCCGAGCGACATCGCCAGCCCCGTCAGTTGCGGCGCCAGCGCATTGCGCATCACATAGGACCGAAGGATGCGTCGCCGATCGACTCCGCCGATTTCGGCATAGACGACATGATCATCGGTGATGATGTTCGAGACCAGAGATCGCATGCCGAGGAACCACGATCCGAGGCCGATGAGGATCAGCGAGAGCGCCGGTAGCGCCGAATGCTTGAGTACGCTTGCGACATAGGGCCAGTTCCAGCCCTGCGGCATGTTCATCGCCGCGCCGCCCGAGATTGGCAGGATGGGCCAGACATAGCCGAACACGATCAACAGCACGAGCGCGACGATATAGTACGGCACCGGATGAAGGCCCATCGCTGCGAGGCCGAAGGCCTTCAGCGCACGGCTGCGCTGATGGTATCCGGCGAGCGCGCCGAGATAGTTTCCGAGCGCCCAGGTGATGATCGTCGAGGTGACGAGCAGTCCGATGGTCCATGGCATCGCGCGCGCGATCAGGCTCGAGACCGGAGTCGGAAAAGCCGACATGGAGGGGCCGAAATCACCGCGGATCACCCGACTCCAGAAAGCGAGATATTGCTCGCTCCAGCTTCCCTTCAGTCCGTAGAGCTCCTCCAGGGATCGGCGCATTTCGGCAATGGCTTCAGGGGCGGCGTTGCCGAAGGAGGTCGACGCCGAAATCGACTGCTCGACCGGATCGATCGGGGTTGCGTGGGTGATGACATAGGCGAGATTGACGCCGATGAATACGACGAGGACGAACTGTCCGAGACGCTTCATGGCGTAGCGGATGTAGTCGCCCATCGCCTCCGCCTCCTGCCCCCGTCGCGAGCGACGGGGGCGCGTTTCTCAGTCGACGGGATCAGTTGGCGGGCTTCAGTCTGACGAACATGTATCGCGAATTGCCCCAGTTCGTGACGGGATTGGCGTAGGGGTTGCTCTTGGTCGGGAAGCCGGTCCAGTAGGTGTGATCCATCGCCGTGAAGACGTTGTAGGACATCAGCGGGATGATCGGCATCTCGTTGACCATCAGCTTGATGTAGTCCTTGCCGATCTCGATGCCCTTGGGATCATCGAAGCCGATCTGGCGTGTCTGTTCGATCAGCTTGTCGAGTTCGGGGTGCTTCCAGCGCTGCCAGTTACGCAGCGGCTGGGGCTTGCCTGGCTCGGCGACGAAGGCGGAATGCCAGCTGTCCATAAAGTAGCTGAGATCATTGTGTCCGCCCCAGGTCTCGACGGACCAGCCGATGAAGGCGTCGAAGTCGCCGGCTGCCCGGCGCGTCAGCAGCGTGCCCTGCGCGATGTCGACGCGCGCATCGACGCCCGCCTCCTTCCATTGCTCGACGATCATCGATCCGGCGCGGGTCATCACCGGCCGCAGATCGCCCTCGACCATCAGCTTGACCGTGAACGGCTTGCCGTCCGGCGTCATCCATTGATTGCCCTGACGCCGATAGCCGGCCCGCTCCAGCAACTCGCCGGCGGCCTTGAGGTCGCGCTTCCACCAGCCAAGACCGAAGGAGTTGGCGATGACCGCCGGATCGGAAGGTATGGCCTCGCCCATCGAGGGGCGCAACATGTCCGCAAGCTGCTTGCCGACGCCAGGATCGTAGGGCTTGATCTTCGACTTGCCGGTGTCGAGTTCATAGCCCTTCACCCATTCTTCCATCGGCTTGTGATAGGCTTCGGGATGAACGCCGGTCGGCGGCACGGCGATCGCGGAGATGGTGGCGGCGCCGCGATAGGCCGCCATCATCACGCGTTTCACATCGATCATCAGCGTCAGCGCCCAGCGCACGTCGCGGTTCTTCAACTGCTCGTTCTGCGTGTTGAAAACGACGCTGGCGAGGGTGGGATCGGGATGGCCGTACGGAAAGCCGTCGAACCATGCCTTCGTCGCCTTGTTCTGTTTGGCGAGCGTGAACATGCCCTCCGGCGCAATGTCATGAATGACGTCGAGCTCGTGATTGAGCTGCGCGATGACGCGCTTGTCCGGCGGGCCGGGATCGACATAGGCGAGATATTTCGGCCCCGGCTTGCCGAAACGGCCGAGCGAGGTGCGCTGCCAGTCTTCACGCAGCTGCCAGATGTACCACTTGCCGTCCGGATCGAAGCTGTTCAGCGTGTAGGCCGACAGCGAAACCGGCTTGTTGAAGTCGAATTTCGTTGGATCTTCGACCTTCTCGAACACGTGCTTGGGCAGGATCCAGATCGCGCCCCACCGCACCGTGAAGTTGGCATGGAAGCGTGAATTCGGCCGCTTCAGCTTGAAGATGACCGTCTCGGCGTCGGGCGCCTCGACGGAGGCGACATTGTTGGCGAGCACCGCCGAAAAGCGCATGTTCGGAAACTTGATCTGCAGATCGACCGTCGCCTTCACGTCAGCCGAGGAGAACTCGACGCCGTCTGACCAGAACAGGCCGCGCCGCAGCTTCACGCGCATTTCGGTGAAGTCGGCGTTGTAGACGGGCTTCTCCGCCGCCAGCGAATTGTCCCAGGCCCCGTCGAGGCCCTTCTCCGGGTCGATGTACCAGAGCGTGTCGAGCGCCGCCTGCTGCAGCCCGTTCGACTGGCTGCCGGCGTTGATCGCCCAGATGTTGAACCAGCCCGCGTTCTTGATCGTGCCTTCGGGATTTTCGAGGATGAGGAGTTCCTTCCGCGGGATGTTCTGCGGAATGCTCTGGGCCGAGCCCGGCAGGGCGCTGGCCATCGACGCGGCTGCGAGAATCGAGGCTGTCAGAAGCAAGGACTTCAGGCGCTTCATCGCTCCCTCCCTGCGGGAACTGCGTCCCGTCTCCAGCAAGGCTAGCGCAGGCCCGCGCGGCGCGACAACACAGAATCGGGTTCATATCAGCAGGTATGAAACAAACATCGCCGCCGCCACGGTGGAATCGGCAAAAAATCGTCGTCGGCGCGCGCCCGCCGAACGATGCGGCGCCCGGCCTCGCCCTTGCGCATCGCTCGCCGCGGCCTCAGCCTGACGGTGTCGAGCTGACGGGACGGCTGGCGAAATACGCCCGCCGGGGATGGAGCAGCATGTCGATCTTCGAACAACGCACCTACACGATCCGCACCGGCCTCGTTCAGGAGTATCTCCAACTCTATCATCGCGAAGGGTTCGACGTTCACTGCCGCCATCTCGGACCGCCCGTCGGCTGGTTCTTCACAGAAGTCGGCGAATTGAATCAGGTCATGATGATGTGGCGGTATGACAGCCACGCTGATCGCGAGACCCGGCGTGACCGGCTCTACGCGGACCCTGACTGGCTCGCCTTCGTGCCGAAGACGGCGACCTACATCGAAAAGATGGAGAACCGCATCATTCGGCCGGCCTTCTTCTCGCCGCTGCAGTAGCCGCGCAACACCGCAGCCTCAGCGCCGTTTCGCCGCCCGCCAGGCGGCGAAATCGACGCCGGTCTGCGGATCGGTCGGCGGATACAGGCCGAGAATCGAGCGGCCCTCCAGCACCTTCTCGGTCACGAAATCTTCGAACGCTGTCATCTCCGTCGCTTCGCGCGCCACCTCGTCGGCCAGCGCCGCCGGGATGACGACGACGCCCTCCCGATCGCCGACGACGATGTCGCCGGGCCATACCGGGGCGTCGCCGCAACCGATCGGCACATTGATGTCGACCGCCTGATGCAGCGTCAGATTGGTCGGCGAAGACGGGCGCTGATGATAGGCGGGGATGCTCAGCGCGGCGATCTCCGGCGAATCGCGAAATCCGCCATCCGTCACCACGCCGGCGACGCCGCGCATCATCAGTCGCGAGACGAGGATGCCGCCCGCTGACGCGGCCCGCGCGTCCTTGCGGCTGTCGATCACCATCACCGCGCCCGGCGGGCAGGTCTCGACCGCCTTGCGCTGCGGATGGCCGCGATCCTGAAACACGCTCAGCGGATTGAGATCCTCCCGCGCCGGAATATAGCGCAGCGTGAAGGCTTCGCCGACCATATTGGGCAGGTTCGGATTGAGCGGCCGCACATCCTGAATGAACTGATGGCGCAGCCCGCGCTTGAACAGCGCCGTGCACAGCGTCGCCGTCGACACGTGGCGCAGGGCCTCGCGGGCATCTTCGGAAAGGCTCATCGTCGCCCTCAATAGATCGCGGGCTCGCCGACTGGCGCGCCGAATCCGGTCTCGAGGAAATCGAAATCGCAGCCTTCGTCGGCTTGCCTGATGTGCTGCGAGAACATCCAGCCATAGCCGCGTTCGTAGCGCGGCGCCGGCGTCGCCAACGCCGCCCGGCGCGCAGAGAGTTCTGCGTCAGCAACCTCGAGCGCAATGCGGCGCGCGGGGACGTCGACGCTGATCACGTCGCCGGTGCGCACCAGCGCCAGCGGTCCGCCGATGAAAGATTCCGGCGCGACGTGCAGAATGCAGGCGCCGTAGCTGGTGCCGCTCATCCGCGCGTCGGAGATGCGGATCATGTCGCGCACGCCCTGGCGCAGCAGCTTGCGCGGGATCGGCAACATGCCCCATTCGGGCATGCCCGGACCGCCGAGCGGGCCCGCATTGCGCAACACGAGCACGCTGTCTGCCGTCACGTCGAGATCATCGCGGTCGATATTGGCCTTCAGGCTGGCGTAGTCGTCGAACACGAGCGCCGGCCCGCTGTGACGCAGGAGATGCGGCGCAGCGGCCGATGGCTTCATCACGCATCCGTTGGGCGCCAGATTGCCGCGCAGAACCGCCAGCGCGCCCTCCGCGTAGATCGGCCGGTCGAGCGGGCGGATCACGTCGTCGTTGAACACCTCGACGCCCTCGAGGCTCTGCGTCCATGTCGCGCCGGATGCGTTGATCTGCGCAAGGTCGAGATGCGCCCGCAACCGCGTCAGCAGCGCCAGAAGCCCGCCCGCATAGTAGAAATCTTCCATCAGGTAGCGATCGCCGCTCGGCCTGATATTGGCGATCACAGGCACTTTGCGGCTGGCGGCGTCGAAATCGTCGAGCCCGATGGCGTGGCCCGCCCGCCGCGCCATGGCGACGAGATGGATCACCGCATTGGTCGAGCATCCCATCGACATGGCGACGACGATGGCGTTGCGGAAAGACGCCTCGGTCAGCAGCCTCGACGGGACGAGATCCTCCCAGACCATGTCGACGATGCGGCGGCCCGCCGCCGCGCACATGCGGATGTGGCCGGAATCGGCAGCCGGGATCGACGACGCGCCCGGCAGACACATCCCCAGCATGTCGGCCAGCGCCGTCATCGTCGCAGCCGTGCCCATCGTCATGCAGACGCCATACGAGCGCGCGATCCCGCTCTCCATGTCGGTCCAGTCCCGGTCGGAGATGACGCCGGCGCGCCGCTCGTCCCAGTATTTGAACGCGTCCGAGCCCGACCCCAGCGTCTTGCCGCGCCAGGTGCCGCGCAGCATCGGCCCGGCGGGAACGAAGATGGCGGGAACGCCCGCCGAGGTCGCGCCGAGAATCAATCCCGGCGTCGTCTTGTCACAGCCCCCCATCAGCACGACGCCATCGAGGGGATGTGAACGGATCAGCTCTTCTGTCTCCATCGCCAGGAAATTGCGATAGAGCATCGTCGTCGGCTTGACCTTGCTCTCCGACAGAGAGATCGCCGGCAGTTCCACCGGAAATCCGCCGGCTTGCAGCACGCCGCGTTTGACGTCGTCGACGCGCTGCTTGAAATGCGCATGACACTGGTTGAGGTCGGACCAGGTGTTGATGACGCCGATGACAGGTTTTCCAGCGTAGTCCGCGGCCGCATAACCCATCTGGCTCATGCGCGAGCGATGTCCGAATGATCGGAAATCATCCGGCGCGAACCAGCGCGCCGAGCGCAACCGGGAAGGCGTCCTGCGCACGCTCATCATCGACCTGCTCTTCTGCTCAGGCGCTGCGCCTCGCCGCGGTCGCCGCGGCCGAGCATAGCGTCGCGCCGTCTGGCGTCCATAGCGTCCGCCGCAGCGCTCCGCCCGCCTGCCCGGTCGGCGGCGCGCAATGTCGCCAGTGGCCACTTGACCAACGCCCCGCGCGACCACATGCTGACATGTCAGTTTAAGCGCAGGAGAGACTCTTGGCGATCAAGGCGACCCGTTTCGGACTGTCCTGCGCGTTGACGACGCCGATGCGCAAGGACGGCTCGATCAATCTCCAGGCCTTGGCGCGCCATGCCCGCTGGACGCTCGAACATGGCTGCGATTCCGTCACGTTGTTCGGAACGACCGGGGAAGGCGCCTCGCTCTCGCTGCGCGATCGCTCGGCCATGCTGGGCGCAGCCCTCGGCGCCGGGCTCGATCCGGCCCGGCAATTGCTGGCGGGCGTCACGGCGACCTCGCTCGACGACGCGGCCGATCAGGCCTCTCTCGCCTACGACGCCGGTTGCCGCGGCATCCTCTTGATGCCGCCCTTCTACTTCAAGGATGTCAGCGACGACGGCCTGTTCGCCTGGCACGCCTCGCTGTTCGAACGTCTGAAAGGCGCGGCGCGCGGGGTGTTTCTCTATCATATCCCGTCGCAATCGGCGACGCCGATTTCGGTATCGCTCATCGATCGGCTGCGCAAGGCGTTTCCCGGCGTGATCGCGGGCGTCAAGGATTCCTCGTGCGATTGGCCGACCCAGAAAGCGTTTCTCGAGGCGCACTCCGACATCGCCGTGCTGGTCGGCGACGAGACCCAGCTCGCCCGCTCGGTGCGCGAGGGCGGCGAGGGCTCGATCTGCGGCGTCGCCAATGTCGCCCCGGGCTGGCTGCGCCCGCTCGTCTATGAAGGCAAGGACGATCCACGCGTGCATGAACTCGTCAAGGCGATATGCGCCTATCCGGTCATGTCCGCGGTCAAGTCGCTCGCAGCGCACCTGCATGGGGCGGGCGAGGAGTTCGCGACGATGCGCGCCCCGCTGCCGCGCCTGACCGAAGCGCAGGCGCGAACGCTCGCCGTCGCCTATGACAGCCTCATGAAGGCCCAGGCCGCCTGATGGCCGAAGGGCCGACCCGCGCCGGCGAGTCGCGCAATCTGCGCGAGCAGGCCTACGCCAGCTTCACCGAGCGCCTGATCGCCCGCGACATCAAGGCGGGGCAGTTCGTCTCGCAGCGCGAACTCGTCGAGATCACCGGCCTGCCGCTCGGCGCCATCCGTGAACTCGTGCCGCGACTGGAGGCTGAAGGCCTGATCACCACCGTGCCGCAGCGCGGCATGCAGGTCGCCCATGTCGACCTCAATCTGATCCGCAACGCCTTTCAGTTCCGTCTGTTCCTCGAGCGCGAGGCGGCGGCGATCTTCGCCCAGTCCGCCTCGGACGAGGACATCGCCGCGCAGAAGCGGGCGCATGAAGATATCATCGCCCGCGCCCGGCGCGGCGGCGATCGCCATCTCGTCGCCGACGCCGAAGCTGTCGATCGCCGCCTGCACGAGGGCGTCATCGACCATCTCGACAACGACATCATGTCCAAGGCCTTTCGCGTCAACTGGATCAAGATCAAGCTGATCCGCCAGAACGAGACGCGGCTTTACGACGCCTTGATCCTGCCCGTCATGGGCGATCACATGAAGATCATCCGGGCCATGGAGCGCCGGCGGCCCGCCGAGGCCGCTGCGGCCATGGCCGAACATATCAGCAATGCGCGCAACCGGGCGATGGAACTCTGAGCGCGCGACCGGAGGGAGCGACATGAAACTGACCCGACGCACCGCACTGGTGGGCGCCACCGCGACGCTGGCGATGCCGGCGATCGGCGCGCGCGCGCAGGCCTCGACAATCCGTTGGGGCGAAATGCTCGCTCCGACGCATCCGCAGGTGCAGATGATCGACCGCATCGCCAAAGAGGTGAAGGAGAAGACATCGGGCCGCGTCGAGATTCAGAGTTTCCCGAATGGGCAGCTCGGCTCGGGCAAGGACATGATGGATTCCGTCGCCTCGGGCGCGCTGCACATGACGACCGACGGAGCGGCGGCGCTCGGCGCTTTCCTCCCGCAGCTCTCGGTGATCGAGGCCCCTTACCTGTGGCGCGACGCCGCGCACATGGCCAAGGCCGCCGGCTCGGACATCTTCAAGGCGATGAACGAGGATCTGGTCAAGAAGCGCGGCATCCGCATGCTGTCGGTTACCTACTACGGCAAGCGCCACATCACGACAGGCAAGAAGGAAGTGCGCTCTGTCGCCGACATGAAGGGCTTCAAGCTGCGCGTGCCGCCTGTCGACACGTTCCGCGCCATGGCCGAGGCCTGGGGCGCGCAGGCGACGCCGATCAATTTCAACGAGCTCTACCTCGCCCTGTCGCAGGGCGCCGTGGACGGGCAGGAAAATCCGCTGCCGACCATCGCCTCCGCCAAATTGCCGGAGGTGCAGAAGTTCCTGGTGCTGTCCGGCCACATCATCACGCCGCGCCTCGTCGTCGCCAACGAAGACTTCCTGAAGCGCCTTTCCGGCGCCGACCGCGCGGTGCTCGACGCCGCGATCGCCGCGGGCGCGGCCTGGCAGGATGCCGAACTCGCTCGTCAGGAAGGCACGCTGGTCGACACGTTCAAAGGCCAGGGCATGACTGTGATCGAGCCGGATGTGGAGAGCTTCCGCAAGCCGGTGCTGGCCGCCGTGCCCGCGAAGTTCGAGGACAAATGGGGCAAGGGCGTTTGGGACAAGCTGGCCGCCCTGTGAGCATGCCTGGCCCGCGCGGCGGCGGCGCATGAGCGCCTTCGCCGATCGCGCGCTGCGCGGCGTCGCGGCGCTGCTCTTGCTGTCGCTGCTGGCGACCGTCTTCTTCGGCGTCGTCTCGCGGCAGATCGGCGCGCCGCTCGCCTGGTCGGATGAACTGGCGCAGTATCTGCTCGTGTGGACAGGTTTCGCCGGGTGGATGATCGCCTCGCGCAACCGCAGCCACATCCGCATCACCGTCTTGACCGATCGGATGCCGGGGCGACTGGCAGGCCCTCTCGAAGCGGCGACCCAGATCATCGTGGCGCTGTTCGGCGCGGCGTTGATCTGGCATTCGATCTCGCTGATCCGTCGCAACTGGGACGTCGAGTCGATCGCGCTGCCGGTCACCGCCGCCTTTCTCTATCTGCCGGTTCCCCTTCTTGGCGCGACGCTGATCCTGCAATCGGCGACCGACGCCGCCGCGGCTCTG
>JAEULW010000145.1 GCA_016793505.1 Methylobacteriaceae bacterium | reverse complement strand
GCTTCGACATCATCGAACGCATGAAGAAGGCGGGCGGCGCGGCGATCCGCGTCGCGGTCTATCCGGGCGTGCATCATTCCTTCGAAAGCACCGGCGGAATCGGCGAAGTGCCGCAGGACTGGGCGAGCACGCATTGCGCCGGACGCTTCCTGCGCGACGAGAACTTCATTCTCTACGACCGCGCTTCGGGCAAACGCGCGACCAGCGGCTCGCAGACCGACTACCTGTTCTCGACCTGTCTGAAGCGCGGCTATCTCGTCGGCGGCGACGGCCGCGTCAAGGCGCAGGCGAGCGCCGACCTGTTGCAGTTCCTGCGCGACGTCGACGTGCTGCAGGACGAGGCGGCGCGCGCCGTCACGCCCGATTGCGCAAGCCTGCCCGAAGGCGTCCTGCGCATCGTCTGCGCGCGGGCGCGCGCCGGCTGGAGCGCCGATCTCGTCGGCATGGCCCGCGCCTATCTCCACGGACCGCTGCCGCGCGATCCGGCGCGCGCCGCGGCGCTGTTCGAACTGGCGGCCGCGCGCGGCCACGCCCGCGCGCAGTGGGAATTGTCGCTGCTCCTGCGCCAGGGCGCCGGCGTGGCGCGCGACCTGCCGCGCGCGCTGGCCCTCGCGAAATCATCGGCGGAAGCCGGCGAGGCGATCGGCATGAACATCTACGGCGTGATGATCCGCGACGGGATCGCCCGGCCTGCCGACGATCTGGAGGCGCGCATCTGGTTCGAGCGCGCCGACGAATTGATGGACAGCTACGCCGCCGTCAATCTCGCGCGCTATCAGCGCGAGGGGAAGGCCGGCCTTGCGCGCGCCCCTGACAAGGCGATCGCGCTGCTGCGCAAGGCGATCGCGCGCGACGACAACCCGTGGGGACTGGTGATGCTCGCCGACATGATGGAGCAGGGCGAAGGCGCGCCGCGCGATCTCGAGGCGGCGCGCGGCTTCTATCGCGCAGCAGCGGCGCAGGAGCGCGAACCCGCCGCACGCGAACGCGCTTCGCAGGCGCTGGCGCGCATGGGCCGATGACGGCGACTCTCTCCCGCGCAGCGGGGGAGATGCCGGCGTCAGCCGACTGAGGGGGCGGGCGAAGCGCGATGACAGACATTGTGCTGCATCCGGCGTCGCCCCCTCCCCGACCCTCCCCCGCTTTGCGGGAGAGGGGGCGCCAATCGCCGCGACGGCGAATCTTCGGCGCCTACTTCACCTTCTTCGCGAAATGCGCGCAGAAGCGCGCCACCACGTCGACCAGCGCCTCGCTCAGCTTCGCGCCGTTTTCCGCATTCGACAGGTTCGGGTCGCCCTGCGCCACCGCTTCGTGGCTGACCTCTTCATACGGGTTCGGCATCGCCACTTCCGCGCCCTCGAAACTCGCCGTGCCGAAGCCGGTGAAGGGCAGATCGAGCACCGGATCGCGCTTCAGGCCGAACGCCTTCGGGATCGCCTCGCGGCGGAACACGTCGGGGAAGAGATGCAGGCCGAGCGAGGTCAGCGGATCGGCGCCATGCCCGGCCGATTTCCCCGCATGCTCGGCGCCGAACAGCTTCGGCATCATCCCGTAGGCGATGCGCCACAGATAGAGGCTCGGCAGGAGCCGCTGCTCCTCGCGCCACAGCGCGCGCGCCACTTCCGAGATCGGCCCGACATTGCCGCCATGGCCGTTGATGACGATCAGCCGCGTCAGCCCGTTGCGATGCAGCGAGTCGACCATGTCGGCGATCACCTGCGTCAGCGTCGCCTGGCTGAGCGCGATGCCGCCGATCATCGTGCCGAAGAAGTCATCGCCGCCGAAGGGCAGAACCGGGGCGACCAGCGTGCGCGTGCCGGCCTTCGAGGCGCGGATGGCGGCGAGTTCGGCGATCTTCTCGGCGAGCAGATAGTCGCCCATGCCGGCGTGCGGGCCCTGATCCTCGTGGCTGCCCATCGGCAGCAGGATCACGGGATTGTCTGCATAGATCCGGCGCGCCTCGGCGCCGGTGACGACGCCCATGTGGACGAGCGGATCGGTCCTGCCCGGCATGTCTGCCCCCTGTTGTTCGACGGTCGCCATTCTGCGCAGGGGTGGGCGGGGCGCAAGGCGCGGCCGGCGCAGGGCCGGGCGCCGGCGGGCACATGGATCGGCTTCCCATCGCTGCGGCCGCGGCCTATAAGCCGGGCCGATTTCCTCTTTTCAGAAGACGGCTCGGGACGCCATGGCAGGCCATAGTCAGTTCAAGAACATCATGCACAAGAAGGGCAAGCAGGACGCGATCCGCTCCAAGCTCTTCTCCAAGCTCGCCCGCGAAATCACCGTGGCGGCCAAGCAGGGCCTGCCCGACCCGGCGATGAACGCCCGCCTGCGCGCCGCCGTGCTCGCCGCCCGCGCCGAAAACATGCCGAAGGACAATATCGAGCGGGCGATCAAGAAGGCGTCCGGCGCCGACGGCGAGAACTATGACGAGGTGCGCTACGAGGGCTACGCCCCGGGCGGCGTCGCCGTCATCGTCGAGGCGCTGACCGACAACCGCAACCGCACCGCCGGCGAGGTGCGCTCGGCCTTCACCAAGGCCGGCGGGGCGCTGGCCGAGACGGGCGCGGTGTCGTTCATGTTCGACAAGGTCGGCGAGATCGAGTTCGAGCCGAAGGCGGCGAGCGAGGACGCGATGATGGAGGCCGCCATCGAGGCCGGCGCCGACGACGTCGCCTCGTCCGAGGACGGGCACGTCGTCACCACCTCGCTCGAGAGCTTCGCCGAGGTGCAGAAGGCGCTCGAGGCGAAATTCGGCGAACCGCGCAAGGCGAAGCTCGTCTGGCGGCCGCAGAACACAGTGGCGGTCGACGACGAGGCGGGTGAGAAGATTCTCAGGCTCGTCGGCGCGCTCGAGGACAATGACGACGTGCAGACCGTCACCGCCAATTTCGAAGTTTCCGACGCGCTCGTCGCGCGGCTTGGCGGCTGAGGCGCGGGCTCAGCGCTGCAGGCGCAGGCCGAGCAGGAAGGCGTTGGCGGTGTAGTCGGAATTGACCGCCGAGCTCTTCAGACGCTCATGCGTGAACGAGCCGCGCACGACGATGGAGCGCGTCAGCGCGTAGTCGGCGCGCAGCGTCGCCGCCAGCGAGCGCTCGCGCAGATCGACGCCGCGATAGTCTGTCTCGGCGAGCGCCAGCGCGCCGGTCAGCGTGAGATTGCGCAACAACGCATGCGAGAGTTCGATCGAGGCCTTGCGGGCGATCGCGCCGGACGCATTGGCGATGTTCGTTTCGGCGAGGTCGGTCGAAGCCTTGAGCGTGATCGTCGTCAGCGGCGTCGCGGTCCACACCAGCGCCGCGTCGACCACGGCGCCGCGCAGATCGGGCAGGCGACGATCGTCGTAACGGCGCGTCGCATGGCCGATCGAGGCCTCGCCGGTCAGCGTGCGCGTGATCTCGAAACTCGTGCCGGCCTTCAGCGTCGCCCCTTTCGAATCGCGGGCGAAGCCGGCCTGATCGAGACGCTCGTCGTGACGGCGCTGATCGACCGAGGCTTCGACGAAAGGCCGCACGCCCGGCGTCGCCTCGTAGGCGAGGCGCGCGCGCAGGCCATAGGTCGTGTAGCTCTGGCCGCCGAGCGCCAGCTTCGAGCCGTCGGAGAGATCGCCGTCGGCGTAGTCGGTGCGGTCGATCGCGCCGCGCAGCGTCGCCGAGAGCCGGTTGAAGCGCTGCGTCACGCCGACGCCGGCGCCATAATTCGCCACGAGCGGACGGCCCTCCAGCGTCGCGCCGCGGGTGCCGAGCGAGGTGATCTCGGGCGAGCCCGGGCGCTGCGTGTCGAGATTGGCCTTGGCGTCGAACAGGAGCTGCGTGTCGCGCGTCGCATCGAGACGCAGCGAGGCGGTCGCCGCAAGGTCGGGCCGGTCGGCGTCGTCGACCTTGAAATAGCGCGTGTAGCCGCCGCGCAGATTGGCCTTGAATTCGTGCCGCGCCCAATCCGAGGCGGCCTCGAGCCCGGCGCCGAGCCGGGCCAGCGACGAGCCCTGCTTGCGCCCGGACGCGCGGTTGGGATTGTCGTCGTAGCCGCCTTCCGCCTCGACAAAGGGGCGCAGGCGCAGCCCGCCGACATCGACGCCGACCGGCGCGTAAGGGTTCTGCTCCGGCGTGACGCGCCGGCGCTCGGGATAGGGGATGGCCGCGACGGTCGGGGCGGGAACGACCTTCTTCGCGGCCTCGCCGCGGCGCAGCCGCTGGCCGGGCGCGCCGCGATAGGGAACGAGATCGGGCAGCGGCTTGCGCGCCGAACCGACCGCCGCAGGGCGCTTGGCCCGGGCGCGCGGCGTCCGGGCGCCGCCGCCAGCCTGGGCGATCGCCGCGTTTCCGGCGAAGGTGGTCGGCTGAAGACCGCCGGGCAAGGCGACGGGCGATGCGCCGCGCAGACCGAAGCCGCCGGCGGGGGAGCCGATCGGCGCATCCTGCGTCTGCGCTTGCGCCGTTTCAGACCAGGAGACAGCGCATGCCAATGCCGCCGCGAGGGCGAGCGCGGCGGCTGCGAAACGCTGGTCGTGACCGGATTCGACCATCTCCCTGCCGGGCCTGTGTTCGCGCCCACTCTCGGCCCGGTATGGTTAATGCGCGGTTACCGGCCTGTGCCGCCGCGGGGCGCCGGCGCTGCGCCGCGCGCCCCGCTCTGCTATCAGGGCGTCATGACCCCTGCCCGAGTCGCCTCGACTCCCCCCTCGCCCGCCGTCGCCTCGGCCCTGCGCACGCTCGCGGTGGAGCGCGCCGGCATCGCCCAGCTCGAATCGGCGCTGGCCGGCCCGCTCGGCGCCGCCTTCGATCGCGCGACAGCGGTGATCGGCGCAGCGCAGGGGCGCGTCATCGTCTCGGGCATGGGCAAGTCCGGCCATGTCGGGCGCAAGATCGCCGCGACTCTGGCCTCGACCGGCACGCCCGCCTATTTCGTCCATCCCGGCGAGGCGAGCCATGGCGATCTCGGCATGATCCGCGCCGACGACGCGGTGCTGGCGCTGTCCTGGTCCGGCGAGACGCCGGAGCTCGCCGACATCATCACCTATGCGCGGCGCTTCCATCTCGGCCTCGTCGCCATCACCGCCAACGCCGACAGCGCGCTCGGCCGCGCCGCCGACGTCGCGCTGGTGCTGCCGAAGGCCGAGGAGGCCTGCCCCAACGGCCTTGCGCCGACCACCTCGACGACGATGCAGCTGGCGCTCGGCGATGCGCTGGCCGTCGCGCTGCTCGAGGCGCGCGGCTTCACGGCGCAGGATTTCCGCATCTTCCATCCCGGCGGCCGGCTCGGCGCCAAGCTGACGCTGGTGCGCGATCTGATGCATCGCGGGTCGCGCCTGCCGCTGGTGAAGGCCGGTTCGACCATGGCCGAGGCGGTGGTCGAGATTTCCGCCAAGGGGCTCGGCTGCGTCGGCGTGGTCGGCGCGGAGGGCCGCCTCGTCGGCATCATCACCGACGGCGATCTGCGCCGTCACATGCGCCCCGATCTGCTGACGGCGGGCGTCGAGGACGTGATGACGCCCGGCCCGCAGACGATCGCGCCCGAGACGCTGGCGGCGGCCGCGCTCGACCTGCTGAACAGCCGCAAGATCACCACGCTGTTCGTCATCGACGAGCGCGCGCAGCCCTGCGGCGTCGTTCACCTGCACGATCTGTTGCGCCTCGGCGCGGCCTGAGCCGGCGCCGGCTCGGGCTCACACCGGCTCGACGCGCAGCGTCACGCCGTCGTCGGAGACGCCGACGACGCGCACCTGCGCGCCGGCCGGCAATGTCGGCCCGCGCACGCGCCACACCGTGTCGTCGACGCGCACGCGCCCGACCGCGCCGGCGACGCCGATCTGCTCGTCGAGCAGGAACACCTGGCCGATCAGCGCCTGCGCGCGCTGGTTGAGTTTGGCGCCGTCGCCATCCGTCTCGAGGCCGCCATAGACCATGCGGCCGATGAGCGCGAAGCCGACGGCGAAGATCGAGAACAGCACCAGATTCCACACCGTCGGAATGATGAAGGCGATGTTGATCACCCCGACGGCGATCGAGGCGAAGCCGATCCAGACGAGAAAGGCGCCGGGAACGGTCAGCTCCGCGGCGCACAGGATGATGCCGAAGATGATCCAGCCCCAGGCGCCGAGCGTCTCGAAGGCTTCGAGCGTCATCATGATTGAGCTCCTTCAGCGCTCGCCGGAGGACTGCTGCGTCGATGGCACGGCGCCGCGGCGCTGCTGCGTCGCGCGCCCGCTGGCCTCGTCGCCGATCGACTGCTTGGCGATTTCGGCGATGCCGGCCAGCGTGCCGACCAGCGAGGCCGTCTCGACCGGCATGATGAACACCTTCTGATTGTTGGAGTGGGCCACCGCCTCCAGCGCCTTCACATATTTCTCGGCGATGAAATAGTTCAGCGCGCCCATGTCGCCTTCGGCGATGGCGCGGCTGACCATCGCCGTGGCGGCGGCCTCCGCCTGCGCCTGACGCTCGCGCGCCTCGGCGTCGCGGAAGGTCGCCTCCTTGCGGCCCTCGGCGTCGAGAACCAGCGCCTGCTTGCGCCCCTCGGCGCGCAGGATTTCGGCCTGCCGCGCGCCTTCGGCCTCGAGCACCGCGGCGCGCTTCTCGCGCTCGGCCTTCATCTGCCGCGCCATCGAATCGGCGAGGTCGCGCGGCGGCACGATGTCCTTGATCTCGATGCGGTTGGCCTTCACGCCCCAGGGCGCGACGGCGACGTCCACGACATTGAGCAGACGGGTGTTGATCTCGTCGCGATGCGACAGCAGCTGGTCGAGATCCATCGAACCCATCACCGTGCGGATATTGGTCATCACCAGATTGAGCAGCGCCTGCTCGAGATTGGCGACCTCATACGAGGCGCGGGCGGCGTCGAGCACCTGGAAGAAGATCACGCCGTCGGCGGTCACCGAGGCGTTGTCCTTGGTGATCACCTCCTGCGAGGGGACGTCGAGCACCTGCTCCATGACGTTGATCTTGTGGCCGACGCGATCGATGTAGGGGATGATCAGGCCGAGCCCGGGCGTCAGCGTCTTGAGATACTTGCCGAACCGCTCGACGGTGTAGGCGTAGCCCTGCGGCACCTGACGGATGCCGGCCATCAGCGTGAGGATGACGAAGATGGCGAGGAACGCGGCGAACATGCCGAATCCGCTGACGCCGATGAGGTTCATGATGTCGCTCCCCGTCCTGACCGCCGACCGAATCCACGCCGCGCGCAGCATTCCACCGGGCAGGGCCCGCGCCAAGGCCCTTGCGCGCGATCGACGCGCCCCATCAGGCGCGCTTATGGTGAACAGAGCGTTAACCTCGCCCGCCTAGTCTGGCCGGCCAGGACCACCTCTTTGCCCGCCGGGGCCGCCGCCATGACGCTTCGCTCCTCGACCCGTCCCTCCGCGCCTGTCGCCTCGCTGCGTCAGCTCTTCCGGCTCGCCGCGGTGCTGGCGGTCTGCGCCATCGGCGCGGCGATCCTGTTGCGCCCGACTCTCGCGCGGGCCGCCCCGGGCGCGAAGGCGGTCGAAAAACCCGCCGCGTCGGCGGGCTTTCCGGCCTTTGTCGAAGGGCTGTGGCCCGACGCCAGGGCCGCCGGCGTCTCGCGTCAGACCTTCGATCGCGCCTTCGCAGGCGTCACCCCCAGCCCGTCGATCCTGGCGCTGACGCGCAAGCAGGCGGAATTCGCCAAGACGGTCGGCGCCTATGTCGCCGGCGCGGTCAGCGCCGGGCGCATCGCGCAGGGGCAGGCCAAGGCGACGCAATGGAGCGACGCGCTGGCCCGCGCCGAGCGCGAGAGCGGCGTCGAGCGCTGGGTCACGCTGGCGATCTGGGGCATCGAGACGAATTTCGGCGCCGACACCGGCGGGGAATCGGTCATCCGCGCCCTCGCCACCCTCGCCCATGCGAAATATCGCGGCACGTTCTTCCGCGACGAGCTGATCGTCGCGCTGCGCATTCTCGAGGAGGGGCATGTCGCGCCCGCCGCGATGCGCGGCTCCTGGGCCGGGGCGATGGGTCACACCCAGTTCATGCCCTCGAGCTTCGCCAAATACGCCGTCGATTTCGACGGCGACGGGCGCAAGAACATCTGGACGTCGATTCCCGACGCGCTCGGCTCGACCGCCAATTTCCTGCGCCGGCACGGCTGGATCGCCGGCGAGACCTGGGGCTACGAGGTGACGCTGCCCAAAGGCTTCGCGCTGGCGGCGGAGGATCAGGCGTCCTTCCGGCCGTTCTCGGCCTGGGCGCAGCGCAATGTCGCGCGCGCCGACGGCGAGGCGCTGCCGCGCGCCGGCGAGGCGAAGCTGCTGCTGCCGGCCGGGGTCGCCGGCCCCGCGTTCCTGATGACGCGCAACTTCGACGTCATCAAGAGCTACAACAATTCGCTGTCCTACGCCCTCGCCGTCGCCCATCTCGGCGACCGCATCGCCGGCGTCGGCCCGCTCGCCGGCCGCTGGCCCAAGGACCCGGCGATCTCCGCGACGCAGGCGCGCGACATGCAGCGCCAGTTGAAACGCCTCGGCTTCGACATCGGCGAGATCGACGGCAAACTCGGCGAGAAGGCGCGCGACGCGATTCGCCGCTGGCAGGCGAAAAACGGCCTGATCCCGGACGGCTATCCGTCGACGGCGCTGCTGGCGCGGCTGAAGCGCAGCTGACGCGGCGCCTGTCGCGCCCGCGGTCGGGCGGGCGTATACTGCGCCGATGCGGCCGACTTCTCCATCCGCCCGCTCTCCTTTCGCGCGCGTCCTGCGCGTCGGCGCGGCGTTGGCCGTGCTGGCGAGCGGCGGTCCGGCGGCGATCGCCGAAAACGACGCCGACATGCGCTATCCCCATCTCGAGCGCCTGCGCCAGTTGCGCGAGCGGCCTGCGGCGCAACCCCGCCCGTCCGGCGTCGCGCGCCCGCGTCCGGAGTCCGCGCGCCGCCTCGCGGCGCCGTCGCCGGATCGGCCGCCGGTGGAGGCGACCTTTTTCGTCGCGACGCTCGGCGACAGTCTCGGCCTGATGCTCGCCGACGGGCTGCGCGAGTCGCTTGCGACCGACCGGCCGCATGTCGGCGTGCTGCGCAAGGCGCGCGACTCCTCCGGACTCGTGCGCGAGGACTTCTTCGACTGGCGCAAGGCGGCGCATGACATCGCCAACGGCGCCGAACGCGTCGACTACGCCGTCATCATGCTCGGCTCGAACGATCGCCAGCAGATGCGCGACGCCGACGGCGCCGTGCTCGATCCGCTGACGCCGCGCTGGCGCGAGGTGTACGGGGCGCGTATCGAGGCGGTGGTCGGCGCCTTCCGCGCCCGCGCGATCCCGGTGATCTGGGTCGGCCTGCCGATCATGCGGCAGGAGCGCTACGCCGCCGACATCGCCCAGCTCAACGAGATGTTTCGCATCCACGCCGAGAAGGCCGGCGCGCGCTATGTCGACGTCTGGGAGCGCTTCGCCGACGACGCCGGCCACTTCGACGCCTTCGGCCCGGACGTCAACGGTCAGAACGCCCGGCTGCGCACCGCCGACGGCATTCATCTGACGCGCGCCGGCGCGGTGAAACTCGCGCATTTCGTGCAAGGCGACATCGCCCGGGCCGCCGGCGCCGCGCCCGCCGTGGCCGCCGCGCCTGAGCCTGGGCGGCCCGCGCCGGCGCTTGTCGATCCCTGCGAGATCGACGCCACGGCGATTGTGCGCGACACGTTGCGCCAGGAGGAGGAGGCTCGCGCGGCGGCCGCGCGCTTTGCCGGTATCGCGCCGCCCGATCTGCCGGGCGCGCTCTTCCTGCCGAGCAAGCCGGCCGCCGGCGCCGTGGTCCCTCTCACCGTCCCGGCGTTGTCGCCAGGCGGCGCGCTCGCAGCCGGACGCGCGACGGCGGCGGGCGGCGACGCCGCGGCGCTGATGCGGCGGGCGCTGACCGAGGGCCGGCCGCAGGAGGCCAAACCCGGCCGGGCAGACGATTTCGCCTGGCCGCGGCGCTGAGCGCGCCGCGTGCGCCGGCGCACCGATCCCGTCGCCGCAATCGGGGAACCTCAGGCTCACAGGCGGCGTTCAATCAACGAAACCGCCGCAACGATCCAGGGGGTTCCGTCATGATCCGCTTCGCCCGCGCC
>JAEULW010000141.1 GCA_016793505.1 Methylobacteriaceae bacterium | reverse complement strand
ACGCCCGTCGCCCCGAGCGCGAGGAAGGCGAGGGTCGGCCCGATGAAGCCGTAAAGCGCATGCGCGGCGTAGAGCGCGCCGAAGATCGCCACCGTGCCGGCGGCGGTCAGCGCCGCCGGGATCGAGACGAGCTGCGGAGCGGCCTCCCCCTCGCGCCGCCGCAGCCGCTCGCCGGCGCCGATCAGCGCCGCGCCGAGCGCCAGCCCGGCGAGAACGCGCAGGCCCGGGCCGAACAGCCCGGCGTCGAAACTGTATTTGACCAGCAGCAGCGCCCCCAGCGCCAGCGCCGCGCCGCCGACCAGCACGCTCCAGCGCGCCCCGAGCCGCTCCTCGAGGCTCGGCCGCGCCGCCGCCGGCGCGACGTCGATCGGCTCTTGCGCAGGCGGTTGCGGCGCTTCGGGCGTCGCCGGCGCTTCAGGCGCCGCCGGCTCGACTTGCGGCGCAGGCTCCGGCCCTGCAGGGCGTTCGATCGTCGGCGCCGCCTCTGCGACAGGCGGGGAGGCCGCCGGGGCTGCGGCGGCGGGCGCGACGCCCCACGGGCCGCGGCGACGCGCCACCTCGAGCTCCATGCTCAGATCGCGCAGCCGGCTCTCGGCGACGTCGAGCCGCCGGCGCGCCGCCAGCGCCATGAAGAAGCCGATCGGCCCGAGGAAGAAGGCGGCGCCGAGCCCAAGGCCGATCAGAACGAAAAGCCCTTCCATCCCGCCCCGCCGGACAACCGCCGCATCGACTCGGCGCCGGCGAGCATCGGTCAAGCGCGCGCCGCACGCAACGGCGCGCCAGGTGCGCGGGCGCACAGCGCGCCGGCGCGGGGCGGCGTCAGACTCGACATGACGAGGAGCGGGCGATGACGCAGGCGGGCGAGCATGGCGCTCTGGCGCATGACGGCGCGGCCCCGCGCGAGGAGGCCGCTGTCTTCCGCCTGTCGCCGCGCGACGCACGGACGAGGATCTTCGGTGAAATCCTGTTCGCTGCGGCGCTGATCGGCCTGTCGCTCTGGCATTGGAGCGACACCTCGCTCTACATCATCGGCGGCGTGCTGATCTGGTTCGGTCTATGGCACGGCTTCTACCAGCGCAGGATCGCGCAGGCCGGCGTCGACCGCGCCCCGCGGCTGGTCATCGATGCGCAGGGCGTGTCAATTCCCGAACTGTTCGGCGCGCGCGTGCCGTGGGCGTCGATCGCGATGATCGCGGTGACCAACGAAGACAACTCGACCCGGAGTCTGAACCTGATCGTCGACGATCTGGCGCGCCACGGCTACACGCCGCGCGGCTTTTCGCGTCTGGCCTCCGCCTTCGGGCGGCCGCACGCGATCTATGACGTGACCGAACTCGGCGGCGACATCCGCGCCGCGATCCATCGTTTCGCGCCGGAGCGGCTGAGAGGCCCGCACGCATGACCGAAGCCCTGGCGCCCGACGCGATCGCGTTCCGCCTGTCGCGCGACAAGCCGATGAAGGGTCTGCTGCTCGGCGTTCTCGCCATGGTCGGCGTCGGCGTCTGGATTTTCATCGAGCGCGGCGGCGACGGCCTCCTGATCATCGGCTTCTTTCTCATCGTCTTCGCCTTCTGGCACTGGCAGGCGTCGCGCGATCAGGAAATCGCCGACGTCGATCGCGAGCCTAGATTGATCCTCGACGCCGAAGGCGTGACGATCCCGCAGATGTTCACGATGCGCGCGCCATGGTCGGCGATCGACGGGCTCAGCCTCTACGGCTCCAAGCATGGCGAATATCTCTCGCTGCGTATGGAGCGGCCGGAGGACTACGGTTTCGAACCGCATGCAGGTCAGAAATTCGCGCGCATGCTGGGCGACCGCACGCTCGACTTCGACTATCATCCGCTCGATTGTGACAAGGCGCAGCTCGTGGCTGCGCTGAAGCGCTACGCGCCGCCGCATCTGACGGAAAAGCTGTGATGCAGCCCGAGCCAGCGCGATCCGACTTCCGCCTCTCGGGCGCGCGCTCGACGCGTGACCTGATCGCCTTCGCCGTCATCGCGGCGGGCGTGCTGGCGTGGAGCCGGTGGATGGACGAGAGCCTCGACAACCGCGATGTGATGATCGTCGGCGGCGGCGTTCTGATCCTCCTCGGCCTGTGGAACTGGCGCGCCGCGCGTCTGCGCGCCCGCGCCGCCGTCGATCGCGCGCCGCGTCTGTCGATCGGCGACGACGGCGTCGACATGCCCGACCTGTTCGCCGAACGCGTGCCCTGGACAGCGGTCCGCAAGATGTCGGTCTTCACGACGCGCGGCGGGGGCGCCTATGCGGCCTTCCACGTCGTCGAGCCGGAACGCTACGGCTTCAGGCCGGGCCCGCTCGCGCGCATCGAGAACGCGCTCGGCCTCGGGCTCCGCGTCAACCTCAGCCGGCTCGACGGCGATGCGGACGCGGTGCGCGCCGCGCTGCGCCGTCACGCGCCGGCGGCGCTGATCCGCGATCTCTGAGAGTCAGCCGCCGCCGGCGACGATCTTCGTCAGGCTGTCCTGCACATGCCGGATATGGCGTTCGCAGAGCGCAGCCGCCTCGTCGGTCCGGCCGGCGCGGCACAGGGCGACGAGTTCGGCATGTTCGCGCTGCGCGCGCGCGAGCCCGCGCGTGCGCGTCAGTTGCAGGCGCGTGTGCCGGTCGCTTTCGCGTAGAAGCGATTGCGCCAGCGCCAGCATGCGCGGCCGCGCGGCGCGGCTGTAGAGCCTGAGATGCAGCGCCGCGTTGAGTTCGCCCCGGCGGCGCGCCTCGCCGGCCTCGAATTCGGCGAGCAGCGCGTCGAGCGCGGCGAAGTCGGTCTCGGTGAGCAGCGGCGCGGACAGGCGCAGCAGCGCCGGCTCGATCAGCGCGCGCAGGTCGAACAGCTCGGCGATGTCGGCGCTCGACACGGGCGTCACGCTGGCGCCGCGATGCGGCTCGATTCGCACCAGCCCCTCGCCCTCGAGCTGCACCAGCGCCTCGCGCACCGGGATGCGCGACACGCCGAAATCGGCGGCGAGCGCATCCTGCCTGAGCTGCGCGCCGCCGGGATAGACGCCTTCGAAAATGCGCCGCCGCAACTCGTCGGCGACAGCCGCGCTGATGGTCTTGCGGGCGAGGGGGGTGGCGGGCGGCGCAATCATTGACACGAGATATTGTATAAAATACTCCGGCCGTCGCGGCAAACGACAGGGTCCGTCATGGCGCGTCACAGTTTTTTCTGCATCGACGGCCACACCTGCGGCAATCCGGTGCGCGTCGTCGCCGGCGGCTCGATCCCGCAGCTCGCCGGCTCGACCATGTTCGAGCGGCGTCAGGATTTTCTGGCGCGTTGCGACTGGATCCGCACGGCGCTGATGTTCGAGCCGCGCGGCCACGACATGATGTCGGGCGCGATCCTCTATCCGCCGACGCGGGCCGATTGCGACGTCGGTCTGCTCTTCATCGAGACGTCCGGCTGTCTGCCGATGTGCGGCCACGGAACCATCGGCACGGTGACGATCGCGCTCGAGAACGGCCTGATCCAGCCGAAGACGCCGGGCCTTCTGAAACTCGACACGCCCGCCGGCCTCGTCGAGGCGCGCTACGTCCAGAACGGGCCCTTCGTCGAGAGCGTCACGCTCACCAACGTGCCGAGCTTCCTGATGGGGCGCGGCTACGCGGTGCATGTCGAGGGCCTCGGCGACCTGACGGTCGACGTCGCCTATGGCGGCAATTTCTACGCCATCGTCGAGCCGCAGGCGAACTGGCGCGATCTCGACGATGTCGAGCCTTCCGACATCCTGCGCTGGAGCCCCAAGCTGCGCGCCGATTTCAACGCGCGCCATCGCATCGTCCATCCCGAAAATCCAGCGCTCGATCGTCTCACGCACGTCTTGTGGACCGGCCGGCCGAAGACCGCCGGGGGGACGCATCGCAACGCCGTCTTCTACGGCGACAAGGCGATCGACCGCTCGCCCTGCGGCACGGGGACGTCGGCCCGCCTCGCCCATCTCGCCGCGACAGGCCGCCTCAAGGTCGGGGAGTCGATCGCGCACGAGTCGATCATCGGTTCGATTTTCAGGGGCGCCGCCGCCGCCGCGACGAAGATCGCCGACCGCGACGCGATCATCCCGACCATCGAGGGCTGGGCGCGCGTCACCGGCTTCAACACGATCATCGTCGACGATCGCGATCCTTACGCCCACGGCTTCCAGGTCGCCGACCGGGCGCGGTAGCAGGGCGCGCCGCTGCGGCTGACGATCTCGTCCTTCGTCAGGCTCAGGGCGAGGATTTCAGGCAGGCGCAGCCTTGCAGAAGCGCCTCACGCTGAGCGAAGTCGAAGCGCGAGGCGCGTCAGGCGCGCCCGCTGGCGCGGCGGCGGCAGGCGTTCTAGGCTCCTCGCCGGATCGCGACGGGAACCGATCGCATGTGCAGACTGTGTCGCCGCGAACTTCTCGCCGCGCTCGGCCTCATCCTCGTCGCGCCCGCCCGCGCCGAGGCCGCGCGCTTTGCCGCCGAGGCCGAGCGGATGCGCCGCGAGGCGGTCGCGGCCGGCGACCAGTCCTATGGCGCCGTGCTGGTGAAAGACGGGGCGATCGTCGGCTGGGGTCCGAGCCGCGTCGTCGTCGACCGCAATCCGGACGCCCATGCCGAGCGCGTCGCGATGTGGGACGCCGAGCGCCGCCTCGGCCGCGCCGCGCTCGCCGGCGCGCAGCTCTATTCCACTTCGACGCCCTGCGCCGACTGTCAGGCCTGGGCCGTCACGGTCGGCGTCGCCCGCATGCATGTCGGCGCCGAGGCCCGCGACGCCGGCGCGCCGCGCCGGCGCTGACTCACACCGGCAGCGCCGTCGTCTTCTTCACCGTGCGCAGCGTCATCGTCGATTGCAGTCGCGACACGCCGGGCAGTTGCGTCAGCACGTCGGTGTGGATGCGCTCGAAATGCGCCGCGTCGCGAAAGGCGACGCGCACCAGATAGTCGGCCGCGCCGGCGAGCAGATGGCATTCGAGGATTTCCGGATGTCGCGTCACCGCCCTCTCGAAGGCGTCGAGCGAGGCGCGGCCCTGCTGGTCGAGCGTGATCAGCACATAGGCGACGCTCGGCAGGCCGAGTTTTTCAGCGTCGGCCAGCATCACATAGCCGGCGATGAAGCCGGCCTCCTCGAGCAGCTTCACCCGCCTGAGACAGGCCGAGGCGGACAGATGCACGCGCTCGGCAAGCTCGGCGTTGGTCAGCCGGCCCTCGGCCATCAGCTCGCGCAGGATGGCCCGGTCGCGGTCGTCGAGTTCAGCCAGCTGCAGCATCTGCGACGAAATCCCCCGATTGCCGCAGAAGCTATCATGCCGCCGTCACGCTTCAATCGGAATTGAGCGGACATTGCGTCGATCCTGGCAGATGATCCTGCCGCGAGCGCGCTCCGCGCCGCTCGTCAGGGGAGGCGAGACATGCTGATCGGCGTTCCACGGGAGATCAAGGTCCACGAATACCGCGTCGGGCTGACGCCCTCCTCGGTGTCGGAGCTGGTCCATCACGGCCATGAGGTTCAGGTCGAGCGCGGCGCCGGGCTCGGCTCGGGCCTGGCCGACGCCGAATATGTCGCCGCCGGCGCGACCATCGTCGAGACGGCGACCGAGATTTTCGCCCGCGCCGACATGATCGTGAAGGTCAAGGAGCCGCAGGCAGGCGAGCGCGCCATGCTGCGTCCGGGCCAGGTGCTCTACACCTATCTGCATCTCGCCCCCGATCTCCCGCAGACGCAGGACCTCGTGAAATCCGGCGCGGTCTGCGTCGCCTATGAGACGGTGACCGCGCCGACCGGCGGCCTGCCGCTGCTCACCCCGATGTCGGAAGTCGCCGGCCGCCTCGCCCCGCAGGTCGGCGCGCATTGCCTCGAGAAGGCGGCGGGCGGGCGCGGCATCCTGCTCGGCGGCGTGCCCGGCGTGCCGGCGGCCGAGGTCGTCGTGCTCGGCGGCGGCGTCTCGGGCACCCATGCGGCGACCATCGCCTACGGCATGGGCGCCAAGGTGACGGTCGTCGATCGCAATCCCGAGGCGCTGCGTCGGCTTTCCTCGCAGTTCGGCACCGGCGTCAGCACCATCTATTCGACCAAGAGCGCCATCGCCGAGCTGGTCAAGCGCGCCGACCTGTTGATCGGCACCGTGCTGATCCCCGGCGCGGCGGCGCCCAAGCTCGTCACCCGCGACATGCTGAAGACGATGAAGCCGGGCGCGGTGATCGTCGACGTCGCCATCGATCAGGGCGGCTGCTGCGAGACCTCGCGGCCGACGACGCATGCCGAGCCGACCTATGTGGTCGACGGCATCGTCCACTACTGCGTCGCCAACATGCCCGGCGCGGTGGCGCGGACCTCGACCTTCGCGCTCAACAACGCCACCCTGCCGGGCGCGCTGGCGCTGGCCGACAAGGGCTGGAAGAAGGCCCTCGCCGACGATCCGCATCTGCGCAACGGCCTCAACGTCGCCGGCGGCAAGATCACCTGCAAGCCGGTCGCCGACGCCCACGCCATGGCCTATGCGAGCGCCGAGAGCGTGATCGGCTGAGACTTCGAAGCGCGCCGATCGCCGCGTTCAACGCGGCGGATCGTGCGCGTCGCTCAGCTTCGCCCAGTCGAAGTCGACGCCGGTGCCTGGAACGTCGGGCGCGATGGCGCGGCCATGTTCGCGCAGGAGCGGCGTCGTCGCGTAGCGGTCGATCGGGAAGGAATGCGCCTCGACCCAGCCCGTCGGCGCGGCCCCGGCGACGAGACTGACATGCAGCTCCTGCATGCCGTGGCTGCAGGCGATCACGCCCTTCGCCTCGGCCGCCCGCGCCGCCGCCAGCCAGCCGGTGACGCCGCCGCAATTCGAGGCGTCCGGCTGCAGGAAGGCGAGGGACGAGCGCGCCAGCGCTTCGTCGAACTCTTCCTGCGTGTGCAGGTTCTCGCCCTGCGCCAGCGGCGCGCCCGTCGCCGCGAAGATGCGCGTATAGTCGTCGTAGTGATCGGGCAGGGTCGGCTCTTCGAAGAAGACGTAGCCGAATTCGGCGAAGGCGCGCGCCGCCTCGATGGCGCGCGCGACGTCGTAGCCGTAATTGGCGTCGATCATGAAGGCGCGGTCGGCGCCGATGATATCGCGCGTCGCCCGGGCGCGCGCCAGATCCTCGCGCATGTCGGCGCGGCCGATCTTGATCTTGACCGCCTCGTAGCCCTCGGCGACGTAGCCGCGCGCCGCCTGCGCCATCCGCTCGGGCGCGTAGTGCAGATCGATCGCGCCGCGATAGATCTGCGCGCTGCGCCCGCGGCCGCCGGCCATGCGCCACAGCGGCTGCCCGCTCGCCTTGCCGCGCAGATCCCACAGCGCGATGTCGAGCGCCGAGATGGCGAAGCTGACGATCCCGCCGCGCCCGACATAGTGCAGACGCCAGTACATCGCCGCGTTGAGCGCCTCGACGTCGCGCGCGTCGCGCCCGGTCAGCAGCGGCGCGAAATCGTCGCGGATCACGGCCTCGATCGCGCCCGCGCCGCGCCCGCCGCAATAGGTGTAGCCCGTCCCCTGCAGTCCGTCGGCGCGGGTGACGACGACGGTGACGAGATCGAAATGGCTGTGATCGCCATGCATCGCGTCGACCAGAACTTCGTCGAGACGGATGCGGAAACGCCGGCACAGGATGTCGGCGATGGCGTATGGCGCGGTCGAGGACATCGGACCTCCTGTCAGACGCGCAGCCCCGGCGCTGGTCTCTCGGCCACCACCTCGCGGCGGAAACGGTAGAGCGCGGCGGGGCGCCCGCCGGTCGCATGCGTCGTGTCGCCGGTCGGCTCGACGAGTTCTGTCGATTCGACGAGGCGGCGGAAATTCTGCTTGTGCAGATGCCGGCCCGAGATCGCCTCGACGGTGCGTTGCAGCGCCGTCAGCGTGAAGGCGGCCGGCATCAGTTCGAAGATCACCGGCCGATATTTCAGCTTGGCGCGCAGCCGCCCCATCGCCGTGGCGAGAATGCGGCGATGGTCGAAGCGCATCGCCTCGCCGAGCGACGCGGCGGGCCGCGCGCCGCTGCGCCTGTCGCGCCGCGCCTCCTCGACGAGCCCGGCCTCGTAGAGGAGTTCATACCGCTCGAGCGTGCGCTCCTCGTCGAAGGGCGCGCCCTCGACGCCGAACAGGAAGCGCAGACGCTCGCGCCGGCCCACGCCCTTGGTCGCCTCGGCCCAGGCGGTGAGGCTCGGCAGCATCGCCTGGTCGAGCAGCGCCGGCCGGCCGGCGCGAAAATCCTCCCAGGGGAAGAAATCGTACCAGCCGCGGAATCCGGCGAGCGGATCGGCCCGCCCGCCGCGCTCGGCGCTGGCGCGCGTCAGCGCCAGATACCCGACGGACACGACATGCGGCTCGCGGTCGCCCGCCTGCGCCAGCCGGCCGCGGTCGCCGAAAGTGTAGAGCTGCTCGACATAGCCGAGCGGCGCGCCGGTCTGTTCGGCGACCCAGCCGCGCAGGCCGATCTCCAGCGTGCGGTGCTTCAGCGCGTCGAACGGGCCGGAGGGCAGCGCCGCCTCGCCCGGCCGCGTCGGCTCGCCCGCCGGCCCGCGCGTCGTCAGGATCAGCGGCCGGTCGCCGGTCACCGCGACGATGGCGGCGGTCAGTCCGAGTTCGACCGGCGGCGGCGCGGTCATTTGCGGCCGATGTCGAGCGAGAACGGCTCGCCCTCGTAGCAATCGACGCCGCGCCCGATCCGCTCGATCGCCGCGATCATCCGGCCGCCGCGGGCCATCGCCGCGTCGGCGACGGCGACGAGACGGGCGTTCGGCGTCGCCGTCGGCGAGCGGGCGCGAATCTGCCCGGCGAAATCGTCCTCGGCGATGTCCGGCCGCAGCGCGCAGGCGGCGATGAAGGCGGAGGCGGTGGACCGGCTGACGCCGGCGAAGCAGTGGACGACCAGCGGCGCGGCGCGGTCCCAGCCTTGCGCGAAGTCGAGGATCGCCCGCACATGCGGCTCGCCCGGCAGGATGTGGCCGTCGAGCGGCGTCACGATGTCGGAGACGCCGAGATAGAGATGATCGTCCGGCGCAATCGAGGCCGGCCGCGTCACAGGGGTGTTGACGTTGATGATCGTCAGCACGCGCCGCGCGCCGGTCTCGGCGACGGTGTCGTGCAGGCGCGCCAGCGAACAGACATGGATGCGCGGCATCGTCTCACCTCTCCCGTCCGTCGAGCGCGGAAAAACGCGCCAGAAAGGCCGCCTGCGCCGCCTCGACGCTGATCGGCGCCAGTTGGGGCGCGAAATCCGCGACATCGATCTCCGGCGCGCCGAAGATCGCCGTCGCCTCCTCGAGGCCGAAGCCGGCGAGCGCCGTCGCCTCGGCGAAGGCGGCGAGCCGGTCGGCCCGCTTGCACAGGGCCTTCAGGACCGCCGGCGCCGTCGCCGGAAGCGAGAAGCGCAGGTGCACGGCCGCCTGCAACCGCGCCTCGACCGCCTTGTAGTCCGCGCCGAGCACCGCCTTGAATGGCGAAATCAGGTCGCCGACGACATATTCCGGCGCATCGTGCAGCAGGATGGCGAGTCGTTCGCGCGCCGTCGCCGCCGGAGCGAGCCGACCGGCGATCCGCTCCACCAGCAGACTGTGCTGCGCCACCGAAAAAATGTGTTCGCCGCGCGTCTGGCCGTTCCAGCGCGCGACGCGGGCGAGGCCATGGGCGATGTCCTCGATCTCGACGTCGAGCGGCGAGGGGTCGAGCAGATCGAGCCGGCGACCCGACAGCATGCGCTGCCAGGCCCGCGGCGCGGCGAGGGGGGCGCGGGCCGCGCGGCGGCTCACCATGCGCGAGCCCGGAGGGACGAAGCGGACATGCCCGCTAGATAGACCATAAGGACGGGCCCGGCGAGGGCGCCGCCGCCGGCTTGTCAGCGCCGTCCCGCGCCGGCATCCTGTCGGCCGTGACGAAGTCCGAGCATCCCCGCGCCGCCGGCGCGCTCGCTGCGATGAACGATCGTTCGCGCGAGATTTTCCGGCGGATCGTCGAATCCTACCTGCAGACCGGCGAGCCCGTCGGGTCGCGCCATCTGTCGCGCGTGCTGCCGATGACGCTGTCGCCCGCCTCGGTGCGCAATGTCATGCAGGACCTCGAGGAGCTCGGCCTCGTCTACGCCCCGCACACCAGCGCCGGACGCCTGCCGACCGAGACCGGCCTGCGCTTCTTCGTCGACGCCATGCTGGAGATCGGCGACGTCTCGGCCGAGGAGCGCCGGCGCATCGAGGCCGATCTGCGCGCCGCCGCCCGCGACAAGACCCTCGACGACGCCCTCGCCGACGCCTCGCAGCTGATCTCGGGCATGACGCGCAGCGCCGGCGTCGTCGTCACCTCGAAGGACAATGCGCGCCTCAAGCATGTCGAGTTCGTCCAGCTCGATCCGACCCGCGCCCTCGCCGTCATGGTGTCGGAGGACGGGGCGGTCGAGAACCGCATCGTCGACATTCCGCGCGGCCTGCCCACGGCCTCGCTGGTCGAGGCCTCGAACTATCTCAACGCCCGCATCCGCGGCCGCACGCTGGCCGAATTGCGCGCCGAGATCGAGGCGGCGCGCGACGCCGCCAAGCGCGAACTCGACGAGCGCACGGCGCGCCTCGTCGAGGCGGGCCTGGCGAGCTGGGCCGGCGCGCGCGGCGATTCGCAACAGCTCATCGTGCGCGGCCAGGCCAATCTGCTCGAGGATCTGACCGCGATCGAGGATCTCGAGCGCATCCGCCTGCTGTTCGGCGACCTCGAGACGAAGAAGGACGTCATCGACCTGCTCTCGCGCGCCGAGACGGGCGAGGGCGTGCGCATTTTCATCGGCTCGGAGAACAAGCTGTTCTCGCTCTCCGGCTCGTCGCTGATCGCCGCGCCGTTCCGCGACAAGGAGCAGAAGATCGTCGGCGTGCTCGGCGTGATCGGGCCGACGCGGCTCAACTATGCGCGGATTGTCCCGATGGTGGACTACACCGCCAGGGTGTTGAGCCAGGTGATCAAAGGGCGGTGAGGCGCAATCTGGCGCGACGTTGCGTCAGCGCCTCACGCCGGGCGAAGTCGACGCGCGCCGGGCGCGGCTCATAGCCTCTTCTGCATCATCAGGAGATCGAGCCACATCCCGTTCTTGCGGCCGATCTCGCTGAGGCGCCCCGTCTCGACGAAGCCGAACGAAGCATGCAGCGCCACGGAAGCTTCGTTCGGCAGGCCGATCGCGCCGATCATCACATGCTTGCCGGCGCCGCGCGCATGGTCGATCAGCGCCCCCATCAGCGCCCGGGCGACGCCGCGGCGCTGCATGTCGCCGCGCACATAGATCGAATCCTCGACCGTGCCGGAATAGCCCGCGCCGGCGCGGAAATCGCCATAGCTGGCGTAGCCCGCGAGCGCGCCGTCGATCTCTGCGATCAGGATCGGCTGGCCCTTGCTCGCGCGCTCGGCGAACCAGGCCTGCCGGTTGGCGAGCGGCGCGGGCTCGTATTGCCAGATGGCGAGCGAATGCAGGATCGCCTCGTTGTGGATGGCGAGAATCGCCGGCAGATCGGCCTCGACCGCCTCGCGCAGGATCATGCCGCGCTCCCGACGCGCTTGTAGAAGAAGGTCGTTGCGCACAGCCCGCCGCGCGGCCACAGCGCATAGTCCGGAATCTCGCCGACGCGCACCCAGCCGGCGCGCGCATAGAGCCGGTCGGCGACGCTGCCCGTCACCGTGTCGAGCACGCCGACCGTGCGCCCCGTCGCGGCGGCGGCGCGTTCGGCGACAGCGAGCAGCGCCGCGCCGACGCCGCGATTGCGCGCCTTCGAATGCACCAGCATCTTGGCGATGTCGAAGCGATGCGGCTGGTTGGGCTGGCGCGCGAACTGCGCCTGCACCGTGCCGACGATCTCGCCGTCGCGGAAGGCGACGACGAGAATCGCCTGTCCCGCCGCGACATCCTCGGCGACGCGTGCGAAGAATGCCTCGCCCTCGGCTTGCGTGAACGGCGCCATGAAGCTGACCGAGGCGCCGTTCTCGACGCAATCGACCAGCACGCGGGCGAGCGCGGGAACCGCCTCGACAGCTTCGGCGGCGCCCAGGGCGCGGACCTCGATAGCGTCAGCCGTCATTGCAGCCTCTCCGATGTCAGCCCGCCTCGACCAGCGCGAGCGCGAGCACATAGCGGGCGGGAACGCGCCCGGGATTGTGGAAGGTCGATCCGCCTGTCAGGCGGATGTGCAGGCAGTCGCCGGGCGCGAGCCGCCAGGTCTCCTCGCCGAGGCTGCGCTCCAGCTCGCCCTCGAGCAGGTAGATCTGCTGGTCGACGACCCGGTCGGCGGCGGGCAGGTCGAAGATGACGCGCGCCCCCGGCGGCAGCGTCACGTCGATCATCCGGACCGGCGAGGTCGAGCCGGCCGGCGTCAGATTGCGCCGCGTGTAGCCGGTGCCGGGATCGGTCCAGACCGGCTGGTCGGCGCGGCGGGCGAGCGGGGCAGGGGCGTCCGCCTCGACCTGGAACAGCCAGGCCAGATCGATGCCGAGCCCGGCGCAGAGCCGGCCGAGCAGCTGCGCCGTCGGGCTCGCCTCGCCCCGCTCGATGCGGGAAATCGCTGCGCGGCTGACGCCCGACCGCGCCGCCAGCGCCTCCAGCGACAGGCCGGCGGCGAACCGCCGCGCCTTGACGCGCGCGCCGATGCGCAGGTCGGTGGGGTCGACAGGTTCCATGAAAAGAGACGATATGTCTCGTTAACGAGATTCGCAACCCCGGAGCGGCGAACGCCGGGAACTCCGCCCCGCGACGCGCGTTCGCCCGACAGAGCCGGCGCGCCGCGCCGGACGGGGAGTTTTCGCCATGGCTGTCACACAAGCCGCCGATGATCCGACGCTCGTCGCCCCGCCGCCCGCCGCCCCGCGCAGCCTCGGCGACGCGCTCGATCGGGCCGCCGCGCGCTGGGGCTGGTTCATCGCCTTTGGCGCCGTGCTGGTCCTGCTCGGCGTCGTCGCCTCGATCTCGCTCGTCACGGCGACCATCGCCTCGGTGCTGGTCAACGGCATGCTGATGATCGTCGCCGGCGTCGGCGAGATCGTCGTCGGAGCGCGCGCGCGCGAATGGAGCCGGTTCGTCCTGTGGAGTCTGGCGGGCCTGTTCTACATCGCCGCCGGCGTGATCGCGATTCTCAACCCGCTGCTCGCCGCCGCCGTGTTCACGCTGATGCTGGGCGCGGGGCTGATCGCCGCCGGTCTCGTCCGCGCCTGGCTGGCCTGGAAGATGCCCGCGGCCGCGCCGCGCGGCTGGCCGATGTTGGCCGCCGTCCTGACCATCCTGCTCGGCGTCTTCGTGATCGCCCTGTGGCCGGTCAACAGCCTGTTCCTGCTCGGCGCGCTGCTGGCGGTCGATCTCATCGTCCAGGGCGTCGGCTGGATCAGCTTCGGCCTCGCCCTGCGCCGGCGCCGCGACTGATCGGCGCACCTGCCGGTCAGGGCCGCCGCATTGACCCCCGCCATTTTCCGGAGCGGGTCTTTGGCGCTATAGAGACCCCGCCTTTCCTGGCTTCGCGCGGGGTCTCCGTCATGACGAAATGGGTCTATGTGTTCGGCGACGGCAAGGCCGAAGGCCGCTCCGACATGAAGAACCTGCTCGGCGGCAAGGGCGCCAATCTCGCCGAGATGGCCAATATCGGCCTGCCGGTCCCGCCCGGCTTCACCATCACCACCGAAGTCTGCACCTGGTACTACGCGAACGGCCAGAGCTTCCCGGGCGATCTTGCGCCGCAGGTCGAGGCGGCGCTGGCCGAGATCGGCCGCATCACCGGCAAGCGCTTCGGCGACGCGCAGAATCCGCTGCTCGTCTCGGTCCGCTCCGGCGCCCGCGCCTCGATGCCGGGCATGATGGACACGGTGCTCAATCTCGGTCTGAACCGCGACACGATCGGCGCGCTGATCGCCAATTCCGGCGACGAACGCTTCGCGCTCGATTCCTACCGCCGCTTCGTGCAGATGTATTCCGGCGTCGTGCTCGGCGTCGAATTGCATCATTTCGAGGAGATCCTCGAGACGCTGAAGGAGCGCAAGGGCTATACGCTCGACACCGATCTCCAGGCCGGGGACTGGCGCGCCCTGATCCCCGAATACGAGGCCTGCGTCGAGGCGCAGACCGGCAAGCCCTTCCCGCAGGATCCGCGCGAGCAGCTCTGGGGCGCGATCGGCGCGGTGTTCTCCTCCTGGATGAATCAGCGCGCCATCACCTATCGCCGCCTGCACGACATTCCGGCGGACTGGGGCACTGCGGTGAACGTCCAGGCGATGGTCTTCGGCAACATGGGCGAGACCTCGGCGACCGGCGTCGCCTTCACGCGGAATCCCTCGACCGGCGCCAACGAGCTCTATGGCGAGTTCCTCGTCAATGCGCAGGGCGAGGACGTGGTGGCAGGCATCCGCACGCCGCAGGCGATCACCGAGGCCGCGCGCATCGCCGGCCGCTCGGATCGCCCGTCGATGGAGGCGATCATGCCGCAGATGTTCGCCGAGTTTCAGCGCCACACGCAGACGCTCGAGCGCCACTACCGCGACATGCAGGACATGGAGTTCACCGTCGAGCGCGGCAAGCTGTGGATGCTGCAGACGCGCACCGGCAAGCGCACCGGCAAGGCGGCGCTGAAGATCGCCGTCGAGATGGCGAGCGAAGGCCTGATCACCCGGCAGGAGGCGGTGCGCCGCATCGAGCCCGGTTCGCTCGACCAGCTGCTGCACCCCACCATCGACCCGAAGGCCGAACGCAAGGTTCTGGCGAGCGGCCTGCCCGCCTCGCCCGGCGCGGCGCGCGGCGAGATCGTCTTCAGTTCCGACGAGGCCGAGCAGCTCAAGGGCGCCGGCAAGAAGGTCATTCTGGTGCGCGTCGAGACGAGCCCGGAAGACATTCACGGCATGCACGCCGCGCAGGGCATTCTCACCGCCCGCGGCGGCATGACCTCGCACGCCGCCGTGGTGGCGCGCGGCATGGGCAAGCCCTGCGTTTCCGGCGCCGGCGCGTTGCGCATCGACTACGCGAAAGAGACGGTGACGGCCGGCGGCGTCACCCTGAAAAAGGGTGACGTCATCACCATCGACGGCTCGACCGGGCAGGTGCTGATCGGCGCCGTCGCCATGCTCGAGCCGGAGCTGTCGGGCGAATTCGCGACGCTGATGGGCTGGGCGGACGAATTGCGCAAGCTCGGCGTGCGCGCCAACGCCGAGACGCCTGCCGATGCGCGCGTCGCGCGCCAGTTCGGCGCGGCGGGCATCGGCCTGTGCCGCACCGAGCACATGTTCTTCGAGGGCGAGCGCATCGTCGCGGTGCGCGAGATGATCCTCGCCGACGACGAGATGGGCCGCCGCGCCGCCCTTGCGAAACTTCTGCCGATGCAGCGCGCCGATTTCGAGCAGCTGTTCGAGATCATGTCCGGCCTGCCGGTGACGATCCGCCTGCTCGATCCGCCGCTGCACGAGTTCCTGCCGCACAGCGAGGCGGAGATCGAGGAAGTGGCGCAGGCGATGGGCGCCGACGCCGGCAAGCTGGCGCGCCGCGCCGCCGAACTGCACGAGTTCAATCCGATGCTCGGCTTCCGCGGCTGCCGGCTCGCCATCGCCTATCCCGAGATCGCCGAGATGCAGGCGCGCGCCATCTTCGAGGCGGCCGTCGCCGCCGCCAGGAAGACCGGCAAGCCGGTGACGCCGGAAGTGATGGTGCCGCTGGTGCTGGCGAAGGCCGAACTCGACTTCGTCAAGGCGCGCATCGACGCCATGGCGGAAGCTGTGAAGAAGGAATCGGGAGTCGCCTTCGACTACATCGTCGGCACGATGATCGAACTGCCGCGCGCTTGCGTACGCGCCGGCGACATCGCCCACTCGGCCGAGTTCTTCTCCTTCGGCACCAACGATCTGACGCAGACCGCGCTCGGCATCTCGCGCGACGACGCGGCGTCCTTCCTCGGCGCCTACACCGCGAAGGGCCTGCTGCCGAACGATCCCTTCGTCTCGCTCGACCGCGAGGGCGTCGGCGAACTGATCAAAATGGCCGCCGAGCGCGGCCGCAAGACGAAGCCCGGTCTGAAGCTCGGCATCTGCGGCGAGCATGGCGGCGATCCCGCCTCGATCGCCTTCTGCGCCGAGGCGGGCCTCACCTACGTGTCGTGCTCGCCGTATCGCGTGCCGATCGCCCGTCTCGCCGCAGCGCAGGCCGCGCTCGGCGGGGCGAAGTCCGGCACGGCCTGAGCCGTCTCGCTCGCATGACTGCGCGCCGCGCGCTGCGACCGCTCTTCGCCTTCCTGCTGTGCTACGTCGTGGCGCTGCAGGGCGCGCTGGCGGCCGCCGCGCTCGGGCGCATGGCGGGCGCCCCGGCCGAACTCCTGTGTTCCACGAGATCCGTCGGCGACCGTGCGACGCAAGCGCCCGACGATCATCGCGCCGGCGCCTGCGATTGCGCGATCGGCTGCGGCGCCGGCGGCGCGCTCGCCTCGTCCGGCGCGTCGGCCTTTGCACGCGCCGCGCCTGCGGCTCTTTCCCCGCGCGGCTTGCGCGCGCTGCGCCTCGACGGCCGGCGCGACGGCGATCCGGGACAGGCGCGCGCTCCGCCGCGCCGGGATCGCCTCTGATCCCCGATCGTCCCGAATCCCGGAGCTTCATCATGATCCATTCAACTCTGCGCGGCCTCGCGCCGCTGACGCTTCTTGCGCTTGCCTCTCTCGTCGCCCCCGCTGCGGCGCAGCATCAGTCCGTCTATCGCCTCGGCGATCTCGAGATCACCGCGCCCTGGACGCGCGCCACGCCCGGCGGCGCCGTCGTCGCCGGCGGCTTCATGCGCATCGCCAACAAGGGCGCGCAGCCAGATCGCCTCGTCGGCGGCGCCTTCTCGCTGTCGAAGCGTTTCGAGATCCACGAAATGAAGATGGATGGCGGCGTCATGCAGATGCGCCCGCTCGACAAAGGGCTCGAAATCCCGGCCGGCGCGACGGTCGAGCTCAAGCCCGGCGGCTATCATGTGATGATGATCGACCTGACCGCGCCGATCCGTCAGGGCGCGCCGCTGCGCGGCGCCCTGCAATTCGAGAAGGCGGGCAAGGTCGAGATCGACTATATCGTCGCCCCCGTCGGCGCCACGTCGCCGGGCGCGCACGGGCATTGACGTCATGACCACAGGCCGGCGGGAGACGACGGACGGCGCCCTGCCGGCCGTCCTCGCCGGCCTCCTCGCCATGGCCGCCGGCATGGGCGTCGGCCGCTTCGTCTACACGCCCATCCTGCCGGCGATGATGCGCGAGGCCGGCCTGTCGGCGGCCGACGCCGGCTTCGTCGCCTCGGCGAACTTTCTCGGCTACCTCGTCGGCGCGCTCGCCGCCGCCGCGCTCGCCCGACAGGCGGCGCGCCCCACGGCGCTGTTCCTCGCCCTCGCGGCGAGCGCGGCGACCAGCGCGGCGATGGCGCTCGGCGAGACTCGCGCCGTCTTCGCCGCATTGCGCTTCGCCAGCGGTCTCGCCAGCGCTTTCGTTTTCTATGCAGCGACGACGCTGTCGCTCGAGGCGCTGATGCGCCGCGGCCGGCTCGACCTGCAGACCGTCCATTTCTCCGGCGTCGGCCTCGGCGTCGCCGCCTCCGCGCTGTTCACCGCGGCCGTTTTCGCCACGGGCGGCGACTGGCGCATGGCCTGGCTGGCGTCGGGCGCGATCACGGCGCTGGCGCTCGTCGCCGTCGTCGCGCTGGCGCCGCGCGATGCGTCCGAAGCGATCGCCGCGCCGCCCGCGCCGGCCGCCTCGCGCTCCGTCGCGCCGATCGTGCTCGCCTACGCCCTCGTCGGCTATGGCTACGTCATCACCGCGACCTTCCTCGTCGCCATCATGCGCGAGACCGCCGGTCCGCGCGAGGAGACGCTGGCCTGGCTCGTCGTCGGCCTGTCGGCGGCGCTGTCGCTGTCGCCGTGGAGCGCGCTGGCGCGCCGCGTCGGCGCCGGCCGCGCCTTCGCGCTCGCCTGTCTCGCCGAGGCGGCGGGCGTCGCCGCCAGCGTGCTGGCGCCCGGCCTCGCCGGCGCGCTGGTCGCCGCCGCGCTGCTCGGCGGCACCTTCATGGCGCTGACGGCGCTCGGCCTCGCCGTGGCGCGCCGCGCGGTCGGCGGCGACGGCCGGCGCATCGTCGCGACGATGACCGCCGCCTTCGGCGCCGGGCAGGTGATCGGCCCCGCCGTCGCCGGCCTGATGCGCGAGGCGACCGGCGACTATGTGCTCGCCTCGCTGACGGCGGCGGCCGGGCTCGTCGTCGCCGCGGCGCTCGCGCTCGCCGGCGAGCGGGGTTGACGCGCCGGCCGTCGCGGGCGATGCAGCGCGCGGGGCATCGCCATGTCGCGCACATCCACGATCTTCATCGCCGCGATGAGCATCGCCGGCCTTCTGCTCGGCCTTTTCACCGCCGTTCTGCCGGCATCCGGTCCGGGGACGAGCATGGCTGCGCTGCTGCTGCTCGGCGTTGCCGGCCTGATCGACGTCGCCGCGATGCGCGGCCTGTTCGGACTGGTGCGCCTGTCGCATGGGCTTCGCTTCGGCGGCCTGTTGTCCGGCTTCACGCTCTATCTGATCGTCGTCGTCGCCTCGATCATGGCGCGATCCGGCCCCGCCGCGGCATGACGCGCCGGCCATTGACGCTCGATGCGCTCGCCAGCGGCGGCAAGAAGGCGCTCGCCGACGCGCTCGCGGCGATCGAGACGCGCGCCGGCGACCCGGCGCTGATCGCCCTGCTCGACGCCGCCGCCGCCGCTCCGCGCGGCATGGTCGTCGGCCTCACAGGCCCGCCCGGCGTCGGCAAGTCGACGCTGACCGACGCGCTGCTGCGGCTCTGGCGCGGACGCGGCGAAACGGTCGGAATCATCGCGGTGGATCCGTCCTCGTTGCGCAGCGGCGGCGCGCTGCTCGGCGACCGCGCCCGCATCGCCGTCGATCCGGAAGACCGCGGCGTCTTCATCCGCTCGATGGCGGCGCGCGACCGGCTCGGCGGCGTCTCCGACCAGACCGTCGCCGCGCTCGCCCTGATGCGCGCCCTGTTCGACCATGTGGTGATCGAGACGGTCGGCGTCGGCCAGTCCGAGGCCGACATCGCCCATCTCGCCGACACCGTGCTGCTCTGTGTCCAGCCCGGCTCCGGCGACAGCCTGCAATTCATGAAGGCCGGCGTGATGGAGCTGCCCGACGTCGTCGCCGTCACCAAGGCCGACATCGGCGCGCCGGCGACGCGCGCCCGCGCCGATGTCGAGGGCGCGCTGACGCTTTACGAGCGCGCGCCCGACGCCTGGCGCCCGCGCGTCGCGCTCGTCTCGGCGCAGGCTTCGTCCGGCCTCGACGAATTGCGCGCCGCGCTGGAAGCCCATCGCGCCCATTTGTCCGGAGCAGGGCGCCTCGCGCGCCGCCGCGCCGCGCAGCATCGCCAGTGGGTGGAGCAGGCGATCCGCGCCCGCTTCGGCCTCGAGGGCCTCGCCGCCGCCCGCCGCCTCACGATCGCCGACGAGGCGGCCGGGCCTTTCGCGCAGGCCGATCGCGCCGCCCGTATCCTCGCGCGTCGCCTGGCGCAGGAGCCCTGACCCGTTCCGGGACGCGGCCCCCGCCACGCTCCTAACCCGCCGGCAACCTTAAGCGGCGATAACCGAATTCGTTCGATTTCGATCGAAGTCGGGCCGGTGTCGTGGCGTGTTGCGTGGGACGCGTATGGTGCGGTCGCGTGTCGGTTGGGCCCTGGCTGTCGTCGCGCCCTGGTGCATGGGCGCTGCGCTCCTGGTCTCGTTCACGGCGGACGCCGGTCAGGACGCCCTGATCGGCGGCAGCGTCGGCCCGGAGCCGCGGGCCCTCGCCTCGATGCCCGTGGACCTCGTTCCGGCGCGCGCCGCGCTGTCTCGCGAAACGTTCGGCATGATCGTGCCGCCCGCCGACGCCGTGCTGCGTCAGGCGAGCCTCGTCGTCGGCGCGGAATCGGAACTGAACGCGCCGAGCGGCGAACTCGCCCCGCGCATCGCGCTGAAGCCGCATGTCGCCAAGGCGCCGCCGCCGCCGCCGCTGCCCGAGATCGACCGCACCCGCAAAGGCGATCCGCTGGTCGGTCTGCGTCCGACCTTCGACGCCAAATGGCGCGGCCCCGCCGCGATCGCCCGCGCCCGCGCCGTCGAACAGATTTTCGGCGTCAATCCGGCCGAGCCGGTCGCCGTCTTCTCGCCGCGCGATCCTGACGACGACGCGCGCGCGCTGCTCGCCGCGCCGACCTTCGAGACCTGGAAGGGCGACGAGTCGCAGACCCCGACCGCGACGCTCGGCCCCGCCTCGCCGCGCACCGGCGGCTCGGTCTTCACCGTCCGCGTCGGCCCGCAGAAGAGTCTCGACGGTTCGACGCCCGCCGTGCCGCGCGCCGTGGCGCTCGCCTCGACGACGCCGGCCGCGCTCGAGGCCGCGCCGATCGAGGTGGTCGCCGCGCCTGTCTCCGCCCCGCCCGTCGCGACGAAGACGGCGCGCGTCGAAAGCTCGACGCGCCCCGTGCAGCGGCCGAACTACGGCGCGCTGATCGCCTCGGCGCGCTCGGCGAGCGAACAGAAATGCCTTGCCGAGGCGATCTATTTCGAGGCGCGCAGCGAGCCCGAGGCCGGCCAGGCGGCGGTGGCGCAGGTGGTGCTGAACCGCGCCCGCAGCGGCCTCTATCCGGCGAGCGTCTGCGGCGTCGTCTACCAGAACCGCCACCGCTACATGGCCTGCCAGTTCTCCTTCGCCTGCGAAGGCAAATCGCTGCGCGTCACCGAGTCCGACTCCTGGCGGCGCGCCGTGCGCATCGCCCGCGAAGTCACCGAGGGCCAGACCTATCTCGCCGATGTCGGCGCCTCGACGCACTACCACGCCAACTACGTGCGGCCGCGCTGGGCGCGCAAGCTCGAGCGCATGGACAAGATCGGCGTCCACATTTTCTACAAGCTGCGCCCCGGCCAGACCTGAGGAACAGCGCGGGCGGCGCCGAATTCAGGTTAACGCCCGATCGCGTTTGCCGGTCGCCTCAACGAATCTTTAACCTCCGACGATAGCGCGGCGCCTTGCGGCGGCGGCGCGCCAGTCCGGAGGTTTGCATGTTTCGTCCCTCTTTCGCCGTCCGCCTTGCGTCGCGGCCGTTCGTCGCCGGCGCAGCCCTGCTCGCCGCCCTGTCCGCCGCCGAAGCGGGCGGACGCTGCTACCGTCAGGTGACGCATCCCGCGCACTACGAGACGCGCTACGAACAGGTTCTGGCGCGACCCGCGACAACCGTCGCGCGCGTCGTCCCGGCCGTCTACGGCCAGGTCGCCGAACGGGTGATGGTCGAGCCCGCCCGCCATATCGCCCGCGTCATCCCTGCGACCTATGCGACCGTCAACGAGCGCGTCATGATCGAGCCGGCGCGCGCCGTCTCGCGCGTCGTTCCGGCCGTCTACGGCGCGGTGAACGAGAGCGTCATGATCGAGCCGGCCCGCAGCCTCGCCCGTCACGTTCCGGCCGTCGTGCGGCATGTCGCTGAACAGGTCGAGATCGAGCCGGCGCGCAAGGTCTGGCAGGTGACGCGCGAACATGGCCGCGCCGTCGGCTGCTGGGTCCATCAGCCCGCCCGCTACGAGACGCGAATGCGCGCGGTCGAGGAATCGCCGGCGCGCGTCGTGCACGAAACCATCCCGGCGCGCTACGGCGTGCAGAGCCGCACGATCGAGGTGCAGCCCGCCCGCACGGTGATCGAGACGATCCCGCCGGTCTGGGGCGTGCGCGCCCGCACGGTCGAGACCTCGCCGGCGCGCACCGTCTACGAGACCGTGCCGGCGGTCTACGCGACGCGCATGCGCACCGTCGAAGTCCAGCCCGCGCGCACGGTTCACGAGACGATGCCGGCTGAATACCGCACCGTCGCGCGGCAGGTGCTGGTGCGGCCCGCCACGACGGGTTGGGCGCCGTACGATCCGCGTTGCGGCGCCTATGCTGCGGCCTATTGACGGCGGCTGATCGCCCGCCGCGACGCGCCTCGCCCTTCGACTGCGCTCAGGGTGAGGCGCTTCTGCCTCGCTGCGGCTCTCTGCAATCCTCATCCTGAGCTCGTCGAAGGATGAGATCGCAAGCCGCGACCTGCGCCGCGCCCGTGGCCATGGCCCTCAACCGATCTCGACGTCGAGCCCGAGATCCAGCACGCTCGCCGAATGGGTGAGCGCGCCGACCGAAATCAGGTCGACGCCGGTCTCGGCGATCGCTTTCACCGTGTCGAGATTGACCCCGCCCGAAGCCTCGATGCGCATCCGACCGGCGACGCGGCGCACCGCCTCGCGCATGTCGGCGAGGCTCATGTTGTCGAGCATGACGACGTCGGCCCCTTCGCCCAGAACCTCGTCGAGCTGCGCCAGCCGGTCGACCTCGATCTCGATCTTGACGAGATGGCCGACATGGCGCTTCGCCGCGCGCAAGGCGGAAACGACGCCGCCGGCGACGGCGACATGGTTGTCCTTGATCAGCACCGCGTCGTCGAGACCGAAGCGGTGATTCATGCCGCCGCCGCAGCGCACCGCGTATTTCTCGAAAGCGCGCAGGCCCGGCGTCGTCTTGCGCGTGCAGCAGATTTTCGCTTGCGTGTGCGCTGCGAGATCGGCGTAGCGCCGCGTCAGCGTCGCGATCCCCGACATGCGGCCGAGGAAATTCAGCGCCACGCGCTCGGCGGCCAGGATCGCCCGCGCCGGCCCGGCGACATGCGCGATCTTCGCCCCCGGCGCGACCGTGGCGCCATCCTGCACATGCGCCTCGAATGTCACGGCAGGATCGACGAGACGGAACGCAGCGCGCGCCACGTCGAGCCCGGCGATGACGCCGGCCTTGCGTGCGCCGAAGGCGGCGCGCGCCTGCGCCTGCGCCGGGATGGTCGCCTGCGAGGTGACATCGCCGGCGCGGCCGAAATCCTCGGCGAGCGCGGCGCGAACGGCGGCCTCGACGATCAGCGGATTGAGTTCGGGCAGATCATGCATGGTCGTCTCTCAGGCGCCGGCGATGCGGCGCGCCTCCTGAAGCGTGATTTCGGAGCGATGCGCGAGGCGCGGATCGGCGGCCGGAAAGTCGGCCCGGAAATGCCCGCCGCGGCTCTCCTGCCGCGCCGCCGCGGCGGCGGCGATCAGCAGCGCGGCGCTCGCCATGTTGCGCGCGGCGGGAGTGGCCGCCGACTTTTCGATCGCGGGGATCTCGTCGAGCGCCGCCGCAAGGCCCGGGCCGTCGCGCTCGACGCCGACCC
>JAEULW010000135.1 GCA_016793505.1 Methylobacteriaceae bacterium | reverse complement strand
CGCGCGGGCGCGCCGCGCGCGCCCGCCCCGCGTTTCCCCATTCCCGGAGATTGTCATGAGCCTCGGTAAAGGCGCGCTTCTGTGGCTGCTCGGCATTCCGCTGCCGATCATTCTGTTGCTGGTGCTGTTCTGGCGCTGACGCGCCGGAGCGCAGCCAGTTCTTCCGACGCGACGCAGGCTCCGCGCTTGCGTCGCGTTAAGGCGTCGATGGCATGATGCGCGCGTCCACGACGGAGCGCGCATCTTGTCTTTCTACGACGCCGGAGACGTATGAAGATCGCGCTGAGGATCGACGCGCGGCGGATGCGGCGATGGCATGGCGACGTCGTCGCGCGGCTTGCCGCCGCAGGCCATCGGCTTGTCTGGATGGCGGCGGACGACGAGCCGCCCGCGCCCGCCGGCGCCGCGCTGCTCGCCTTCGAACGCGCCGTGCTGCGGCGCGGCCGCGCCGGGGCCTGCGATCTCGTTCCCCTCGATCTGCCGCGCGCCGACGGGCCGGCCGATCTGACCATCGATTTTTCTGCGCGCAGCGGCGCGGCCGCGCCCTGTCTGCGCGTCGTCGCCGACGGGGCTGCGGGCGAGGACGCGCTGTTCGGCGCGGTTCTGGCCGGCGGCGCGCCGGCCGTCGCGCTGATCGACGAGACGGGCGCGACGCGCGGGCAGGCGCTGGCGGCGCTCGAGGAGGCGCGCGGGCTCGATGGCGCCATCGAGGCGATCGGCTCGCGGCTGGCGATGCTGATCGAGGCGGTCATCGCCGACGGGCGGGCGCGGCTGATCGAGGACGCGCCGCCGGCAGCGCCCGGCGCTGCGGCCGCACTGCGCTTCGGCGCGCAGAGTCTCGCGCGGCTCGCCGGCGCGGCGATCCGGCGGCGCGTCGCCTTCTCGCCGCATTGGCGCGTCGGCTGGCGCTGGAGCGAGGGCGGCGATCTTCTCGACCGCCTGTCGCTCGACGGGCCGGCCTGGCGCGTCCTCGCCGATCCGGGCGATCGCTTCTACGCCGATCCTTTCCCGGTCGAATGGGGCGGGCGCACGGCGCTGTTCGTCGAGGATTTCGATCATCGCGCCGGCAAGGGCGTCATCGCGGCGATCGGCTTCGGCGCCGACGGGCCGCAAGGCGCCGCCGAGCTCGCGCTGGAGGAGCCCTGGCATCTGTCCTATCCGCATGTCTTCGCCTGGCGCGACGCCTTGTGGATGGTCCCGGAGAGTTCGGCGGCGCGCTGCGTCGCGCTCTATCGCTGCGTCGACTTCCCGCTGCGCTGGGAGCGCGTCGCGACGCTGGTCGAGGGCGTCGAGGCGGCCGATGCGACCTTGTTCGAGCACGGCGGGCGCTGGTGGATGACGGCCGTCGCGCGGCCGCCGGCGGGCGGCTATTCCGACGCGCTGTCGATCTGGCATGCGCCGGCGCCGATCGGGCCGTGGACCGCGCACGCCGCCAACCCGGCGCTGATCGACGCGCGGGTGGCGCGGCCGGCCGGCGGCGTCGTCGTCCGCGGCGGGCGTCTGTTGCGGCCGGCGCAGGAGTGTCTGCGCGTCTATGGCGCGGCGCTGTCCATCCTCGAGATCACCGAACTCACCGAGGAACGTTTCGCGCAGCGGCTCGTCGCGCGGATCGCGCCCGGCGCGCCGCGCTGGCCGGGCGACCGGCTGCACACATGGAACCGCGCCGGGCGGCTGGAGACGATCGACGGCGAGGTCTTCAACCCGCGCCTGCCGGCGCTGCGCCGCCTCGCCGCGGCGCGGCAGGCGCCGGCGGGCTGAGCGCGGTTATTCGAGATCGGCCGAGAGGCGGGCGAGCGTCGCGTCGGCGATGCCGAGTTCGACGAGATGGGCGTAGGTGTTGCGCACATAGTCGCGATTGGCGCCGGAAATCCCGTGCCCCTGACGGATGAAGCGCAGGAGCGCGTCATGCTCGAGCCGGCCGGCGAATTGCGGGTGACGCGGGTCGCAGACATAGACCAGCGCCGTGACGCGGCGGCCGTCGTCGAGGCGCACGCCGGCCATGATCTCGCGATAGACCAGCGTGACGAGTTCGCGCTCGCGCAGATAGGCGATCGTTTGCGCGCGCGCGCCCGCCGCGACGCGGAAGACGACGCCGCGGCAGGAGCCGCCGCGGTCGAGCCCGAGGACGAGGCCCGGCCGGTCCGGCGTGCCGCGATGCACATGCGAATAGACGCACAGGCGACGCCGCCAGCCGTGCAGCGTGCCGACATGCCGTTCGACGAAGACGAAGCCCGGCCGCCACATCAGCGAGCCGTAGCCGAACACCCAGAGATCGCCGTTCTCGCCCACGCGATGGTCCGGAAAAGTTCGTGACAGGCTTGCCGCGCCGCCCTGCCGGGGCGCTATAAAGCGTTTCGGGGCGCCGGCAAAGTGAGCGGGGAAGAGACAGGGCGATCGCTTGGGGCTGCAATGCGCCATTCGGCCTCGTCCTGAGCGAAGTCCAAGGACGGGGTCGTCGCGCGACGCCTGCCGACATCCTCGACCCTTCGACTTCGCTCAGGGTGAGGATGTCGGGGACAGGGCGGCGCAAGACGTGCTGAAGCGACAGCCCTGCCGAAAGGCGGAACGGAACGGACGATGAGGCGCTTCCTGATCCTGCTGGGCGTCGCCGCGCTGGTGCTGGCGGTCGGCTATACGATCGTCTGGTTCGTGGCGGCGAGCCGCGTCGAGGCGGCGCTCGACCGGGCGCTCGCCCGCGAGGCGGCCGCGGGCCGGACCTGGACCTGTCCCGAGCGGCGCGTCGACGGCTTTCCGAAGCAGATGCAGGTGACCTGCGTCGCGCCGACCTTCGCCGGCCAGATCGGCGGCGAGCCGGCGACGGGCAGGCTCGGCGCGCTGATCGGCCTCGCCCGCATCTGGCAGCCCAACAACATCCAGTTCGACCTGCAGGGGCCGCTGGTCGCCGAGCGCGGCGACGGCGGCCGGATGCAGATCGACTGGTCGGCGGCGCGCGTCTCGCTGCGCGGCCTGCCGGGCTCGTTCGAGCGGGTCTCGCTGATCGCCGAGGATGTGCGCCTGTCCGCCGCCGGCCTGCTCGCGCCGCCGTCGGCGCAGCGTTTCGAGGCGCATCTGCGCGCCGCGCCGCGGCCGACCGAGGGGCGCGGCGTCGAGCACGCCGCCGACATCGTGCTGCGCGTCTCGGGCGGCGCCTGGCCGCCGCTCGATCATCGCCCAGGGGCAGGAGACGGCGGCGCCCGATTTCGGCCGCCGCGAC
>JAEULW010000101.1 GCA_016793505.1 Methylobacteriaceae bacterium | reverse complement strand
AGAAGTCGCGCACCTCCTCGTAAGGCGTCGCCTCGATGGCGGCGAGGCTGCGGCCGAGCGTGTCGTTGATGCTGGCGAGCTGCTCGGAATTGTGGCGATAGGCGCGGTGCGCGGCGATCAGCGCATGGGCGAAGCCCGGCGCGTTCTGCGTGACGAGCTTCAATTCCTGCAGGCTCGGCGTGTAGCCGTCGAAGAGCGAGTCCGTCAGCGTCTCCGACAGCGCCGAGACCAGCCTATCGCCCTCCCCGCCCGACAGATCGGCAAGGTCGATGCGGAATTTCTCCGCCAGCGCCAGCAGCACGCCAGCCGAGACCGGTCGCTGGTTGTTCTCGATCTGGTTGAGATAGGAGACCGAGATGCCGAGGCGCTCGGCGAACTGCGCCTGCGTCGCGCGGTTCGCCTGGCGCAATTCGCGCACCCTTCGGCCGATATAGAGTTTTCCCGCAGCCATGTTTGCAACTTTGCAAATTGAATTTGCAAAAAGTGTAACGCTTGCATGTCCACCCGATCAAGTGTTCATTTCGATGACGGCCCGCACTAAGCAGGATCGACACCCGCGCATAACGGACGGACACCATGCACGCCATTCTCGAACAACTCGAAGCCCGCCGCCAGGCGGCCCGGCTCGGCGGCGGGCAGGGGCGCATCGACGCCCAGCATGCGCGCGGCAAGCTGACCGCCAGAGAGCGCATCGAGATGCTGCTCGACCATCATTCCTTCGAAGAATTCCACATGTTCGTGCAGCATCGCTGCGTCGATTTCGGCATGGATCAGGGCGAGAAGATCCCCGGCGACGGCGTCGTCACCGGCTGGGGCACGATCAACGGCCGCGTCGTCTACGTCTTCGCCAAGGATTTCACCGTCTTCGGCGGCTCGCTGTCCGAGACGCACGCCGCCAAGATCAACAAGATCCAGGACATGGCGCTGAAGAACCGGGCGCCGATCATCGGCCTGTTCGACGCCGGCGGGGCGCGCATCCAGGAGGGCGTCGCCGCGCTCGGGGGCTATGGCGAGGTGTTCCAGCGCAATGTGCTGGCCTCCGGCGTCATCCCCCAGATCTCCGTCATCATGGGGCCGTGCGCGGGCGGCGACGTCTATTCGCCGGCGATGACCGACTTCATCTTCATGGTGCGCGACACGAGCTACATGTTCGTCACCGGTCCGGACGTCGTGAAGACGGTCACCAACGAGACCGTGACGGCCGAGGAGCTGGGCGGCGCCTCGGTGCACACGACCAAATCCTCGATCGCCGACCGGGCCTATGACAATGACGTCGAGGCGCTGCTGCAGATGCGGCGGCTGATCGATTTCCTGCCGGAATCGAACACCGACGAGGTTCCGGAATGGCCGAGCTTCGACGATCCCGAGCGCGTCGACCTGTCGCTCGACACGCTGATCCCGGACAATCCGAACAAGCCCTACGACGTCAAGGAGCTGATCCTGAAGATGGTCGACGAGGGCGACTTCTTCGAGATCCAGGGGGCGCATGCCCGCAACATCGTCACCGGCTTCGCCCGGATCGAGGGGCGCACCGTCGGCATCGTCGCCAATCAGCCGATGGTGCTCGCCGGCGTGCTCGATGCGGACGCCAGCCGCAAGGGCGCGCGTTTCGTGCGCTTCTGCGATTGCTTCAACATCCCGATCGTGACGCTGGTCGACGTGCCGGGCTTCCTGCCGGGCACGGCGCAGGAATATGGCGGCCTGATCAAGCACGGCGCCAAGCTGCTGTTCGCCTATGCCGAGGCGACGGTGCCGAAGGTGACGATCATCACGCGCAAGGCCTTCGGCGGGGCCTATGACGTGATGGCGTCAAAGCATCTGCGCGGCGACGTCAATCTCGCCTGGCCGACGGCTCAGATCGCGGTGATGGGCGCCAAGGGGGCGGTCGAGATCATCTTTCGCGCCGACATGAAGGACCCGGCCAAGATCGCCGAGCGGACGAAGGAATACGAGGACCGCTTCCTGTCGCCGTTCGTCGCCGCCGAGCGCGGCTATATCGACGAGGTGATCATGCCGCATTCGACGCGCCGGCGCGTCGCCCGCATCCTCGCCATGCTGCGCCACAAGCAGCTGGAGAATCCGTGGAAGAAGCACGACAACATTCCGCTGTGAGCGCGAAGGCGTCGCGTCCAGGTGGTTGGAAGGCGCGCGCCGGGGCGACCGGCGCGACCCGGGACGGGAAGATCAGGCCGTGACAGGCCGTCCGGCGGGGCTCTTCTGGCCGATCTGCGCATCGAGCGCGAAGGCGCCGGGGCCGGCGAAGACCAGGAGCAGGAACACGAAGCAATAGAGGATCGCCGCATCGCCGCCGTTCAGCACGGGATAGAAATTGGCGGGCGCGTGGAACATCCAGTAGGCCACCGCCATCGTGCCCGAGGCGAGCAGCGCGGCGGGGCGGGTGAACAGGCCGACGACGATGAGCAGGCCGGTGACGATCTCGATCGCCGCGCCGGCGCCGAGCAGCGAGACCAGCGACTGCTGGCCGTACTGGAACGGCGCGGGGAACGAAAACAGCTTCTGCAGGCCGTGCGGGATGAAGATCAGGCCGGCTGCGACGCGCAGGGCGGCGAGAGCGTAGGGGGTGTATCGATCAAGCTGGTGCATGGGTCGCCTCGTTGGTTGGAGGCTGCCCATCTCGCAACTGCGAAGAAACTTTGCAATAATGCCGCGCGCGAACCGTTCATTGCGTAATTGCAAGAATGCGCGAAGCGGCGCCGCGTCTCACCCCGCCGCCTTCTCCACCTCGCGCATGACGCGCAGCAGGTTCGCGCCGGCGAGCTTTTCGAGATCGTCCTCGCTCCAGCCGCGGGTCATGAGTTCGGCGAAGATCGCCGGGAAGCAGGCGGCGTCCTCCAGTCCCTCGCCTTGCGGGCCGCCGAAGAAGTCCGAACCGATCCCGACATGATCGGCGCCGATGCGGACGCGCAGATAGTCGAGATGGTCGCAGAGCTGCGACAGGTTTCCGCGCGGCCAGGGCCCAGCCTTTTTCGCGCGGGCGGCGATCGCCTTGTCGACGCCGCCCTTGATGTCGGCGCGGGTCTTGCCCCACTCGTCCTTGAAAGGCTGCGTCCAGACGCGCGAGGCCTCGCTGATGAAGTCGGGCACGAAGGTCGCCATCACCACGCCGCCGCCCGCCGCGACGCGGTCGAGCACGTCTTCCGGCACGTTGCGCGGATGATCGCAGAGTTTGCGCGCGTTGGAATGCGACCAGACGACCGGCGCGGCCGAGATGTCGAGCGCCTGATGCATGACGCTCGGGGCGACATGAGCGAGATCGACGATCAGGCCGAGCCGGTTCATTTCGGCGATCACCGTCTTGCCGAAGGCCGACAGGCCGCCATGGCGCGGCGCGTCGGTGGCGCTGTCGCACCAGTCGGTCGTGGCGTTGTGACAGAGCGTCATCAACGAGACGCCGAGATCGCGGAAGGCGGCGAGCGTATCGAGCCGGCCCTCGATCGCCGCGCCGTTCTCGATGGTCAGGAAGGCGGCGATGCGGCCGAGCCGCCGGGCGCGGGCGACGTCGGCGGCGCGCGTCGCAAAAAGGAAGACGTCATCATGCAGACGCGCCATCTGGCGCACGAGGGCGATCTGCTGCAGGGCGAAGCTCGCCGGCCGCGGCTCTCCGGGCGGCACATAGGCGGCGAAGAATTGCGCCGCGACGCGACCGTTGCGCAGCTTGGGGATGTCGGTGTCGCGGCCCGGCAGATTGCGCCGGAGGCCGAAGCGCGCCACGTCGCCGGCTGCGTCCCGGTCCGTCCGGATGACGTAGGGCAGGTCGTTGTGGCCGTCGATCAGCGCCGCGCGGTCGAGAAATTTCCGCGCGCGCGCCAGATTGGTCCGGTTCGCGGACGAGGCTTCCATGTCGATGTCCCCCGATTCGGGAGACAGCCTAGCCCAGCTCGGGGCGCGCCGCGCGTGCTGCGATCACCAGTAGCGGCGATAATAGACGCGGCGGCGACGCGGCCGCACGTAATAGACCCGCCGCGGGCGATAGTAGTAGACCCGGCGCGGGCGATAATAGCGACGGCGGACGACCCAGTAGACGTCGTCGACCTTGGCCGCCTCGATGTCCTTGTCGGTCGCGACCGCAGCCTCGACGGCCGAGGCGGGCTGGACCGGCGGGGTCGGACGCGCCGGCGTCGGCGCGGCTTCAGCCGCCGGAGGCTTGGCGCCGCAGGCGGCGGCGACCACCGCGAAACCGAACAAGCCCTTCAGGAACGAACGTCTTTCCATAGCGCGTCTCCTAGCGCCCCACATCGGCGATGCTAGCGCCGGCCGGCGTACTCCCGCAAGCGGTTAAATGCCGCAAACCACGCTTCTTCCGACGGGGTTAACCGAGTCCGACGACTGTCGGCCAGGTTCACCTTTCGTAAGGTCAGGGCGGCGGATCGTGACGCAGGGACAGCGCGGCGCAGACCGCAGAGAGGGACAGGAACCATGCGGCAGGCCATGATCCAGACCAGCGAACCGCGCGCCGCCGTCGCCGAGATCGACCGTCGCGCCCTGATCGCGCGGCTCGCCGGCCGCGCCCGCATCACCGATTTCGACGTCGCGGCGCTGCGCCGCCTGATCGAGGACACCGGCTCGGTGACGCGCGAGGAGGCCGATTGTCTCTACGCCATCGAGGCGGCGCCCAGCGACAAGCCGGAGGCCTGGACCGGCTTTTTGATCGAGACGATCACCGACCATATCGTCTGGCAGTCGCGCCCGACCGGCGTCGTCAGCGAGACGCAGGCCGAATGGCTGATCGCCCAGGCCGATCGCTGCGACAGCCTCGCCGGGCTCGGGGCGCTCGCCAGCGTCGCGGCCGAGGCGCACCGCGTGCCGCTGTGGTTCGTCGCCGCCGTGCGGGCGCGCGCCGCCCGCCGCTTCGGCGCGCCGGCGGCGGACGGGCGCGCCGCCTGAGACCTTTGCGCGCGTCCATCCAAGGTTTGGTGGACCTGCCCGGCGCGCTGGCCTAAAACGCCGCCCCGACAGCGTTTGCATCGGGGCCGGGATGTTCAACAAGATTCTGATCGCCAATCGCGGCGAAATCGCCTGCCGCGTCATCAAGACCGCGCGGCGGATGGGAATTGCGACCGTCGCGGTCTATTCGGACGCCGATCGCGACGCCCTGCACGCCGAGATGGCCGACGAGAAAGTGCATATCGGCCCCGCGCCCGCCGCCGAATCCTATCTGGTGATCGACAAGATCGTCGCCGCCTGCAAGCAGACGGGCGCCGAGGCGGTGCATCCGGGTTACGGCTTCCTGTCCGAGCGGGCCGCCTTCGCGCAGGCGCTGAAGGACAACGGCATCGTCTTCATCGGCCCCAATCCGAAGGCGATCGAGGCGATGGGCGACAAGATCGAGTCGAAGAAATTCGCCAATGCGGCGAAGGTCTCGACCGTGCCGGGCTTTCTCGGGATCATCGAGAGCCCCGAACATGCGGTGAAGATCGCCGACGAGATCGGTTATCCGGGGATGATCAAGGCCTCGGCCGGCGGCGGCGGCAAGGGCATGCGCATCGCCTGGAGCGCCGGCGAGGTCGCCGAGGGTTTTGCGCGGGCGAAATCGGAGGCGGCGAGTTCGTTCGGCGACGACCGGGTCTTCGTCGAGAAGTTCATCGTCAATCCGCGCCACATCGAGATTCAGGTGCTGGGCGACAAGCATGGCAACGTCATCTATCTCGGCGAGCGCGAATGCTCGATCCAGCGCCGCAACCAGAAGGTGATCGAGGAAGCCCCCTCGCCGCTGCTCGACGAGGCGACGCGCCGCAAGATGGGCGAGCAGGCCGTCGCGCTGGCGAAGGCGGTGGGCTACGACTCGGCCGGCACGGTCGAGTTCGTCGCCGGCCAGGATCGCAGCTTCTTCTTCCTCGAGATGAACACGCGCCTGCAGGTCGAGCATCCGGTGACCGAACTGATCACCGGCGTCGACCTCGTCGAGCAGATGATCCGCGTCGCCGCCGGCGAGAGGCTGGCGATCCGCCAGAGCGACGTGAAACTCAAGGGCTGGGCGGTCGAGAGCCGCATCTATGCGGAGGATCCGACGCGCAACTTCCTGCCGTCGGTCGGGCGTCTCGGGAAGTATCGGCCGCCGGCCGAGGGCGTCGAGAACGGCGTCACGGTGCGCAACGACACCGGCGTGTTCGAGGGCGGCGAGATCTCGATCTATTACGATCCGATGATCGCCAAGCTGGTGACCCACGCCCCGGATCGCGCCGGCGCGATCGAGTCGCAGGCGCGCGCGCTCGATCGATTCTATATCGACGGCATCCGCCACAACATCGCGTTCCTCACCGCGCTGATGGAGCATCCGCGCTGGAGGGAAGGGCGGCTGTCGACGGGCTTCATCGCCGAGGAGTTTCCCGACGGCTTCGCTCCGCACAGCGCCGATGGCGAGATCGCCGACCGCATCGCCGCCGTCGCGGCGCATGTCGACGACGTGCTCAACGCCCGCAAGCGGCAGATTTCCGGCCAGATGCGGCCGCCGCAGGCGCTGCAGTTTTCGCGCGAGCGCACGGTCGAGATCGGCCGCGCCCATCTCGAGGTGACGCTCGAGGCGCAGGACGGGGCGCTGGTGGTGCGCTTTTCCGCCGGCCGCTCGCATCGCGTCGTATCGGACTGGACGCCGGCGCAGCCGGTGTGGACCGGCACGATCGACGGCGCGCCGTTCGACGCGCAGATCAGGCCGATCCTCAACGGCCACCAAATCGATCACGCCGGCGTGTCGGTCGAGGCGCGCATCTATACGCGACGCGAGGCCGCCTTCGCCCGGCTGATGCCGGAGAAGAAGGCCGCCGACACCTCGAAGACGCTGCTCTGCCCGATGCCGGGCCTCGTCAAGACGATCCTGGTCGGCGAGGGGCAGGAGGCCAAGGCGGGCGATCCCTTGTGCATCGTCGAGGCGATGAAGATGGAGAACGTGCTGCGCGCCGAGCGCGACGTGACCATTTCAAAGCTCAACGCCAAGCCGGGCGACTCGCTCGCCGTCGACGCAGTGATCATGGAATTTGCCTGAGCGCCGCGCCCGCGCCGCATTCGGGCGTTTGAAGGGCGGGGGGCCAGCCGGAGCATTGCGATGACGCGCCATTCTTTCGCCCTGGCCGCATTGGCGGCCGCCAGCCTCGCGGGCGCCGCCGGACCGGCGCAAGCCACGAGCCGCGCCTGGCTCGACGAGCGCATCGCCCATCACGCGGCGCGGCATGGCGTGCCGGCGCGGCTGGTGCATCGCATCGTCGTGCGCGAGAGCCGCTATCAACCGCATGTCGTCTCGCGCGGCAATTACGGGCTGATGCAGATCAAGCCGGCGACGGCGCGCGGCATGGGCTATGGCGGCGCGCCGGCCGGTCTGCTCGATCCGGAGGTGAACCTCACCTACGCCGTGCCCTATCTCGCCAACGCCTGGCGCGTCGCCGGGGGCGACGAGAACCGCGCCGTGTCGCTCTATGCCGGCGGCTACTACTACGTCGCCAAGCGGCGCGGCATGCTGGCTTCGCTGCGCACCGCCCGGTCCGCCCCGGTGAGCGACGCCGAGGCGCCATCCGAGTCCAGCGCCCGGCCGATCGCCGCCGCGGCGCCGCGGCGGGGCGCGACGCCGCAGCCGCCGCGCCGGCCGGTCGAACTCGTCGCCGCCGCGCCGGCCGAAGAGGCCGAGGCGCCGACGCCGCCCGCGGCCGGGCGTCCGGACATCGTGCGGGACTGAAAAGCCGCCATTGTGGTCACCCGTCGGTAACCAAGCGGAAGTTTGTTTGGGGCAGAGTGGACGCATGAGCGTCCTCAGGAAGCCGCGCGTCCGCAAGGCGGCGCAATTGTCGATCGCCGGCGTCGTCGCGGCGGCTGTGGTCGCGGTCGGCGCCGTCTGGATGGCGCAGCGCGCCGCCAGTCGCGGCCCCGCGCCGATCTGGCCCGCCCCCGATCCGCCGTGGAAACAGACGGCCGACGCCGCGCTCGGGCGCAAGCTGGCGATGCTGGACGGCGGCCTCACGGTGCATTCGGTCTGGCGTTGCGCGCGAGCCGACTGCGGCTTCGAGGGGCGCTACACCGTGCTCGCGCCGAAGTCGCAGGCCGAGCATGAAGTGCGCAGCCCGGCGCGGCTGCAGGTTCTGATGGGCGCGATCGCGCCCGCCTTCGAGGGCGACGTCGCCTGGCCGGCGTTGGCCGACGGGCAGGCGCAGACGATGCGGCTGCCGCAGGGCTATGCCTATGTCATCGCCCAGAGCGACCGCTCCGGCCCCGGAGCCGGCGTCGCCGTCGCCGGCGAGACGCTCGACCGGATGGTCAGCAAGGTCATGGCGCAGGCCAGGCCCGGCGGCGCGGCGCCAGCGCCGGCCCCGGTGCGCGATCGCGCGCCGCAACCGGCGGCGGCGCCGCCGAAACCCGTCGCGCCCGCCATCCCGGTGCCCGAAGAACAGTCCAACAGCGGCGCGAAGCCCGGCTGGCGGTGAAGCGCGCGAAGGCGCGCAACGAAAGCGGGGCGGCCGGCGGCCTGCTCTGACGAGCTTCGCGCCGCCGACCCTCGATTCGTGCGGTCGACTCCGGTTCGAAAAGCCTCAGCCCGCGGCCGTCATGCTATCAAGAGCCTCGTTCGGCGCGGGGCGCAGCATGCCAGACCAGGATGATCGCATCATGCCGGATCGTTTCATGGGCGATGTCTGGCCGGAATGCGCACCCGGTCTGCGGCCGGCCGATCTCGGTTCGGCGCGGCTGACGCCGGCCGGTTCGGTCGAAATTCGCAGCTTTCAGACGTTTGCGCTCGTCTACAGGGTCGGGCGTTTCGGCCTCGACGACACCGGCGCGATCAAGGTCGTGCAGCGTTTCACCCATGACGGCGGCGCCTGGCAGACGGGCGATCCCGCCGCGATGAACTACGTCACCGCGCGCGCCTCGAACGGCGTCCGGCTCGTGCTCGATGTCGAGGCGAACGGTCATCAGCGGCCGTGGGACCGCTCGCTGCGCGTCGGCGTCGTGCGCGGGTTCATGCGCGAGGGCGATACGATCGTCATCACCTTCGGCGACCGCTCGGGCGGCGGGCCGGGCCTGCGCATGCCGACCTTCTGCGAGAGCGCGCACGAATTCCGCGTGCTCGCCGACGTCTGCGCGACCGGCCATTTTTCGCCGCTCGCCGAACGTCCTGCGGTGGAGGTGCGGCCGGGGCCGCCGGCGAAGTGGCGCGCGGTTCTGCCCGGCCTGCGCCGCCCCGGCGCGGCGTTTTCGCTCGGGATCCGCGCCGACGACGTCTGGGGCAATCCGAGCGATCAGGCGGAGGCGCGGCTGCGCCTGACCGCGACCGGTCCGATCGAGGGTCTGCCCGATCATGTCGATTTTCCGCGCGGCTCTCGCGCGCTGCGGGTCGATGGCCTCAGGGCCACGGGCGAGGGCGTGATCCGCATCGCGCTCGCCGATGCGGGCGGCGCGGACCTCGCGCGCTCCAATCCGCTCGTCGTGCGCCAGGGCGCGTTGCAAGGTTATTGGGGCGATCTGCACGGCCAGAGCGGCGAGACGGTGGGCATCAATCCGATCCGCGACTATTTCGCCTTCGGCCGCGATCTCGCCTTTCTCGACGTGATGGGCCATCAGGCCAACGATTTCCAGATCAAGTCGGCGTTCTGGGCGGAGATCAATGCGACGACGGCGGCCTTCGACGAGGCCGGCCGCTTCGTCGCCATTCCCGGCTACGAATGGTCGGGCAACACGCCGAGCGGGGGCGACCACAACGTGTTCTTCCGCCGAGAAGGCCGGCCGATCCGTCGCTCCTCGCATGCGCTGCTGAGCGACCGGTCCGATCTCGCCGACGACGTCAACACGAGCGCGGCGCTGATCGAGGCGCTGCGCGCGGAGGATTGCGTGCTCTACGCGCATGTCGGGGGACGGCCCGCCGACATCGCGCAGGCCGACGGCGGCGCGCTGCGCACTTCCGTCGAAGTGCATTCCGACTGGGGCACCTTCGAGTGGATCATGGGCGACAGTTTCGCCCTCGGCTATCGGCACGGCCTCGTCTGCAATTCGGACGGGCACAAGGGCCGGCCCGGCATGAGCCATCCCGGCGCGTCGAGTTTCGGCGCCTTCGGCGGGCTGACCTGCTTCCTCGCGACGGAGCTCAGCCGTGACGCCATCTTCGCCGCGCTGCGCCGGCGCCGGCACTACGGGACGACCGGCGCGCGGCTGCATCTCGACGTCGCGGCGCGCTTCGCCACGCCGGCGCGCGTCTTTCTGACTGACCCGCTCCTCGGAGACGCCGCGTTCGAGCGGACGGAGCGGGCGATGATGGGCGACATCGTCGCCTGCGCCGATCCGGTTTTCGAGGTGGAGGTCGCCGCCGCGACGCAGGCGCCGGCGCTGTCGATCGACATTCTGGTCGGCATGGAGGTCGCGCATCGCGCCCGCGCATACGGGCCGGGCGATCTCGGCCGGCGCATCCGCGTCTGCCTGCACGGCGCCGAGTATCGCGGCCGCGGCCGCCAGACGCTGTGGCGCGGCGCCGCGCGGCTGCATGGGGCGAGGATCGAGGACTTCGCGACGCTCAATCACTGGAATCATGAGCGCAGGCTCGACCGCGTCGCGCCCGATCGCGTCGAATTCGACGTGCTGACCACCGGCAATTTCGTCGGCTTCGACCTCTGGCTCGACAGGCTCGACGGCGCGACGCTCGACATCGAGACGGGCCATGTTGGCGGCCGTGTCGATCTCGCCGGGCTCGGGATCGAGCCGGCGACGCTCGAGGCCGGCGGCCTCGACCGCAAGGTGACGATCACACGCCTGCCCGACGCGCTGTCGGTCTGCGCGCTCACGGCGCGGGC
>JAEULW010000068.1 GCA_016793505.1 Methylobacteriaceae bacterium | reverse complement strand
CCTCGCGCCTCGGCGTCTCGGCATAGGCGCTGCGCCGGCCCGTCTCGGCCCCGCCGCCCTTGCGCTGGCGCCAGGCGCCGCTCCAGGTGACCAGACGGCCGTTCCGCATCACCGGCTTGTCGTAGACGATCACGCCGCCGGGAACCTCGGGCGTGCGCAACAGGACGCGTCTCCGCCCGGCCTGCGCTGGCGCCGCCGGCGCGCTGGCCGGCGCTGCGGCCGGAGCCGGGGCGGGCGCTGGGTTGCGCTCGTTCTCGCCCTCCGCGAAGGCGCCGCTCCCCGTCAGAACGGCGAGCGCCATCGCCAGGCTGCACGCGCTTCGCCTCATCCCACGCACCTCAACGCGCTCCGCTGCGCCCCGCCACGCGGCGTGAACACCCCAACAACACAGGAATTTCGGCCACTTCAAGGCGCCGCGCCAGCCGCGCGGCCGGGCCGGGGCGAACGGCTCGCCTTTGCCGCCGCGCCGTGTTACCTCGCGCCCCGGATCGCAAGCCGGCCGCCGGGCCGCACGGATGGATGCATGGCCGACATTTTCCGGGAAGTCGACGAGGACGTCCGGCGCGAGAAAGCCGCGGCGTTCTGGGAGAAGCACCAGACGCTGATCCTCGGCGTCGCGGTGGCGATCGTGCTGGCCACCGCCGGCTGGCGCGCCTGGGACTACAAGCGCACGCGCGACGCCGAAGCCGCCGGCGCGCAATACGAGGCGGCGCTGGAGCTCGATCGTCAGGGCAAGGCGGCCGAGGCCGAAAAGGCTTTCTCCGACATCGCCGCCAAGGGCCCCCCGGGCTACGCCCTGCTCGCCCGCCTGCGCGGCGCCGCCGAGATCGCCAAGCGCGATCGGCCCGAAGCGGTGCGGCTTTACGACGCGATCGGCGAGGATGCGGGCGTCGAGCCGCTTCTGCGCGACCTCGCCCGACTGCGCGCCGCCTTCCTGCGCGCCGACGAGGCGGACGCCGCCGAATTTGCGCGCCGGCTCGAGCCGCTCGCCGAAGCGGGCCGGCCCTTCCGCTCCTCGGCGCGCGAACTCATCGGCGCGAAGGCCTTGCAGGCCGGCGACTTCGACCGGGCGGCCAAGTATCTCGACATGATCGTCGTCGATTCCGCCGCGCCGCCCTCGCTGCGCCAGCGCGCCGAACTGCTGCTCGGCCTGGTCCGCGCCGGCAAGCCGACCTCCGGCTGACGCGTCTCTGATGCCGCTGACGATCGCCATCATCGGCCGGCCCAACGTCGGCAAGTCGACGCTGTTCAATCGCCTCGTCGGCAAGAAGCTGGCTCTCGTCGACGATGCGCCCGGCGTGACGCGCGACCGCCGTTCGGGGGACGCCAGCCTCGGCGATCTCGACTTCACCATCGTCGACACCGCCGGCCTCGAGGAGAGCGGCGACGACACGCTGACCGGCCGCATGCGCCGCCAGACCGAGATCGCGGTCGCCGAGGCCGACGCGATCTTCTTCCTCGTCGATGCGCGCGCCGGCGTGACGCCGACCGACCGGCATTTCGCCCAGCTTGTGCGCCGCGCCGGCAAGCCGGTGATCCTGATCGCCAACAAGGCCGAAGGCGCCAAAGGCGAGGCCGGCGCCATGGAGGCGCATGAACTCGGCCTCGGCGATCCGGTGCGCCTCTCGGCCGAGCACGACGAAGGCTTTTCCGACCTCTACCAGACCATGCTCGAGCGCCTGCCGGCCGAATTCACCCGGCCGGCCGCCGAGGTCGAGGCCGAGCGCGCCCCGCTCGTGCTCGGCGACGACGAGGACGGTTCGGAAGTCGACGAGACGAAGCCGCTGCGCATCGCGGTGGCCGGCCGTCCCAACGCCGGCAAGTCGACGCTGCTCAATCGCATCCTCGGCGAGGACCGCCTGCTCACCGGCCCCGAGCCGGGCGTGACGCGCGACTCCATCTCGGTCGAGACCGAATGGCGCGGCCGCAAACTGAAACTGTTCGACACGGCGGGCCTGCGCCGCCGCGCCCGCGTCGAGTCGAAGCTCGAAAAACTCGCCGCCGCCGACGCGCTGCGCGCCGTGCGCTTCGCCGAAGTCGTGATCGTGCTGCTCGACGCGACGATCCCTTTCGAGAAGCAGGATCTGACCATCGTCGGTCTCGTCGAGCGCGAGGGCAGGGCGCTGGTCATCGGCCTCAACAAGTGGGACCTGATCGAGGACCGCGCCGCGAAGCTGAAGGAGCTGCGCGAGGAGGCCGATCGCCTGCTGCCGCATGTGCGCGGCGTGCCGATCGTGCCGCTCGCCGGCCTCACCGGGGAAGGCGTCGACAAGCTCCTCGCCGCGGTGATGAAGGCCAACGAGGTGTGGAACAAGCGCATCGCCACGTCAAAACTCAACCGCTGGCTCGGCGACACGATCGACCGCACGCCGCCGCCCGCCGTGTCGGGCCGGCGCATCAAGATCCGCTACATGACGCAGCCCAATGCGCGGCCGCCGACCTTCCTCCTGTTCGGCAACCAGCTCGACGAACTGCCCGGCAGCTATCTGCGCTTCCTGTCGAACGGCCTGCGCCAGACCTTCGACCTGCCCGGAACGCCGATCCGCATCCAGTTCCGCATGAGCCAGAACCCGTTCGACAAGCGCAGGAAGAAGTAGCCGCGCGGGCGAAGCTCCCCGCCGTCATGGCCGGGCTTCTCCCGGTCATCCACGCGTCGGGGCAGGGCGCACGCCTTTCAGCGCGATGCGCAGGCGCGAGCCTCGCCGTCATTGCGAGGAGGCGCAGCCGACGAAGCAATCCATCGCTGGCGCGCCATCCGGTTCGATGGATCGCTTCGCTGCGCTCGCGATGACTGCGCGTGCGAGGCGCTCCTGCGACCAGGCGCCGGCCGTCGCCGCAATCCTGATCCTGAGCGAAGTTGAAGGATGCGCGAAGTCGAAGGTCGATATCAGCCCGGCGCCCGAAACGTCTTCACGCTGTCCGTCGGAAAATCATACAATTTCCCCGTCTCGCTCCAGCCCGGCGCGCACAGATCGGCGACCTTCGGCGCGAACTCTTCCGGCGTCTTCAGCGTCATCGGGTCCTCGCCCGGCATCGCGGCGGCGCGCATATTCGTGCGCAGCGGGCCGGGATTGGCGATCATCACGCGGATGTTGGTGATCGTCTTCGTCTCCGAGGCGTAGGCGCGGGCGAGGGCGTCGAGCGCCGCCTTGCTGGCGGCGTAGCAGCCCCAATAGGCGTTGACCTCGCTGCGCTGCGCGGCGCCCGACGAGATCAGCGCCACGCGCCCGGCGTCGGAGGCGCGCAGCAGCGGATCGAGCGAGCGGATCAGCCGCCAGTTGGCCGTGACGTTGACGGCGAAGACCTGCTCCCAGTCCTTCGGATCGATGTGGCCGAGCGGCGAGATCGGCCCGAGCACGCCGGCGTTGCCGACGAAAATGTCGAGCCGGCCCCAGCGCTGGTGCAGCGCCGCGCCGAGCCGGTCGAGCGCGTCGAAGTCGCGGATGTCGCAGGGAATCAGCGTCGCCGCGCCGCCCAGCGCGCGAATCTCGTCGTCCAGCTCCTCCAGCGCGCCCTGCGTCCGCGCCAGCGCTGCGACATGCGCCCCGCGCCGCGCCAGTTCGAGGGCGACGGCGCGGCCGATGCCGCGCGAGGCGCCGGTGACGAGGGCGATGCGGTCGGCGAGGGCGGCCATCGGGCGGGGGCTCCGTGAGACGGGACGAAGGCCCCGCCTCTAGAGCGCCCGCCCGGGGCTGGCAAGTTCAGGTCAGAGCGCCAACGACCACTGCGCCGGCTGCATCCGGAAGCCGGCGCCGTCCTTGGCGATGAAGCCGGTCGCCGGGAAGGGCGCATGGTAGAAGCCGACCTGCGTCTTCTCCGACGCGGCCATATCGAGCAGCTTGCGCCGGGTCGCGGCCGCCTTGTCGCCGTCCATGTCGAACACCGCCGCCCAGGTCGGGTTGCGCACGAACAGGGCGGGGTGGTTGGTCGTGTCGGACATCGCCATCATCCGGCCCGGTCCGGACTGGATGGCGAAGGCCGTGTGGCCCGGCGTGTGGCCGGCGGCCTCGACGGCGACGATTCCGGGCGCGGCCTCCTTGCCCCACTCGAACTGCTTGACGTCTTTGGCGATCGGCCCGAACACCCGCCGCGCGTTCTGGAACGCCGGCTTCAGGCCGTCCGGCGCGGCGGCCATCTTGGCGTCGTCCATCCAGAAGGCCCATTCCGGCGCCGGCACGGCGATCTCGGCGTTGGCGAACACGGCGCTGCCGTCCTTGAGCCGCAGGCCATTGATGTGGTCGCCGTGGAAATGGCTGATCACCACCTGGTCGACATCCTTGGGGTCGAAGCCGGCGGCCTTGAAATTCTTCATCCAGACGCCGCTCGTCGGCGCGCCGGAATCGCCGTTGCCGGTGTCGATCAAAACCAGCTTCGAGCCGGTGTTGACGACCAGCGTTGTGAAGCTGATCGGGATGCGGTCGGTCGGCAGGAACGCCTCCTCCATCGCCTTCTTCACGTCGGCGAGATCGGCGTTCTTGATGAAGCCCTCGAGCGGCCGGGAAAAGAAGCCGTCATGGATCGCCGTCACCTCGTAATCGCCGATCTTGTAGCGATAGGCCGAGGCGGACTGGGCCCCGGCCAGCGGCGCCTTGGCGAGCGCGGGGGCGGCGGCGAGCGTAGCGGCGGCGCCGGCGAGGACGGTGCGGCGGTTCAGGTCCATGGGCGTGTCTCCCTTTGCGTTGCAGGTGCGCAAATAGATCGATCCGCCCCGGCTTCAGGAAGGGCGCAGCTCTCACATTGTCGTGACGAGAGCGCTGGCGCCCGGCAGCGCCAGCCTCTATGTCGGGCGCATGTCGAACGAGAACAGCGCCGCTGGCCCCGATCCGATCGATCTCGCCCGCCGCGATCTGGCCAAATCCCTGCCGAAGCGCTTTTACGCTGAGGCCGATGTCGGGCTGCGCGACGGCCTGCCGACCCTGCTGCTCGACGGCCGGCCGGCCCGCACGCCGGCGCGTCGCCCGCTCGCCCATGTGAGCGAGGCGGCGATGCGGCTCGTCGCGGCGGAATGGGCGGCGCAGGGCGAGACGATCGATCCGGCGACGATGCCGGCGACGCGCCTCGTCAATGTCGCGATCGACGCTGTCGGCGCGCGCATGGCCGAGGTCGCCGACGACGTCGTCGCCTATGCCGGCTCCGATCTCGTCTGCTATCGCGCCGAAGAGCCCGACTCGCTTGTCGCCGCCGAGGCGGCGGCCTGGGACCCGGCGCTCGACTGGGGCCGCCGCGCCCTCGGCGCGCGCTTCGCGCTGGCCGCCGGCGTCATGCATGTCGCCCAGCCGGCCGAGGCGACCGACGCGGTGCGCCGCCGCGTCGCGGCGATCGACGATCCGCTGACGCTCGCCGGGCTGCATGCGATGACCGCGCTGCTCGGCTCGGCGCTGCTCGCCCTCGCCGTGCTCGACGGCGCCTTTTCCGCCGAACAGGCCTGGCGCGCCGCCCATGTCGGCGAGGACCATCAGATGCGCCTGTGGGGCGCGGACGCCGAGGCGTTGGCGCGTCGCGCCCGGCGCTGGGAGGAGATGCGCGCCGCCGCCGCATTGGTTAACGCCGTTTCACCTCCTCGCGTTATCTGAAAATTATCACGTCGCTACGTAAGAGGGCGGATGGGTCCTGGCCCGCGAGGGCGCCTGAATGCTCGCCGACGGAGTGACATGGCCGCGATCGCCGGCCGCCTGGACTGCGCAGAACGACCGCCCGCAACAGGCGGCGATCGCGCGCGGCGGGCGTCCGACATGACCGGCGGGCGATCGGGCCCGGACAGCCGGGAATCCCTCCTCGACGCTCTCGCCGACAGGCTGGCCACGGCGGCCTCCGCCGTCCGCCTGCTCGCCTATCTGCCGGCGATCATCGCGATCTGCGGCCTCGGCCTGTTCGGCATCATCCGCATCCAGGGCGAAATCGACGAGATCGTCGTCGGCGCGTCGCGCACCGAACTGGTTTCGGCCGCCCCGCGCGCCCTGTTCGAGGCCGACGAGACGCGCCTCGCCGTCCTCGCCTATTTCCGCGCGCCCGCGGCGGCGGCGCGTCAGGAGGCGGAAAACCGTTTCGCCGCGCTCGAGAGCCGCCTGCGCGAGCTCGAATCCGGCGCCCATCGCGCCCTGCTCGCGGCCTCCGATGAGGCCCGGCGGGCCCGCGCTTCCGTTGCGGAGCTCATCGCCGAGGCGGGCCCGCTTGTCCGCTCGCTCGGACCGTCCGCCGACCGCGATGCGATCGACCGGGCGCTCGAGCAGACCGCCCGCAGCCTGCAGGCCTTCGCCGCCGAAGCCGCCGCCTTCCGCGCCGCCAGGGCCCGCGCCGATCAGGCGCGCCTGCAGCGCCTCGGCCACTGGCAGATCGCCATCATGGGCGTGCTGCTGGTGTCGATCGCCTCGGCGCTGCTGTTGTCGATCGGCCAGAAGCGGCGCATGGCGCTCGTTCACCGCAATACCCAGGCGATGTCCGAGCGCTTCGAATATCTCGCCAAGCACGACGCCCTGACCGGTCTGCCGAACCGTCGCCACGGCCGCGATCTCGTCGAGGGGCTGATCGCCGCAAAGCGCGTCGAGCCGGTCGAGATCGGCCTGCTCTGCATCGACATCGACCGCTTCAAGCAGATCAACGACACGCTCGGCCACAGCGCCGGCGACGCGCTGCTGGTCGCCTTCGCGGCGCGGCTCAGGCAGATCGCCCCGGCCTCGGCGGGCGCGCATCTGGTCCGTCTCGGCGGCGACGAGTTTCTGGTCGCGTTCGCGCTGGCGGACGGCCGGGACGGCTTGGCGCGCCGCGCCCGCGAGGTCGCCGCGCACCTCGCCCACACCTATGAGCTCGAAGGTCATCATGTGGCCATCGGCGCCAGCCTCGGCGCCGCCGCCATGGAGGCGCGCCTGTGCGACTGGGCGACGCTGCTCTCGCAGGTCGACATCGCCCTGCGCCACGCCAAGGACAGCGGCCGCAACCAGATCGCCTTCTACGAGAAGGGCATGTTCGAGATCGAGCAGCGCCGCCACCTGCTCGAGCAGGATTTGCGCTTCGCGCTCGAACGCAACCAGATCGAGGTGCATTATCAGCCGATCATGCGCCTGCAGTCCGACGCGGTCGTCGGCGTCGAGGCGCTGGTGCGCTGGCGCCATCCCGATCTCGGCCTGATCCCGCCCGGCGATTTCATTCCCATCGCCGAGGAGACCGGCTCGATCGTCGAGATCGGCGAATGGGTGCTGCGCACCGCCTGCCACGACGCCACCTTGCTGCCGGCCGAGGTGCAGGTCTCGGTCAACCTGTCGGCGGTGCAGCTGTTGCGCGACAATCTCGTCGAGGCGGTGGCCGCGGCGCTCGCCGAATCCGGCCTGTCCGGCGCCCGGCTCGAACTCGAGGTCACCGAGTCGGTGATGATCCGCAACGAGGCGCGCGTCGCCCGCTTCATCGGCGAGATCGGCAAGCTCGGCATCGGCCTCGCGCTCGACGATTTCGGCACCGGCTACTCCTCGCTCGCCTATCTGCGCCGCTTCGCCTTCCGCCGCCTGAAGATCGACCGAACCTTCGTGCAGGACATCGAGCGCGACCGTCAGGCGCGGGCGCTCGCCCGCATCGTGGTCGACATCGGCCGCGCCCTCGACATGTCGATCACCGCCGAGGGCGTCGAGACGCAGGGGCAGGCCCTGCTGCTCGCCGCCGAGGGCTGCGAATGCGCCCAGGGCTACCTGTTCGCGCGGCCGCTGCCGCTGGTCGCCCTGCTCGAATGGATGGCCGCCCGCGCCGACGGGCTGCGCAAGGTCGGCTGAGGCGCCGGCCGCCCCTTCACCCGCCGGGCGATTTCCCTTACACGGGGCGCCGACCCGACCGGCCGCGAGGCCGGACATAGCGGCCCCGCGGCCGGCGAGAGAGACCATGCATCGTTATCGCAGCCACACCTGCGGCGCGCTCCGCGCCGAAGACGCCGGCAAGACCGTCCGCCTGTCGGGCTGGTGCCACCGCATCCGCGACCATGGCGGCGTGCTGTTCGTCGACCTGCGCGACCACTACGGCGTGACGCAATGCGTCGCCGACCCGGATTCGCCCGCCTTCAAGCTGGTCGAGAGTTTTCGCTCCGAATGGGTGGTGCGGCTCGACGGCCGGCTGCGCCTGCGCCCCGCCGGCACGGAAAATCCGGACCTGCCGACGGGGCAGGTCGAGCTGTTCGTCACCGAGGCCGAGGTGCTCGGCCGCGCCGACGACCTGCCGCTGCCCGTTTTCGGCGATCAGGACTATCCCGAGGAGACGCGCCTCAAATACCGCTTCCTCGATTTGAGGCGCGAGCGCATCCATTCCAACATCATGCTGCGCGGCAAGGTCATCGCCGCGCTGCGCCGGCGCATGCACGACAAGGGCTTCAACGAGTTCCAGACGCCGATCCTGACAGCGTCGAGTCCGGAAGGAGCGCGCGACTTCCTCGTGCCGAGCCGCATCCATCCCGGCAAATTCTACGCCCTGCCGCAGGCGCCGCAGCAGTACAAGCAGCTTCTGATGATGGCCGGCTTCGACCGCTACTTCCAGATCGCGCCCTGCTTCCGCGACGAGGACCCGCGCGCCGACCGTCTGCCCGGCGAGTTCTATCAGCTCGACGTCGAGATGAGCTTCGTCGAGCAGGAGGACGTGTTCGCCGCCATGGAGCCGGTGATCCGCGAGACCTTCGAGGAATTCGCTGCCGGCAAGCCGGTGACGCCGAGCCCCTGGCCGCGCATCGCCTATGCCGAGGCGATGCGCAAATATGGCAGCGACAAGCCGGACCTGCGCAACCCGATCGTCATGCAGAACGTCTCGGAGCATTTCCGCGGCTCCGGCTTCAAGACCTTCGCGCGGCTGCTCGAGGTCGAGAAGAACGAGGTCTGGGCGATCCCTGCGCCTGGCGGCGGCCAGCGCACCTTCGCCGACCGCATGAACGCCTGGGCGCA
>JAEULW010000052.1 GCA_016793505.1 Methylobacteriaceae bacterium | reverse complement strand
GAGCGTCATCTCGCCCGACAGATATTTGGGCGCGGCGAGCAGCAGCGGCGCGATCGGGAACAGCGCGCCGTTGATGTTGTAGACGATGGCGATCACGCCGTTCTGCCGCACGATCTTCTTCCACGCCGCGACCACGAGCTCGTAATTGGCGAGCGCGCCGCGCAGCTCGCCCTTGTCGCCGCGGATCAGCGCGATGCTCTCGGCGTTTTCGCGCAGCCGCGTCATCTCGGCGCGGAACTCGGCCTCCATCTGGTTCTTGTGCGAGACGTGCCCGACCAGCGGACGCCCGGCGAAATAGGCGCCGAGCGAGCTGATCGCGCCATAGGCGACTGCGGCGACCGCCATATAGGCGGGGATGACGACGCCGCCGACCGAGAACGAGCCGCCGACCGTCCACAACACGCCGACGAAGGTCGCCGCTGTGGCGAAGGCGCTGGCGAGTCCGATGGCGAAATCGGCCAGCGGCTCGATCGACAGCCGCACGTCCTCGGCGATGCGGTATTCCGGCGCGCCCTGTTCGCGCGCCACGATCGACAGGCGATAATAGCGCTGGTCGGCGATCCACCAGCCCGCCAGCTTCTGCGTCAGCCATTCGCGCCAGCGCATCTGGAACAGCATGCGGAACACCACCATGCCCGACACCGCCGCCGCCTGCGCGGCGACGAGCAGCGGCAGCAGCAGGATCGCCTCCCACACGCCCGGCAGGTCCTTCTTCTCGAGCGAGTCGAAGAAGATGCGGTTCCAGCGATTCATGCCGTATTGCACGGCGACCACGGCGGCGGCGAAGAACGCCACCGCCAGCGTCAGCACAAGGGCGCGCCGGCGCGTGTCGCCGCTCCAGAATCCGCCGGCGAGCCGCAGGAAGGCGGGCAGGGGCCTGCGCGCCGGCTGCGGCGCGCTGGCGTCGGATCGGGCGGCGGCGGTGTCGGACATGCGTGCGTTTCCGTGGCGCGGCGCGCCATGCGCGCCGGCCGGACGTTTCAAGATCTGGAACGCGCCGATTTTTCGCCGGCGCCCCTGCGACGGATTGTCAGGCGCCGGCCGCCCGGCCGCCGAAGAACAGCGCCTGGCTGATCGCCGCGCGCACCGCATCGGGCTGGAACGGCTTGGTGATCAGGAAGGCCGGCTCCGGCCGTTCGCCTGTCAGCAGCCGCTCGGGATAGGCGGTGATGAAGATCACCGGAACCTCGAAGCCCGAAAGAATGTCGTTCACCGCGTCGAGACCGGAGCTGCCGTCGGCGAGCTGGATGTCGGCCAGCACCAGGCCGGGGCGCCGCGCCTTGGCCTGCGCCACCGCCTCGTCCCGGGTGCGGGCGATGCCGCTGACGCGATGGCCGAGCTCCTCGACCAGCGCCTCGATGTCGAGGGCGATGATCGGCTCATCCTCGATGATCAGCACTTCGGTCGCCACCTGCTGGGCGATCTCGATGCCGGCGGTCTTGACCAGCTCCTCCGCCTCGGAGGCGGACACATCCATGATCGCGGCGACGTCCGCGGCCGAAAAGCCCTCGACCGTGCGCAGCAGAAAGGCCTGCCGCGGCCGCGGCGTGACGGCGCTGAGCCGGCGCTCGGCCGGCGCGTCGCCCGCCTCGGGCTGCCCGTTGACCGCAAGCGACGACCAGAGCTTCAGGAAGGTCCGGTAGAGGCCAATCTTCGGGTCGACGTCTGTTGGAAAGGAGGCAGGGTCCGCCACCAGCGCCTCCAGAGTCGCGACCACATAGGCGTCGCCGCTGGTCTGGGCGCCGCTGAGGGCGCGTGCGAACCGGCGCAAATAGGGCAAATAGGGCGCAATGGCCTTGGCGATCATTGTAGATTACCCCGTCGGCGGCGCGACATTCGCCCGCCAGCGTCTATCAACGCGGATGGGCTGGACTGTGTTCGATTTCCCCCGTGCCCGCCACGTATTTTTTTCTGTGCAGCGGCGGAACCGCTTCTGAAACCATGCGTTCATCGGCCGGTGCGCAGAAATAGGACAGGGCGGCGGCCTGAGGCGTCGTCGAATGCGCGCGAGCCGCGAGGTCGCGCCTTGAAGAGGTCGTGAGCATGAAGGATGACAAGTCGGGAGCCGCATTCGGGCCCGCATCCGGGTCCGGTCAGGCCGACAGCGCGGCGAAGGGACCGGCGGCGCCGGCCGAAGAGGCGGAGGCGCCGATCGACCCGCGTCTCGATCAGCTCATCGGCGCCAACCTCAAGGCGCATTACGACGACATCCTGTCGGCGCCCTTGCCCGACAGGTTCGTCGTCCTGCTGGCGGAGCTGGCGGCTAAGGAAAGCCAGGCGCGAGGCTCGTCATGAGCGGCTCGTTCAAGGACGATCTCATCGCCGAGCTGCCGAACCTGCGCGCCTTCGCGGCCTCTCTGTCGGGCTCGTTGCAGACCGCCGACGACCTCGTCCAGGACACCGCCGTCAAGGCGTGGAGCAACCAGGACAAGTTCCAGCCCGGAACGAGCCTGCGGGCGTGGCTGTTCACGATCCTGCGCAACACCTATTTCTCGCTCTACCGCAAGCGCGGGCGCGAGGTGCAGGACGTCGACGGCTTCTATTCCGGGCGCCTCGCCGCCCGCGGCGATCAGGAGGGCCATCTCGATCTGGCCGATTTCCGCGCCGCGCTCGCCACCTTGCCGGAAGAGCAGCGCGAGGCTCTGGTGATGATCGGCGCTTCCGGCCTCTCCTACGAGGAGGCGGCGGAGATCGCAGGCGTGCCCGTCGGCACGATCAAGAGCCGCGTCAATCGCGCCCGCGCCAGGCTCGCCGCGATGCTGGCGATCGACGGCGTCGAGGATTTTGGACCGACGCGGGCGGCGGCGGCGGTGACGCTGGGAGCGGCTTCGCTGACGGCGGACTGAGTCATGCCTTTCACGCGCTTCCGCTCGATCCGCACGAGGATCGCCGCCATCGCCCTGGCGGCGGCCGCGCCGATGGCCGTGATCATCGGCGCCAATTCGGTGCTGACCACGAGCACGGTGCGCGGCGCGCTCGAGAGCGTCCCGGAGGCGACGGCGACGGCCCTGCGCCAGTCGCTGCAGACCCTGTTCGTCGGCGCCGCGCGCGTCGCCCTGACGACCGCCGAGGCCGTGCGCGCAACGCCGGGCGCGGCATGCGAAGCCTTTCTGTCGCGGGTGCTCGCCGTCAATGGCGGTTATGCCGCCCTGCGCGTCGATCGGCGCGACAGCGCCTGCTCGGCGGTGCGCGACGCCGATCGTCCGCAGACGCCCGCCATCGCCGCGCTCTTCAACGCCGCCGGCGCGCTGACGCCGACCACCGCGCCGCCGAGCTTTCGCGGTCAGGTTCTCATCACGGCGATGGCGAAAGATGGACTTCGCACGGTCCTTGTGCGCGCCACGGCCGGCGAGGGCGCCGACGCGGTGACTGGCTCCGTGCTCATCGGCTCCGATCTTCTGCTGCGCGCCGTCGCCGCCGTCGACGACCGCGCGCCGGGCCAGATCGCGCTGGTCGACAGCGCGGGACAGCCGATCGTCTTGGCCGACGCGGCGCATGACGGTTGGCTGCCGGATCGGCCTCTTGGGCGCGACGCTGCGCCGCTGACGCGCACGCTGCGCTCGCGCGACGGCGTCGAACGACGCTTCGCGGTTCATGCGCTGGCGGCCGAAAACATGTATGTCGTCGCAGCGATGGACAACAAGGCGGCGCGCGACCTCAACTGGCAGGTGGCGGTCGGCCTGATCGTGCCGCTGCTGACTTTGCTGCTGATCGCGGTCGCCTATGCGCACACCATGCGGACCGCCTTCGTCGACTGGATCGACAGGCTCGAGGCGGCGGCCCGGCGCTCGGCGACCGACCCGGACGCCCGCGCCCCGCAATCGGTCCGCATGCCGGTCGAGCTGGCCTCTGTCGCCGCCGCCTTCAACGACATGCTGGAGAAGCGCCAGGCGCGTGAGAGCGCGCTGTCGGCGGCCGTGGCGCATAACCAGTATCTGGCGCGCGAACTGCATCACCGCGTCAAGAACAGCCTTCAGATGGTGCAGAGCTATCTCTCGCTCGGCCAGCGCGCCGCCACGCCCGAGGCGCGGGCGGCGCTGGTCGGGGCGCAGGCGCGCACCTTCATCCTCGCCGCCGCCTATCGTCGCGCCCTCGACCAGAACGAAATCGTCGCTTTTGATCTCGACGCCTTCCTGCAGGAGGTGGCGGACTATGCGGCCAGCGTGATGCGCCGCGACGATCAGACGGTGGAATGCGTCTTCGCCACCTGCCAGCAGGCCGGCATCGACGAGGCGATCCCGCTCGGCATGATTGTCGCCGAACTGCTCGAGGCCGGCCTCGCGCCGGCCGACAATCGCAACCTCCATCTGAGTTTCACGCGCGACGGGGCGACGACGCTGATGCAGGCGAAGGTCGACGGCCGGATGGCGCCGCCGGGCCGACTGCTCAATGGCCTTCTGCGTCAGATCGGCGCGACCGAGCGAGAGCGCGCGCCAGATGTCTTCGCGGCGTCTTTCACGCCGGCCCCTGTCGTCGCCAGCGCCTTGCTGCGCCGCGCCTGACCCGCGCTTTTCACGGAACCGCAGCGGACTTCGTCGGTTATAGTGCCGACAGCGCCGGCGCGACCCGCCGGCAGCTCGTTCAGCTGAGGAAATGTATCATGGAAACCAATGAGATAAACCAGCAGGTCGACTCGCTGCGCAAGGATATCGCGGCGCTCGCCGAGAAATTCGCTGCCTATGCCGAACGCGATGGCGCAGCCATCGGCGAGGCGGTCGCCAAGAGCGCCGGCTACGCCAAGCGCGCCATCAACCGCAAGCTCGCGGCGGCCTCCGAGCAGACCGAACAGCTCGCCGACACCGCCCGCGCCCAGGCCAACGACATTCAGGAGGCGGTCGAGGCCTATGTCGTCGAAAATCCGCTGCGCGCCGTGGCGATCGCCGCCGGCGTCGGCCTGCTGATCGGCGCGATGAGCCGTCGATGATGGCCCTGCTTGCCCCCCTCGTCGCCTATGTGGCCGACGAGGCGCGGGGTCTCGTGCGGCGGCGCGCGTCGATCGCCGCGGGCTACGCCGTCGCGGGGCTCGGCGGGCTCGGCCTGGTCATTGTCGGGCTCGTCAGCCTGCACCGCTTCGCCTCCGGCCTGTGGGGCCCCTATGGCGGCGACCTGACGCTCGCCGGCGTCATGGTCGCGGTCATCCTCGCCGGCTGGCTCTATGCGCGCGCGCAGGCGCGCAAACCCGCGCCCGAGGCGGCCGGCGGCGCCATGGCGGCCGCGGCGGCCGCCGCGCCGGCCGCCGTCGGCCTGATGCGCGGCGGCCGCGCCGGACTGGCGGCGGCGGCGATCGCCATCCTCGCCGGCGTCCTGGCGGGTCGGGCGGCGAAGAAGTGAGGCTCGAACGTCTGGTGCCGGCGGAGAGGATCGAACTCCCGACCTTCGGTTTACAAAACCGCTGCACTACCGCTGTGCTACGCCGGCCCGTTGCGCGGCCTGACCGCTAGCAGCGCCGTCGCGGCGTTGCAATGCGTCGCGCCCGAATTTTGCCGCCGCGCCACCGCGCGCGCGCTGCAAACACGGTATAGAGAAGGCTGCGCGCCTCCCTGAGGCGCGATCCGTCGCGGCGCGCCGCCGCCCTGTCTGGAGAGACGACCGATGACCACCATGTCCGCACGACGCCTTGGCGTCAGCCTGGCGCTGGCCGGCGCGCTTGGCGCCGGCGTCGCCGCGCTGCCGACCGCCGCCGAGGCGCAGTACCGCCCGGGCTGGAGCGCCGGCGGCCCGCGCTATGTCGGCGGCCCGCGCTATTACGGCCCGCGCTACTACGGCCCGCGCTACGGCTACCGCCGCGGCTGGGGGCCCGGCGCTGTCGCCGCCGGCGTCGTCGGCGGCCTGGCGCTCGGCGCCATTGCCTCCGGCGCCCTGGCGGCGCCGGCCCCGGTCTACCCGGCGCCCGTTTATCCGGCGCCCGTCTACGGCCCGGTCTGCCACATCGAGCGTCAGCAGGTCTGGGACGGCTACGGCTGGCGCTGGCGGCGAGTCGAGGTCTGCCCGTAAGGCGGCGGCGTCGGCGAACGAAACAGCCCCGCGAGCCGGCGCCCGCGGGGCTTTTTGTCGACGCCGACTTCGTTCTTCAACGCCGGTCGCCGGCGTAGATGTCGCGGTCCTTCGTCTCCGGCAGGAAGAGCATGCCGACGACGAAGGTCATCAACGCCACCACGATCGGGTACCAGAGGCCGGCGAAGATGTCGCCGGTCGCCGCCACGATGGCGAAGGCGGTCGGCGGCAGGAAGCCGCCGAACCAGCCATTGCCGATGTGATAGGGCAGCGACATGCCGGAGTAGCGGATGCGCGTCGGAAACAGCTCGACGAGCAGCGCCGCGATCGGCCCGTAGACCATCGTCACATAGAGCACGAGGATGAACAGCACGCCGATCGCGGTCAGCGCGCGGCTGTCGGTCAGCGCCGCGCCGAGGCTCTGCGCCTTGAGGATCGACTCGTCGCCGCTCTTCGGGTAGCCGGCGGCCTGCGCGGCGGCGAGCGCCTGCGCGGCGAAGGCGTCGTCGACCGCGACTTCCGCGCCGCCGATCGTCACCTTTGTCGGCGCCCCGGCCGGCGCGTCGACGAGCTGGTACTTGATCGCGTTGGCCGCAAGTCCCCGTCGGGCGATGTCGCAGGGCTGGGTGAAGACGCGGATGTTGACCGGATCGAACACGTTGCCGCAACTCGCCGGATCGGCGGCGATCGTCGCCTTGACCTTTTCATGCGCGGCGATGAGGCCGGGATTGGCCGTCTCGGCGAGCTTGCCGAACAGCGGGAAATAGGTCGCGGCTGCGATCAGGCAGCCGGCAAGGATGATCCACTTGCGGCCGATCCTGTCCGACAGCCAGCCGAACAGGATGAAGAACGGCGTGCCGAGGAGCAGCGACAGCGCGATCAGGATGTTCGCCGTCGCCCCGTCGACCTTCATCGTCTGGGTGAGGAAGAACAGCGCGTAGAACTGGCCCGTATACCAGACCACGGCCTGTCCGGCGGTGCCGCCGAGCAGCGCGATCAGCGCGATCTTGGCGTTCTCCCAGCGCGCGAAGGCCTCCGACAACGGCGCCTTGGAGGCCGTCCCCTCCGCCTTCATCCGCTGGAACGCCGGCGATTCGTTGAGCTGCACGCGAATCCAGATCGACACGGCGAGCAGCACGATCGAGACGAGGAAGGGAATGCGCCAGCCCCAGTCGTCGAACGCCTGCTGCGACATGCTCAGGCGCAGCGTGAGGATGACGATCAGCGACAGGAACAGCCCGACCGTCGCCGTCGTCTGGATCCAGGAGGTGAAGTAGCCGCGCCGGCCCGGCGGGGCGTGTTCGGCGACATAGGTCGCCGCCCCGCCATATTCCCCGCCGAGCGCCAGCCCCTGCAGCAGACGGCAGATGATGAAGCCGATCGGCGCGGCGATGCCGATCGTCTCGTAGGCCGGCAGCACGCCGACGAGGAAGGTCGCCACGCCCATCACCAGCATGGTGACGAGGAAGGTGTATTTGCGCCCGATCAGATCGCCGAGACGGCCGAAGAACAGCGCCCCGAATGGCCTGACCGCAAAGCCGGCGGCGAAGCCGAGCAGCACGAAGATGAAGCCGGCGGTCTCGTTGACGCCCGAAAAGAACGTCTTGTTGATGTTCACGGCCAGCGAGCCGGCGAGATAGAAATCATACCATTCGAACACCGTGCCCGCCGAGGAGGCGACGATGACGCGGCGCTCTTCGGCGGTCATCGGACGCGCCGCCGCCGATCGCGAGGTCGCGCTCGCCATGCTCATGCCCATGTCCTCTGTGGTTGCGGGCGCGCCAGACACACATGCGCGACAGGCCGGCCGTAGGCCCCGTGATCGTCCCTGCCGCCCGTTGCCTCGCCGTCCGGCGGCGTTTCTGTCCGGTCGGTCGGGCGTCCCGCCGGTCGGTTCACCACACGCCCCGTCGGGCAGGTGTCCGCGCTGTATTCGCGCGCTATATTAGGGTCGAGGAGGCCGCCTCGTCGATGGAGTGATCATGCAACTTTCGTTCAGACCGATGGCCGTCCTCCTCGTGGCGGCCGGAAGCGCGCTCGCCGCCGGCACCGCGGAGGCGGGCGGCCGCAGCTTTCCCGGCGGCGTGGTGATCGGCGGGCGCGGCTCCTTCGCCCCGCTCGGCCAGCCCGGCGCCCAGTCCGCCGCGACCTTCAATGGCGGCCGCGTTCTGCCCGATCGCGGCGCCGCGCCCTGGCGCGGCTACACGACGCCGAATTACGGGCCGGGCTGGTCGATGCGCGACGTCGGACGCCACGGCTGGCGCGGCCATCATGGCCATCATGGCCATGGTCGGGTGATCGTCGCGGCCGGCGCCGACGTGACCAACTCGCGCAGCTTCGTCGAGCCGCCGCTGGCGCCCTCGGCGCATATTGCGGTGACGGTGCAGCCGCAGATCGTCTACCTCACGCCGCCGCCGCGCAAGCGCCAGACCGTCACGGTCGTCTACGGCACGCAGCGCGACGCCCGCGCCCGCGCCGCGACGGCCGCCCCGCGCGTCTGGCGCGATCGCGACGGCCGCTACTGGCGCGAGGACTGACGATCACTCCGCCAGCCGGCGGCGCGCGATGGTCAGCGCCGCCGCGCAGGCGTTGGAGACGTTGAGGCTCTTGATCGGCCCCGGCAGGTCGATGCGCGCCAGCGTGTCGCAACGCTCGCGGGTCAGCCGCCGCAAACCCTTGCCCTCGGCGCCGAGCGCCAGAACCAGGGGTCGCGACAGCGCCGTCTCGTCGAGCGAGGCCGGCCCTTCGGAATCGAGCCCGACGCGCTGGAAGCCGAGATCGCCGAGCTCGTCCAGCGCCCGGGCGAGATTGACCACCGTGATGATCGCCACATGCTCGAGCCCGCCCGAGGCGCTCTTGGCGAGCGTCCCCGACAGCTCCGGCGAATGGCGCTCGGTGGTGACGATGGCGTCGAGCCCGAACGCCGCCGCGGTGCGGATGATCGCCCCGACATTGTGCGGATCGGTGACCTGATCGAGCGCCAGCACGAAGGCGCTTTGCGGAAGGTCGGACAGATCGAGCGGGGCGAGCGGCCGCGCCTCGAGCAGCAGCCCCTGATGCACCGCCTCGGCCGGCAGGCGGCGGGCGATGTCCTCCGCCTCGACGATGCGCGTTTCGACCTTGCGCGCGGCGATCTCGTCCGCCAGCCGCTCGGCGGCCGCGGCGGTCGCGAACAGCCGCAGCAGCTCGCGCCGCGGCGCGCGCAGCGCCTCGCGCACCGTGTGGAAGCCGTAGAGCAGGGCGCGCTCGCCGGCGCCGCGATCGGAGGCGCCCTGGCGCCGCGCGTGGTCGTCGCGCTCCGGCCTTCCGCGGCCGCGCCCGCCCCGGGGCTGATCCTGTCGTCGCGTCATCGCCGGCGCTCCCTGTCGCGCGTCGATGCCATGCGGCGGCGTGGGGCGCAACGCGCCGCCGGCGCGTTTTTCGGGTTGACGGGCAGGCCGGGGGTGCGGGATAAGCCGCACGCCGAGGGCCCGCGCGAGCGGGCCTTCGCGTCTGGCCGCAAGGCCCGGCGGGAGAGTGTCCCGAGCGGCAAAGGGGGCGGACTGTAAATCCGCTGGCTAAGCCTTCGTAGGTTCGAGTCCTACCTCTCCCACCACCCTTTCTGACTTGCGGGTGTAGCTCAATGGTAGAGCAGCAGCCTTCCAAGCTGAATACGAGGGTTCGATTCCCTTCACCCGCTCCAGCTTTTCCCGCCTGATCCGGTAGCGCTCCGATGCAGCAGTCCTACTCCAAGGTCTTCTACGCCTGGCAGCGCGTCGGATCGCACCATTCGGCCCGAAAGATACTGCCAATCGTTTTCGACGTGGTGCATCCCAAATCGGTCGTCGACGTCGGCTGCGGCGTGGGGCCGTGGCTCGATGTGGCTCGCAGCCTGGGCGCAAAGGTTGCGGGCTATGAAGGCGAGTGGGTGCAGTCGCTGCCGCCGGCCTATCCCGGCCTCGACATCCGCGCGGCGGACCTCGAACGGCCGCTTCGCACCGGGCAGAGCTTCGACCTCGCGATGTCGGTTGAGGTCGCCGAGCACCTCACGCCAGGCCGCGCAGATGGCTTCGTGGCCGATCTCGTCGCGCTGGCGCCACACGTCCTGTTCAGCGCGGCGGTGCCGGGGCAGGGCGGCAACAACCACATCAACGAGCAGTGGCAGAGCTACTGGGCCGACCGTTTCGCGGCGCACGGCTACGGTCCGCGCGACATCATCCGCCCGGCGGTCTGGACGGATCGCGGGGTGGCCTATTGGTACCGCCAGAACGTGGTGCTCTACTCGAAGGGATACGTGACCCAGCGGGCACCGGGCTTCGACCAGGTCCATCCCGAGCACACCGCGTGGTATCGGCTGATCCACCGCCGGCTGACCTCGGGCCTCCGCCCCGGGACGCTGTTCCGCCCCAGCTAGGTCGCCGGCCGGCCGATCTCGCCCAGAATCCAGTCACGGAAAGCCTTGATCTTGGGGACGTTGCGCCGCGCCTCTGGGAAGGCGAGCCAGTAGGCGCTCTCGGTATCGACCATGATGTCGAAGGGCTGGTAGAGCCGCCCGTCCTTGATCTCCTGCTCGAAGAACTCCTTGACCAGCAGCGCACCGCCGCGCCCCGCCATCGCCGCACTCGCCGTGATGGTCTGGAGGCCGATCGGGGCGAGGGCCATGTCGAGCCGTTCGATCGGCTGGCCGGCCGCCTTCATCCAGTCGATCCACCAGGGATCGTGCGGATCCAGCAGGTCGATCTTGAACATGTCCGCCGGTTCCCTCAGCCCGCCGACACTCTCTGCCAGGCTCGGCGAGACCATCAGCGTGTAGCGCACGTCGATGAGCTTGTAGCTCAACAGGCCCGGCCATACGCCCTTGCCCGAGCGGATCACGACGTCGACCTCTTCGCGGGAGAAGTCGACGACGCGCGTCGTCGTCTCGAGCTGCACGGCGGTCTTGGGGTGGGCCAACTGGTAGACGCCGAGTCGTGGCGCCAGCCACTGCGCGGCGAACGTATGCATGGTGTTGACCACCAGGGTCGCCTGCTCGCGCTCGCCAAACCGCGCGAAGGCCTCGCGCAGCAGGTCGAAGGCCTCGGTCGTGCGAGGCGCCAGCCACTGGCCGGCCTCCGTGAGCGCGAGGGCCCTGGGCTGTCTCAGGAACAGGGGCGCGCCCAGCCGCTCCTCGAGGAGCTTGATCTGGTAGCTCACCGCTGCCTGCGTCATGCCGAGCTCCGCGGCGGCTTTGGTGAAGCTCAGCAGCCGGGCCGCCGCTTCGAACACTCGGATCGCCGAGAGCGGCGGTAGCGGATCGCGCATTGGCATAAGTCCTCCTTATGCACACTAACCGAATTCACGTTCGATTTCGAGACCGGCAAGGCGCACACAGTGAGCCTCGGAAGCAAGCTCGTGGAGCCGGAAATGCTGTATCAGGAGAGAG